>JACDGM010000026.1 GCA_013815325.1 Chthoniobacterales bacterium
GGTGCAGGCTTACGATAGTGCGAGCGGCTGGAAGATTTCGCCCTTTGGGGGACGCAAAGATCCTGAGCAAATGTCGGGCGATGAGGCGAAATCGCTTGTCGAAGACGCGGAGATCGGTGGTCCACTGGTGGATTGGAAAGCGGAAGGCAAAACCGTCACCTACCTCGGCACGGAAGACGTCGAAGGTACCGCCGCGCACAAACTTAAAGTAGTGCGCAAGAATGGCGACATCACTTATGTCTATCTCGACCCCGATTATTTTCTCGAAATCCGCGAAGTGGCCCAGCGCACCGAACAAGGCGCGAAGGTGGAAGTCGAAACCGACCTTGGCGATTATGAAAAGGTCAACGGCGTTTACTTCCCCTTCTCGATCGAGGCCGGGAACAAAGGCTCGACCGACAAACAAAAAATCATCATCGAAAAAGCCGAGGCCAACATCCCGGTCGACGACGCCATCTTTGGCTTCCCAAAACCTGCCACGAAATAACTCAGCTACTTATTAGATCATGCGATTTCTTTCTTTACTCCTAGTCACTTCATTCGGTTTCGCCGGGGCGGTCGCGGGCGAGCAGACGCCTTACAGCTCGGCCACCATATCGGGCCTCGGCGCGCGCAATATCGGCTCCGCCGCGATGAGCGGCCGCATCTCTGCGATCGCGGCGACGCGTGAACCCTCGGGCAAGCTCACCATCTTTATCGGCGCAGCCAGCGGCGGCGTCTGGAAATCTGAAGACAGCGGCACGCAATTTCGGCCGGTTTTCGATGAACAACCGGTGCAATCGATTGGCGCGATCGCGCTCGACCCGAAGAATTCCAAAAACGTCTGGGTCGGCAGCGGCGAACCCTGGACGCGCAACAGCGTCTCGATCGGCGACGGCATTTACAAGTCAACCGACGGCGGTGAAACCTGGGAGAAGGCGGGCTTGCCGAACTCCGAGCGGATCGCGCAGATCATCGTTAGTCCGAAAAACAGCGACACCGTTTATGCGGCGGTGCCGGGAGCCCTGTGGAGCGATTCGCCCGATCGCGGCCTCTATAAAACGGCTGACGGCGGTAAGACGTGGAACTTGATTCTCAAAGGTCCTAATCTTTCCACCGGCGTTTCGACCATCGCGATGGATCCGTCGAATCCGAACATCCTCTTCGCGGGGCTATGGGATTTCCGGCGCAAAGGCTGGACCTTTCGTTCGGGCGGCGATGGGCCTAACGATGTCTCGGGGAGCGGGCTCTTTCGCTCGACCGACGGCGGCGCGACCTGGCAGGAAGTCACTCCGGAGAACAGTAAAGGTTTCCCAAAAAAGCCCTATGGGCGGCTCGCCCTCGCGATCGCGCCGTCCAATCCGAAGCGCGTCTATGCATTTGTCGAATCAACCGATAGCGCACTTTTCGTTTCCGATGACGGCGGACAGACCTGGGCGCAACGGGATAAGAGTCAATGGATGGTCTGGCGTCCGTTCTACTTCGCTAACTTGACCGTTGATCCAAAAAACCCGGACCGCGTTTTTAAGACCGACGGCGCTCTTATTCTTAGTTCGGACGGCGGGAAGAGCTTCGCCACGGTGGGTGGCTTCAACGGCGCGCATGGCGATGTGCACGCCGTCTGGATCGATCCCACCAACCCGCAGACGGTTCTTTCGGGCGATGACGGCGGCCTCTGGTATGCCTACGACGGGGGTAACAAGTGGTGGAAAGCCAATAACCTTCCCATCTCGCAGTTCTACCATGTCACCGTGGACGCAGCGGATCCCTATCAAGTTTATGGTGGCTTGCAGGATAACAGTTGCTGGGTCGGCCAGTCGGAATACCCAGGCGGTATCACTAATGCGCAATGGGAAAACATCTACAACGGCGACGGCTTCTGCACCTTCGTCGACCCCGCTGACCCCGATTATGTTTACGCGGAATACCAAGGCGGCATCGCCGGCCGGATCAACCGCCACACTCTCGAAGCACGCGCCATTCAGCCGAAGCCAAACTACAAGGAAAAGCTGCGCTTCAACTGGAATACGCCGTTCGTCTCTTCGCCTAACGAGAAAGGGACTGTTTATATCGGCGCCCAATTCCTCTTCCGGTCGCGCGACCACGGCCAATCCTGGGATCGGATCTCTCCCGACCTCACCACGAACGATCCGGAAAAGCAGAAGCAGGAGCAATCCGGTGGCATCACCGTCGATAACTCGGCCGCGGAAATGCATACCACGATCTATTCGATTAGTGAGTCACCCAAAGACAAGAACCTCATCTGGGCGGGCACGGATGACGGCAACCTCCAGCTGACCCGCGATGGCGGTAAGACCTGGAACAACGTCGTCGCGAATATCCCCGGTTTGGAGAAGAATTCCTGGGTCAATTGGGTGCAGGCGAGCAATTTCGACGCGGGTACAGCCTATGTCGCTTTCGATCGCCACACCTTTGGAGACTTCGCGCCTTACGTTTACCGGACGACCGACTATGGGCAGACCTGGACACCACTGGCGAGCGCCGCCGATGAGAAGGGCATTCGCGGGTATGCGCATGTGATCAAGGAAGATCTTGTCCAGAAAAACCTCCTATTCCTTGGGACCGAGTTCGGTCTCTATGTCTCGATTGATGGCGGCCAGACCTGGGCGCAGTTCAAGGGCAGCCACTTTCCGAACGTGCCGGTGGATGATCTCGCGATCCAACCCCGCACAAGCGATCTGGTGCTCGCCACTCATGGCCGCGGCATCTGGATCATCGACGACATTACGCCTTTGCGCGCCCTCACGCCGGATATCCTAACGAAAGAAGCCAGCTTCGTTTCCGCCCGCCCGGTGCAGCAACGGATCGAAGCGAATGGCGGCTGGGCCAATGGCGCGGCAGTGTTTGTGGGTGATAATCCGCCTGATGCTGCAGTGATCACTTACTACCAGAAATCCCGGCATCTCTTCGGCAAACTCAAGATCGAAGTTCTCGATCCGTCGGGCCAGGTGGTCGACACTCTGCCGGCGAGCAAGCGGCCTGGTCTGAATCGTGTCACCTGGAGCATGCACGGGAAGCCGCCGCGGGTTCCGCCGGCCGCGCAAATCGCCGGGGCCGGCATCACGGGACCGCGTTTCTTACCGGGCACTTACACGGTGCGCATGACCAAGGACAACAAGCCCTACGAAACAAAGATAGCTGTAGGACTTGATCGGCGCGCCAAGTTCAGCGAAGCGGACCGCAAAGCGCAGTATGACGCCGCCTTGAAGGTGCGTGAGCTATTCGGCGACGAGAGCGCGCTAATGGATCGCATCGTGGGCTTGCGCAACGGCCTCGCGAAAACCGAGCAGACCATGCCAGACGGAGACGCCACGCGTAAAGCCGTGAGTGATTTCGACGGCAAAGTCGACGCGGTCCGAAAGCAAATTGTGGCTACGACCGAAGGCGGCGCGATCACTGGTGAAGAACGCTTGCGCGAGCATACTGATCAGCTCTACGGCGCGATCCTCAGTTATGAGGGTAAACCCGCTGACTATCAGGTCGCGCGGATCGATTCGCTCCGGCGCGAGCTGGGCGACGTGACGAAGGATTTCGAGCAACTGCTCAGCAGCGATCTGCCGAAACTCAACGACGAGCTGAAGGCAAAAGGCCAGCAAGCTATCGAGCCGCCGCCCGCCAAGGTCGCAGTGGAGGAAACGGAGCCAATCTCGGTCGGCGCGCTCAAGGCGGCGGCCGATCGCGATCTGCCCGCCAGTGGCGCGGTGACGTTGCCTATAAAGTTCCGGTTGCTTCACTGACCGATCGAGCCTAACGAGCCCATCGCGTGGCAAAAGATGGTCCGAAGGAAAAGTTGACGGAGCGGAGCGGCAATTTGCTGCTCTGGCTCTTTGCGGCGGTCGCGCTACTCCCGCATTTTCTCACGAACAGTCGTTACGGATACTTTCGTGACGAGCTTTATTACATCGCTTGCGGCCGGCACCTTGCCTTCGGCTATGTCGACCAGCCGCCTCTTTCCATTTGCCTCGTTAGGCTGAGCAGCTTGCTCTTCGGCGACTCGCTTTTCGCCCTGCGGCTATTCCCCGCGGTCGCCGCTGCGCTCACAGTAGCCTCAACCGGTCTGATCGCCCGAGAGTTAGGCGGCCGGCGCTGGGCGATCGTGCTCAGTTGCACGGCCTCACTTTGCGCCACGGTCTTTCTCGCCAACACCAACTTCTACTCCATGAACGCGTTCGAGCCGCCGCTGTGGATGGGTTGCATTTACCTGCTGGTGCGCCTGCTCAACGGCGGTTCGCCGCGGCTCTGGCTTTGGTTCGGCTTGCTCGCCGGACTGGGTCTCGAGAACAAACATTCGATGACGTTTTTCGGCGTGGCAGTTGTTGTCGGCATTCTCGCCACACCCGCGCGCCGTCATTTCACGCAGAAGTGGATATGGCTTGGCGGACTCATCGCTTTTCTCATCGCCCTGCCGAACCTTATCTGGGAAACCCAGCACCATTGGGCGACTTGGGAACTGCTGCGCAATGTCGCGCGGAGCAGCAAGAATGTCGTCCTGAGTCCAGTGCAGTTCCTCTCGCAGCAAATTCTCATAATGAATCCGGGAACCCTGCCGCTTTGGCTCACTGGCTTGCTTTGGCTCCTTCTGGCCAACGCCGCTCGGCGCTATCTCTTGCTCGCCATCATTTTCCTCGTGACGCTGGCCGAGTTCATCCTGCTCCACGGCAAGGTTTACTATCTCGCGCCGGCTTATCCCATGCTCTTCGCCGCGGGTGCGGTTGCCTTTGAAGGCTGGTGCCAGAGTCGGTCTCGCTGGGTCAAGCCCTGCCTGCTCGCTATTATGGTCGCGACGGGAGCGCTCCTCGCGCCTATCGCGCTGCCGATCCTTCCGCCGTCGACATTGCTTGCGTATTTAAAAGCAATTCATATCCAGCCACCGCGCACTGAAACTTCGCATACTGCTGCGCTACCACAGCACTTTGCGGATCAATTTGGCTGGCCGGAAATGGCCGCCTCGGTGGCACAAGCTTATCACTCCCTTCCGCCTAACGAACAAAGGGAGACGGCAATTTTTGCGCAAAATTACGGCGAAGCCGGCGCGATCGACTTCTTCGGCCCGCCGCTCGGCTTGCCGCCCGCGATCTGCGGGCATCAGAACTACTTTCTCTGGGGCCCGCGCAACTACAGCGGCAACATCGTCTTAATTCTCGATGACCGCGCGAATGACGAACGGGAGGAATTTCAATCGGTCACTGACCTTGGCCCAATCGCGAGCAGCCCATGGGCCATGCCTAACGAACAAAAGCTGCACGTTTTTCTCTGCCGCGGCCTGAAGAAACCTCTGCGGGAAATCTGGCCGAGCACCAAGGAGTGGCTCTAGCGCGGAAGCGCGTCCCTCCGCAAACAAACCTGGTAAACCCAGGCGATAAAAAGCAATTGGAAAGGGAGTCGCGTCCAGAGCATCCAGGCCGGCACGGAGTGACCGCCGATAACCATCCCGGTCGAGATCGCGTAGATATTAGCGGGAAAAACCGCCACGAGCAGTGCGATCAATCCCCAAGCGGCGGCCGTCCGGGTCGCCCGAAAGCAAACGCCCAACCCACCGATGATTTCTGCCGCCCCGCTAACGGCGACCAGCGTGACCGCCCAGGGAATCCAGGGAGGCATGATCGCGAGATAAGGCTCGGACCTAACGAAATGAGCCGTGCCGGCGACGACAAAGAAAATGGCGAGCGCACTGCGGGAAACTGTGCGTGCGTTGAGGTGCACGATTTGGCCTAACGACTTCTTTCTGCGGACCGTGTTTCCCCCCCGCGCTCGCGCAGTCGCGGAGGGAGAATGACGAGGAGAAGGAATAGAATGCTGAGCGCCCGCCAAGTGCCGCGGCACTCAGCCGTTTTCCGCCAGGCGGCGCGCTTCAAAAACAACTCCATCTCGAGCGCCCGGGCTAAAACGTCGGGATCGGTCTCGCGCAGGTCCCGCTTGGGCTCATCGGTTCCAGGCACGCGCGAACCTGTGCGCGTCCCTCACCCCGCGCAACCGCTGCAGTGCGCTGAGGACAGCGGCACGCTACAATGTCTCCGGCAGCGCCCAACTTTTCCTGCCGGCGCTCGGCTTCAGTGATTAGTGTCGACGGATGAATTCGGCTGAAAAGTCCGACGTGGCCGCAAAGCGCCGGCTGCTCGCCTACACGCTGCCGATGCTGCTCTTCATCCTGTTCCTCGGTGTCGGCAGCTGGTTGAAAGCACCGGGCGCTGCGCCTTGGCGAGCCGCGCCGGAATTCTGGATCTACCCGCTGCAGACGTTCCTCTGCGCCACGCTGCTGGTTTATTTCCGCCGCGACTACGAGTTCCATGCGCTGCGCCAGCCGGTTTTCACAATCGCCGTCTCTCTTCTGGTTTTCGCCGCCTGGATTGCGCCCCAGCAGTTCTTTCATTTTGCGCCGCGCCTGGCCGGGTTCAATCCGGACACGTTTGCCGGATCGCCCGCATTGCATGGGAGCACGCTGCTGCTCCGATTCGTTAGGCTGGCGGTGCTCGTTCCGTTCGTCGAAGAAATCTTCTGGCGTGGATTTCTTCTCCGCTACGTCATCACCGAATCCTTCGAGACGGTGCCCTTCGGAACATTTTCATGGCTCTCTTTCTCGATCGTGAGTCTGGCGTTTTGCTTTTCGCACTCAAGGCCGGATTGGCCGGCTGCGCTTGTGACCGGAGCGTTCTACAATCTCGTCGCCTACAGAACAAAAAATCTCAGCTCCTGTGTGCTGGCCCATGCCTTAACGAATCTAGCTCTGGGGGTTTGGATCATGGCGACAAAACAATGGGGATTTTGGTGACGCGTTCCTCCCGGCTGCGAGCCGCACGCCCGCCTCTACAAGGTGGATGAGAGATCGCTTGCGGAAGATTTCGCGCCCCTGTCGGGAACGCCTGTCTTACGGCCGATCCGGGCGTGCAGTCATCTTCCTCTAAGGCTCTCACACGCTGAGTCGAACCGACCCTCTCCTCCGGCATTTCTCAGACTCTTGGCTCGACGTCTGTGAAGCGTTGTCGTAGACCATTTTATATGAAAACCTGCAAAACTCTGCTGGTGCTGCTGGTCTGCTTCTCGGTTTGGTCTGCGGCTTCGGCCGCCGAAAAGATTCGCACTATCGCCGATATCCCCGGTCTATCCCTGGCAGTTCTCCAGAGAACACTGAGCGCAACCATTTATAACCACGTCGCTGTCTCGCCCGTCGAGGCCTGGATCGCGGTGCGCGGAGAGTTAAGCGGGAATCATGTTTTCGGCGCTCGAATCATCCATTCCGAATTAAACGGCGCCTACGATAAATACGCGCTCGAACTGACTCGGAATTGGGAGGTGAACGGACACTTTGGATTGGATAAACTCAACCCAACCACACCGGTTGTGCTTAACGTCCTCATTTTCGAAATCGCCGACGGCACGATGGCGCTATCTTTGCCGTCTTTCGATGAGCCCCGCGGCACCCAGTTCGAATATTACGGTGCGGCCAACCTGGCAGTGCAGCAAAGTGACGGTACCTGGAAGGATCTTGAGCTCGGGGCGGGACCCCTCGGTAAGAGATGGTCTGTCCGCGCCGGACTCGCCAACAACTTCGAGCTTCAGATGAAGCTGAACAGGTTTACCCATTAGGCCGCGCCGGGGATATTCCTACCACATCGTCGACGGAAAAATGGCGCTTTTCCGGCGGGAACTAAGACACCTGTGCTGGCACGGCTATGTTAGCGGCGCAGATACCCGACGGTCAGTAAAGGAATCCTCCGCTTGGAGTAGGACCTCCCTTTAAAGTGTGGGCCGGGGCGCACCACCATCCTGAGTAAAGCAGGTCAGGTACACCCAGAAGATGAAGAGAAGCTGGAAAGGCAGCCGCGCCCAAAGGATCCAAGCCGGGACGGCCCAGCCGTTGATGACCATGCCGTTCGCGACCGCTTGGAGGTTGGCCGGGAAGACCGCGATGAGCAGGACGATCAAACCCCAGCCGGCCGCCTTGCGCGAGAAGGCAAAAAGGACACCGAGGCCGCCCAGAATTTCTGCAGCGCCGCTGATCGCGACCAGTGCGGAAGTCCACGGCAGGACCGGCGGCATGATCGCGAGATAGAGTGCGGGCCGGAGGAGATGGAGCGTGCCGCCCCGACGAAAAAGGCCGCCAGCGCGAAGCGAGAGAGTCGTCACGTCCGCCTAATGACCAGCCTCGATCGGCGGCGACCCCTTCTCTCCCGCGTGTGACCGTAACTGCGGCACGATATAGAAGTAGGTAACGAGCGCGGCGAGGCCGAGGAGAAGAAGAAGAGAATGCTTAGCGCACGCCAAGTGCCCCGACGTGCGCTGACCTTGCGCCACGCGGCGCGCTGCTGCGCTAACTCAAGCTCGAGCCCTTGCACGAGCGCAGCGGGATCATGGGTGCCCATTTCGTGATTGGGCTTTTCGCTTTCGATCACGCCTGAATCTGGTCTGGCCTGACCACGAGCGCGCGCAATCGTGCGGAGATTTTCTGCCAGCGGCAAATTCCGCGTCTACTCTCCGTCGATGCAAAAGACGGAAACCTCGGAACGCACACACAAGCGGCACCTCATTGCCTATGCGGCCCCGATGTTCCTGTTCGTCGTCCTGCTCAGCCTCGGGAGCGCGCTGGAAACTCCTGGCGCCAGCCTCTGGCGCGGCGCCGGAGTTCTGGATTTTCCCGCTGCAAGCCCTGCTCTGCGCGGGCTTGCTCATCTCCTGTTGGCGCGACTACACCTTTGGCCCCGTACGCCGCGGGGGATTCACAGTACTTTTGGCGCTCGCGGTTTTCCTGCTTTGGATCGCGCCGCAGCAATTCCTGCACTTCTCGCCGCGACTCATCGGATTCAACCCCGATACGTTAACGGGATCGCCCGGCTTCTACTGGGCCACGCTGGTGCTGCGATTCGTTAGACTGGTGGTCGTCGTTCCTTTGGTGGAAGAAATTTTCTGGCGCGGTTTCCTGCTGCGCTACCTCATCGCCGAATCCTTCGAGACGGTGCCTTTTGGAACATTTTCGTGGCTATCTTTCTCGGGTGTGACCCTAGCCTTTTGCTTTTCGCATTCGAGGCCGGATTGGCCGTCCGCGCTCCTGAGCGGAGCGCTCTACAACCTCGTGGCCTACAGAACAAAAAGCCTCAGCTCCTGCGTGCTGGCTCATTCCCTAACGAATATAGCTCTCGGTGTTTGGATTGTGACGACAAAACAATGGGGATTTTGGTGACGCGCTCCTTCCGCGTGCGGGCGACACGCCCGCCTCTACAAGGTGGATGAGAGATCGCTTGCGGAAGATTTCGCACGATCATCTCGCTCGTGACGGTTTTTTTGGGGTGCGGTTTTGCGGCGAAGTATCGCGAGGGGGGCGGGAATTTTTCCGTGCCGCTGCAGTGGATGCTCGGGCTCCGCCGCTTAAAGCAAGACGCGATCTGGCTGGAACTGCTCCCCGCGACGAACGATCGCGCCGCGGATGAGTCGTGCATCCGCAACTTCCAACGGCAGCTCCGCGCGCATGGACTCGCGCGCCGCTATTGTCTGCTCTACCAGGATCCAGCGAGCCAGGAACATGAGCTGGCGGCGATGCGCTGCATCGGCATCTCGCGGCGCAAGCTGCGTGATCGGTTGGCCGGGCCTAACGTTCTCCTCAATCTCGCTTATTCGCTGCATCCGCCATTCTTGCTTGAGTTCGAACGTCGCATTTTCTGCGATCTCGACCCGAGTGAGATATTCTATTGGATGACGAAACTCGAGATGGGCCAAAGTTCTCACCACGAGTTTTGGACGATCGGGCTGAACCTTCACGCGGACGATTGCGGGATGCCGAAGTCGCCGCTCCCGTGGCGGACGTTTTATCCGCTCGTGGATACGGAGCTGCTGCGCGCGCAGCCGCAACCGCTTTCGGGACGGTCGAAATTCACCACAATTGGGCAATGGTATTGGGGCGGCAGCGTCGAGGTGAACGGAGAGTTTCCCGATCTCTCGAAACAGCACGCCTTCGCGCCTTACCTCGATCTACCGGCACGCGTGCCCGAAGCGCAGTGGGAGTTGGCCATGAACCTCGCGGCCGACGATCCGGAGAGGGCGCGGCTTGCGCACCTCGGGTGGCAACTGGTCTCGCCGCACGAGGTCGCACGGACCCCATCGAAATATCGCCGCTATCTCGCCTCGGCCGCGGGCGAGTTCACCGCCATCAAAGGTGTCGATGTAAGCTGGCGCACCGGCTGGATTAGCGATCGAGCGGCGGCATTTCTCGCGCTAGGTCGGCCGGTGATCACGGAAGAGACGGGCGCGGCGAAATATCTGCCAGCCGAGAGCGGATTTAATTTCGCCGAGAATGCGGAGACGGCAGCGGCGGCAGCGCGAGGCGTTCTGGGTGATTGGCCGCGCCTCTCGCGGCAAGCGCGCGCCTGCGCAGTCGAGGTTTTCGACGCCGGGAAAAACCTGCGCAAAATTCTTGCGCCGTAGCGCGGGTGTCTCATCGGCGTCGGTGGCAGAACTCACCGCGAGAGGCGACGAGGGAGCGGCTGGCAGAGCCGAGCGAGGCGGGTCAGAGAGTCGGGGCCACATGGTTTGTGCCGCCGAAACGACATGAATTTCCGCTTCCGATTACCCGTTGCAAAAGCAAAACGGGGTGTTACTCGTGTTGCCGTCATGGCGGAACTGATCAAAACGGACGAGCTGAAAAACCGTCTGAAAAAAATTCCCGAATGGGAACTCGAGAAAAAACACATCGAGCGCACTTTCGAGTTCGATGAATTCTCTGAGTCGATCGATTTCGTGAACAGCGTGGCCGAGGTCGCCGAGGACGAGGAGCATCATCCCGACATCGACATTCGCTTCAACAAAGTGCGTCTGCTTCTCTCGACCCACAGCAAAGGCGGATTAACCGAGCTCGATTTCGCGCTCGCCGAACGGATCGATACCCTCGCGGAATAGAGCCGATGGCTCTGCCGAATTCCGCGGCTCCCTCGCGGACGCGATTGATCGTGGCGGCGATCCTGGTCGCATTGATCGTGCTGGTGGTTTGGAAGGTGATCGACTACCGGCAGCAACCGCCGCCGCCGCCGCCGCCGGCGCAGAGAGCAGTTCGTTAGGCGACCCCAAACTGGACATGCGGCCAGGATCTAAGAGCGGCGTTTACAACCGTCCTTCGTCAGCGTCGATATAGTTGAACATTGTCTGGATGTCGTCTCGATCCGTTAGGCCGCTCTCGGTTTTGCGGCGTTCGAGCGTTTCGGTGATCTCGTCGTTCCAGCCGCACTTGCGCATGAACTCGTTCCAGATCTCGATCTCTTCCTCGGAAGGTTTGCGTCCATTCTGGAAGGCCCACGCGAGCAACTCGTCGTCGCTCCCGCCTTCCTTCGCCCGCGCGACGATATCCTCGTACGTGAGCCCGAGAAAGCGCAAACAGCGGCCATCGAAACCTTTGCCAAGCGGGGGCACGTGATCCTCGGGCAGCTCGCCCCGGGCGTGGGCGCGAATTTTATCGATCATCCGGCCGAAATGAAAAATGCCACCGACCTTTTCGGCGGGACTGCGCGCGGGAAATGGTTTCGTCGTCATGCGCCACGGTGCGCTCCATTTTGATGCTTGTCCACGCCACGGCGACAGCGGATGGTCGCCAGATGGACCGGGTCGCGGGGATCGAGACCGAATACGGATGCCTCGTGAGCGGCGAGGTGGCTCAGCCTAACGGCGACGCTTGGCCAGTGCGGGTGAAGAATCATCTCTTCCGCAGAATGCGCGCGGGCGCGCTCGACCTGCATTATCGCGACTACGAGGAGCCGCCGGGCAATGGCGGCTTTCTCTGCAACGGCGGGCGCATCTATCTCGACATGGGCCACCTCGAATACGCCTCGCCGGAGTGCCGGCAACTGCGCGACATTGTCGCCTATGATCTTGCCGGCGATCAGCTTTTGCAGGGGGCGCTGGAGTCGTTAGGCGTGGCCGGACGCGTCTCGTTCATCAAGAACAACGTCGACCACCACACCGGCGCGACCTTCGGTTGTCACGAGAATTACCTCATGAAACGGGAGGCGCAGTTCACCCCCGCGGCCCTCGGCGCGCTCCTCGCGTTTCTCGCGACGCGGCAAATTTTTACCGGCGCCGGCCGGGTGGGGCAGGCCAATCCGCTTGCCTTCGATTTCGAGATGCCGAACAGCGACGAGACGGTCGATTTCCAGCTCAGCCAGCGGGCCGATCACATCGTCAACGACATCTACCAATGGGTGCAATTCAACCGCGCGATCATCAACGCGCGCGACGAACCACTCGCCGACTACCGGAAATATCGCCGGCTCCACCTTCTCATCGGCGACTCGAACATGAGCCCGTTCGCGAACGCGCTCAAGATCGGCACAACCGCCTGCATCCTCACGCTCCTCGAGGCCGGTCTTTTGCCTAACGACCTCACGCTGGCCGACGCCGTCCAGGCGACCCGCGGGATTTCGCGCGATCCGACGCAGCGTTGGGTGGTGGAACTGGAAAGCGGCGCAACAATCGGCGCGCTCGATGTGCAATGGCGCTTGCACGCGCTCGCGCAACGGCATCTCGCAGGCACGAGTGAGGAAACCGACTGGCTGCTGGAGAGCTGGAGTTACACCCTCGATGCTTTGCCTAACAAACCGGAGGCGCTCATCGGCGGGGTCGATTGGATCAGCAAAAAATGGCTGCTCGAATCGTTCATGTCGGCGGAGAATCTGGGCTGGGACGATCCCTGGCTGCAGAGTCTCGATCTCGAATATCACAACATCGATCCAAACCGCGGACTGTTCTTCGGCCTCGCCCCGGCCAAACGGATCGGCGAATGGAACCATCTCGTGCGACAGAAGGATGTCACGCGCACGCCGCCCGCGGACACGCGCGCGAAAGGGCGGGCGCGCGCGGTCGAGCTCTTCCGCAACGGGAGACATCCTTATGTGATCAACTGGGATTCGATTGCGCTCGAGAGCCTCGATTTTCTTGTAATGGGTGATCCCTTTCGCGATTACGTCGCGGAGGTGGAAGAGTTCGTTAGGCAAGCCTAGCGGCGCCCGCCGCGCCCGGAGTCCCTCCGGGCGATCGACCGCCAGAAATCAGTTGCCGCGCCGGGGCGAGACCCTAAGTTCGCCACGCCCACCCGCTCAAAGTTATGATCACCGTTATGCGCAAGCACCACAAGGTGCTGATGATCTTCATCACCGCTCTCGTCTGCATTTCCTTCTCCTGGTACTGGAACAAAACGGACTTCGCGCAGATGGGCAACGGGGTCGTGGGCAAGATCTACGATCGCAATGTTTCGCAGGTGGAATTCCAGCGGAACTCGCGCCTCCTTCGCCTTGGAAGCGAGCTCGGCATGCGCGACCTCGTACAGGCGCTCACCATCGGCGCGCAGTCGGAGAACGAAGCCTACGCAAATTTCTCCTGGAACCTGATGGTGCTCCGGCACGAGGCCGACGAGCTTGGGATCAAACCGACCACCGCGGAGATTGCTGAATTTGTGAAAACGTTGCCGGCTTTCCAGGGTGAGAACGGGTTCGACCTCGCGAAATATACGGAATTCGCAGACCACGCGCTCGCTCCGATGGGCTTCAGCGAAGCGCAGGTCGAAGAGCTGGCGGCGGACCAAATTGCACTCGAGCGGGTGGAGAAAATACTCGGCGCGGGAGTGACTGTGCCGGAGTCGGAGATGCGGGAGAATTTTGAGCAGCTCTACTCGAAAATGGAGGTGAGTACGGTCCGTTTTCACTCCGCGGATTTCGCGAACCAGGCGCAGGTGGGCGACGCGGACGTGGCGAAATATTTCGAGGCGCACAAGGCGCAGCTGAAGACAGACGAGAAGCGGCAGGTGAAATTCGTCAATTTCGGCCTGAGCGATGATCAGAAAAAACTCACGGGCAAACAGCGGATCGACGTCCTGCAAAAACTGGCAGACACCGCAAATGATTTTACCGAGGCGCTTCAGGCGAAGGGCGCGGACTTCGACGCGGTGGTCGCGAAATTCAAGCTGACGCCAAAGGAGACGGGCGAGTTTTCGAAGGCCAGCCCCGATCCGCTGCTCGCCGGCACGCCTGCGCTCGTCCAGTCGGCTTTCGCCCTAACGAAAGAAACCCCTAACGGCGATGCGATTCAGGCGCCAGATGGCTTTTATGTGGAGCACCTCATCAAGATCGATCCAGCCCGCCCCCTCACGCTCGAGGAGGCGCAGCCGAAAATCGTCGAGGCGTTGAAGCAGGAGCGCATCCAGGGCCTGATCGCAGCCAAAGCCGCCGCTAGCGCCAAAGAATTGGGCGAAGCGGTGAAGAGCGGTAAAACGGCCGCGGACGCCGCTGCGCAAGCGGGCTTGAAGGCGGAAAAGATTCCGCCGTTTGCGCTCCTCGATAATCCGCCGGGAAGCGCGCCTGCGCCTACCCCGGATCCGAAAAGCCAAACGCCGGCGCTCCAGGCGATCAAACAAACCGTAAGCGAGATGGCTCCCGGGACGGTGAGCGATTTTGTGCCTCAGCCTGACGGGGGCCTGCTTGTCGTGCTGGAGAAGCGCGAGCCGTTTAACGCCGCGCAGTTTGAAGCTTCCCGGCCCTTCGTCGAAAGCCGGGCCTTGCAGAACAAAGGGCAGGTCGTCTTCTACGAATGGCTGCGCGAGCGCCGGCGCGCCGCCGGCGTGGAAGAGACGAAGCCGCAGCAGGCGCCGGGTTAAAAAGGAATCGTTAGGCGAAATGGACTCGGTCGAGGAGATCTTCGACGACGCGAACGGCGATCTCGCGATTGGCGAACTGGAAAGTGCGGTGGAAAAATATCGGCGCTGCGTTGAGCTCGATCCGCAGTTCTTCGACGGCTGGCACGCGCTCGGGATGGCGTTGATGAAACTCGGGCGTTTTCCGGAAGCGATCGAGGCCGGCCAGAGAACGGTCGCGCTCAAGCCTAACGACCAGATCGGCTGGACGAGCTTGTCCTTGTTCTATAACCGCAACGGCGACATCAAAGAAGCGGAAGCGGCTGGGACGAAAGCGAAGATTCTTTCCTGGGGCGGGAAGATCGCTTTGTAGACACCTCCTTCCGGGAGGCGCCCGGAGTTACGCGCGGCAGATTGGACTCCGGTTTCGTTACGGGCGATGAAAGCGCAGAACCGCGCTTCGCAGGAGCGAAACGTCTACAGCGCTATCCCAGCGCAATCCGGACGCGGTGTAAGTGATATGGCTCGGCAAATACTTTTGCTTGCCGCGATGCTGAAGAATCGTTAAGCCGACGGGAGAAACGCGCGCGCATGCCCAGGACAAATCCCAAAGTAGATGCCTACATCGCCGAGGCGGCTCCCTTTGCGAAGCCGATCCTGCGCCGGCTGCGCAAGATCGTGCACGCTGGCTGCCCGTCGGTCGAGGAGACGATCAAGTGGGGTTTTCCGCACTTCGTCTACAAGGGCAACATCGCCGGGATGGCCGCCTTTAAGCAGCATTGTGTTTTCGGATTCTGGAAGGACGCGCTCCTCTTCGATCGCGAGCAGAACGGGCCGAAGGAAGGGATGGGACAGTTCGGCCGGCTCACCCATGTCTCGGAGTTGCCTAACGAAACGATCCTGATTGCCTATGTGCGGAAAGCGGCGGAGCTGAACGACGCCGGAATCAAGCTGGCGCGGCCGGCAAAAAAGCAGACCGAGGTCCTGGAGCCGCCCGCTGATTCACCGCGGCGCTGCAGAAAACCGCGCCGGCGCGGAAGACATTTGAAAAGTTCAGCCCAAGCAAGCGCAGAGAGTACATCGACTGGATAACCGAAGCGAAGCGCGACCAGACCCGCCGCCAGCGCATCACCACCTCCATCGGGTGGCTCGCTGAGGGCAAAGCGCGCAATTGGAAATACGAAAGGAAGCGGTAAGTGAAAAAATATTTCCTCGCGCTCGCTTGCCTCTGCCTTCTCGGTTGCTCGAGCAGACCCGCGTCTCGCCCTGACCGCACATCCGTGCCTGCGGCGCGAAACTTCGAGCCTTCTCTCTTGAAACCCTCGCATCGGCGGAACTGCGCGATTAACATCGTTAGGCAACCGGGCGTTAGCGGATCGCGACTCAATGTCTACCTCGACGGCAACCAAATCGCCCGCATCTCAGCCGGTGAAGCGATGACCCTTTACGTAAAGCCGGGCCGCCACCTGCTCAGTGTTCGGCCACTCTTCAGTCCACCCGCCAGCAGGCGCCTGATCCTGATAAAAGGAGATGCCACGACAATCCGGATCACCGATCGCACCGGCAAATTCGAGTTGAAACCCGCCCACCGCTCTCGCGTGCAATAGTGGCGATAAGCTGCTTGCAAAGCTCCGACGGCACCCGAAAAGTCGGATAATGTCGGAGGAAAAAGAAGCGTTCGAACACGCAGTCGCCGAGGGAAAATTGCTCGAATCGAGTGCCGCGAACATTCGCGCGACCCTGGCGGCGTCGACTTCGCCGAGCGCCGCGCAATCGGTCTCGGAACTGGCGCAAGCCAGCGAATGGGCGGAGTTGAACGATCGCTTTTATCGGACGCTCGCTTTCGGCACGGGCGGCATTCGCGGCCGCACGATTGGCAAGATCGTAACCCAGGCCGAGCGAGGTACGCCTAACGAACTCGGCCGGCCGCAATTTCCATGCGTCGGCACGAACGCGATGAACTTCGACAGCGTCGGCCGCGCCACAAAAGGTCTGGTCGCATATCTGCACGATTGGTTCGCGCGTGAGCAGTTGAGCGGAAAACCCAATCTGGTGATCGCGTATGACACGCGTTTTTTCTCACGCGAATTCAGCAGGCTCGCGGCCGAACTGGCGGCGAGAGATGGCTGCGATGTTTTCGTTTTTGACGGTCCGCGCTCGACCCCGGAGCTGTCGTTTGCGGTCCGCTATTTGCGCGCGAGTGCTGGCGTCGTGATTACCGCGAGCCACAATCCGGCGCACGATAACGGCTACAAAGTTTATTTCAGCGACGGCGCGCAGGTGGTCGAGCCGCACGCCAGCGGGATCATCGGGAAAGTCAATGCAGCGGATGCTTCCGCGCCTAACGAGCCGGCTGCGACGGTCACGACGATCGGCCGCGAAGTGGACGAAGCCTACCTCGCGCGCCTCGAAACCCTCGTGCTCGATCCTGCACTCGTTCGCGCCCAGCGCGACCTGCGAATCGTCTTCACGCCCATTCACGGCACCGGCGGCGTCATAATTAAACCACTGCTCCAGCGGCTCGGTTTCACGTTCGACGTCGTGGCCGAGCAGGACGATTTCGACGGGCGCTTCCCGACGGTTCGATCACCCAACCCGGAAAATGCCGAGGCGCTGACGCTTGGAATCGAGCTGGCGAAAAATAAGCGCGCCGACCTCCTCATCGCCACGGATCCAGACTGCGATCGGATGGGCGTGGCGGTGCGCACCGCGGAGGGCGAAATGAAGCTGCTGACCGGCAATCAGATCGGCTCGCTCCTCGCCTATTACCGTGCGAAGACGCTTTTCAAACAAGGCGTCCTCAACCCGCAGAACGCCGAGCGCGGCGTCATCATCAAGACCTTCGTCACGACCGATCTGCAAAAGGCAATCGCGGAAAAGTTCGGCCTGCGCTGCGTCGAAACGCTGACCGGCTTCAAATACATCGGAGACAAACTGGCGAAATACGAGCGGGCGGTGCCGCTGGCGCCGGGCGAAAATTATCGCGACCTGCCGGAAGAGGAGACCCGGCGGCGGCGTCTCGCGCACTCCTCCTTTTACATTTTCGGCAGCGAAGAAAGTTATGGCTACAGCGGGGCGGATTTTGTCCGCGACAAGGATGCCAACGAGGCCGCGATCATGTTCTGCGAAGTGGCGGCGCATGCGAAGTCGCGCGGCCTAACGATCGACGAATTGCTCGATGAAGTTTATGCGGAGCTCGGTTATTACCTGGAAAAACAGGGCGCGCTCACCTTTGAAGGCGCGGAAGGCGCGGCCAAAATCCAACGGCTGCTCGCGAGTTACACGGGAAACTCGCCTAACGAGATGCTGGGGAGCAAAGTGACGATGGTGAAGAATTTCGCAACCGAATCCATCCGCGACGTCGAGGGCGATGAAATTCCAAAGGAGAAGATGTTGATCTTCGAGCTGGCCGACAAAATCCGGATCGCAGTGCGCGCTTCGGGGACGGAGCCGAAGATCAAATATTACCTCTTCGCGCAGCGGCGGCCGGAAGAGCGCATCTTTTCCCCTAACGAGTTGGCCGAAATCAAAGCGGAGCTGGCGCAAAAACTGGAGGCGCTCTGGGAATGGCTGCAGGAAGATGCGAGCAGGCGGATCGCAGCGGAATCGGTCCTATAGGACGCATGGGTCTCATGGGACCTATTTGCACCGCGGCTCGACATCGCGCGGGAGACGATGACAGTGGCTCGTATGAGTGAAATCACTCTCAACGGCGGCGAGATTACCCTGCTGAAAACGATCGGCTTGAGCGGCGGCCTCGTCGGCGGCAAACAGCTCGCCGAACGAATGGATTCGATGGAAGGCGCCGAGTTGCTCGACGCGCTCTCCGGCTTGATGACCGAGGGGTACGTGCTCTCGAATAAGGTGAACGTGCGGACGCTTGATGCTCTCGAGTCGGCGTCGTTTCGGGTGAACCCGGTCTATGCGCGTGATCTGCGCGGCGCGGTTTACCCCTCGCGCAAGAGCAAGCCGGATGCGGGCCGGCGGCAGCGACGCGCCTGATGCGATGACCGAGGCGAAGCGCGCAGCCGGCTGGCTGTTGAAAGTGTGGCCATGGTTTGCAGCGATCCTGAGCGGCGCGCTCGCGACGCTTTGCTTCGCGCCATTCGATCAATCATGGGCCTGCTGGATCGCACTCACCCCGCTGCTCGCGGCCATCTGGTTTTCCGGCGAGGGCGGGAAACGACGCGGCGCGCGCGATCTGCTCCTCGGTTACGTCGCGGGCCTGGTCTTTTTCTGGAGCGCGTTTTTTTGGCTGCATACGGTGACGGTGCCCGGGCTGGTTATGGTGGGGTTTTACATGGCGGTTTATTTTGCGCTCTGGGGTTGGCTCGCGGGGCTCGTTAGGCCGCGCGCGTTTGTTTCCGTTTGGAAGTCAGGCAGGATGCCTGACTTTCGCCCTAACGACCAGCCACTGGAAGCGCCCTCCCCCTGGCTTAGTTCGCTGCGCAATCTCGGGCTCGCCTTCATCCTCGCCTGCGCCTGGACGGCGCTCGAATGGGTGCGCGGCTGGATGTTTTCCGGATGGGGTTGGAACGGGCTCGGAGTCGCATTGCACGGCATCTTGCCGATCATCCAGATCGCGGAATTCACCGGCGTCGCCGGCCTAACCTTCGCGGTCGTGTTCGTGAATGTGATCGCGGTCGTCACGGTGCGGCGTTTCATCGCTGAAGCGAAGGTCGCGAAACGGCGCCCGCATTACGATTTTACCCTAACGATGGCGGCAATTGTCGGGCTCTGCGCCTACGGCATCCGGGTCTTGCAGGAGCGCCCGGTGACGAAGCCGCTGCGGATCGCGGCTGTGCAGGCGAACGTGCCGCGCGAGGAGAAGTTCTCCCAGCAATTCCAGGGGAAAACTTTTTTCCAGTTCGCGCGGCTGACCCGGCTCGCGCTTGCGACGAAGCCGCCGCCCGATCTCATCATCTGGCCGGAAAGCTCGATGCCCGGCCCGGTTCTAGAGGACGAAAGCAATCATCGTTTCGTCATGAACGTCGCGGGCTCGATGAAATCGGACCTTCTCCTCGGCTCGATTGACGAGGACGAACAGGGAGCTTACAACGCCGCGTTGCTCATCCCGGGAGGCGTGGGCAAACCGCAAGTCTATCGCAAACTTCACCTCGTCCCCTTCGGCGAATACGTTCCCGGGCGGCACGCCGTGCCGTTCATCGCGCAGGTCGTGGGCAATCAGGTGCCGGGCGATTTTGCGCGCGGAAAAGAGGCGGTGGTTTTTCGCCTAACGAATGGGATGCTGGTGGCGCCGTTGATTTGTTTCGAGGACACGCTGGGCGAGTTGACGCGTGAGTTCGTCCTCCGGGGCGCGGGCCTGCTCGCGAATGTGACCAATGATGGCTGGTTCCTGCGTTCCGCCGGCGCGGAACAGCACGTGAACAACGCAATCTTCCGCTGCGTCGAGAGCCGCCGGCCGATGGCGCGGGCGGCGAACACGGGCGTGACCTGTTTCGTGAATCAATTTGGCCGCGTCGCCCAAGTGCTGCGCGACGCCCGCGGCAGCACCTTCACCGAAGGCGTGCTCACCGGCACCGTTGAGGTGCCGACCTCGCAACGCCTTACCTTTTACACTCGACATGGCGAGCTTTTCGCCAAGCTTTGCGGCTGCGTCGCGTTGATTTTTCTGGTCGTGAGAATCCCTCAACTCGTTAGGCGAAAGTCTGGGAACACTTAAAATGAGCGCGGAAAGATTTCTTCTGGGTAGCGCATGCGTCCCGCGTGCTGGTTGCGGTGTTTCACCGCGACGAACTTTTCTTGCAGCCGCGCTATTGGAGCGATTCACCCGCCAGGAAAAGTTCGCGACGGTGGAACACCGTAGCCAGCACACGAGACGTGTGCGCTACCCGCGGCTGTTCGCATCGCCATGAGCGATCCCGCCATTTCCGCGCATGGACTGCGCAAATCCTACGGCTCGCTGGAGGCCGTGAAGGGGATCGATTTCGAAGTCGAGGCGGGCGAAGTTTTTGGTCTCCTCGGGCCTAACGGCGCAGGAAAAACAACGACGGTCGAGATTCTCGAGGGCTTGCGACCGCGCAGCGGCGGCGAGGTCACGGTCCTCGGGTTCGATCCTGAACGGCAAAAGCAGGCGCTCAAGGATCGGATCGGTGTTTGCCTGCAGGCGACAAATCTTCCCGACAAAATCAAAGTCCACGAGGCGCTGGAACTTTTCGGCTCCTTCTACACCAAGCGAGTGGATGGCGATGCGCTCCTGCGGCGCTTGCAACTCTGGGAGAAACGCGAGGCCGGCTATGCGACACTTTCCGGCGGACAGAAGCAGCGCCTCGCCCTCGCCCTCGCCTTGATCAACGATCCGCAAATGCTTTTTCTCGACGAGCCGACCACCGGACTCGACCCGCAAGTGCGCCTCGAGATCCGTGATCTGGTGGAGGAATTGCGG
This sequence comes from Chthoniobacterales bacterium, assembly GCA_013815325.1. Taxonomy (GTDB): domain Bacteria; phylum Verrucomicrobiota; class Verrucomicrobiia; order Chthoniobacterales; family UBA10450; genus Palsa-1392. The sequence continues at coordinate 21,006 of JACDGM010000026.1, forward strand.
GCGGAGAAGCGCACGATCCTAATGACGACGCACTACATCGAGGAGGCGGAACGGTTGTGCGATCGCGTCGCGATCATTGATGACGGCGTCATCATCGCGATCGGTTCGCCGCGAGAATTGCAGGAGAAAAGCGCGACCCAATCGAGCATCGATATTTCGTTAGGCCAGGCGCTGCCGCCGGGCGAGTTGCCGGCCTGGCCGGAGGCGATCCGCACGATCGTGAGTGAGGACCGGCGGCGCATTTCCGTCAGCTCCAGCCGGGCCGCCAAGACGCTCGTCGAGATGATCAAATCAATTGACGGCCAAGGCCTGGAGATCGACGACGTGCACCTGAATCGTCCGACCCTCGAAGATGTTTTCATCGAGCTGACCGGCAAACGTCTGCGGGATTAGGCGATGGGCAAGCTCCTCGAATGTCGGCTAACAAATGCAACGAGGCGTGCGCGCAAGCGAGGACGCGCTCGCACACGCTGTCATCCTGAGCCGGCGAAGCGCGGCGAAGGACCTCTCACCCGCCCGCCGATTTCCTCTCTCGCTACCACCTCCCGAACGCGTGCGAGGTCCCTCGCTTCCCTCGGGATGACAAGGGGCAGGGTGTTGCGAAAATTTGTAACGCGAGCCTAACGAATGAAAGCCTTTCTCGCCCTTCTAAAAATTGACCTGAAGCTGGCCCGCCGGAACCGCGCGGTTCTTTTCTTCAATTACCTTTTCCCGCTCTTTTTTTTCTTTGTCTTCGCGCAAATGTTCGGCGCCGGCCAGGGCTCGGCCATCCTCCAGGTGGTGACCATGGTGATCGTCCTCGGCATCCTCGGGAACGGGCTCTTCGGCGCGGGCATGCGCGCGGTGCAGGAGCGCGAAGAAAATGTGCTCCGCCGTTACAAGGTGACGCCGATCACGCCGGTGCCGCTTCTCTGCGCCTCGATGATCACCGGCGTCGTGCTCTTTCTCCCGAGCGTCCTCCTCATCGTGTTCCTCGCGCATCAGTTCTACGGGATGGCGATTCCCGGGCGGCTCGTCTCGCTCCTCGTTTTTGTTTGTCTGGGAGCGGCCGCTTTTCGCTCGTTAGGCTTGATCATCGCCGCGGTCGTTAATTCCTCCCAGGAGAGCAACATTCTCATCCAGCCGATCTACATGGCGATGCTCTTTCTGAGCGGCGCGACGATTCCGATCACGCTCATGCCGCACTGGCTGCAGAACGTCACCCAGTTCATCCCCGCGACTTATTTGATGACCGGTATCGGCGGCATCATCCAGCGCGGCGAATCGGTAGCCGCGAATTGGCAGGCGGTGGTGGCTCTGCTTCTCACGACAGCGGTCGCGACCTTCATCGCGACAAAATTATTTCGCTGGGAGAAGGAGGAGAAACTCCGCGCCTCCGCGAAACTGTGGGTGGTGGTGGTGTTGCTGCCGTTCCTCTGCCTCGGCGCTTATCAGGCCTGGAGTCAGCAGGATCTCGTCAAGGCGCGAATTCTCGCGCGCGATCTCCGGCGCGGGCAGACCTGGCTGATCCAGAACGCGCGCATCTTCGTCGGCAACGGCCCCGTCATCGAGTCGGGCGCGGTCCTCGTTAGGGGCGGGAAGATCGAGCAGGTTTACGACGGCACTTCCCCCGACGCGAAACAACTCCACGCCGAAGCGATCGACGCCGCGGGCAAGACGATACTGCCGGGTTTGATCGACGTGCACGTGCACCTCGGAGGTCCCGGCGGCTTTTACGATGATTGGTCGAAGTTTGATCCTGAAAAGGCGAACGAGCGCGAACTGGAGGCTTATCTGTATAGCGGTGTGACGGCGGTGCGCAGTGCGGGCGACAAACTCGATGACATGCTGAAGTTGCGCGAGCGCTTCAACGGCGGAGAAAAACTCGGCAGCGAGCTTTTCCTCTGTGGTCCGCTCTTCACCGCGGAAGGCGGCCACGGGACCGAGTATGCGAAAAACATGTCGGAGATGGCGCGCGCCGGATTCAGCGCCCAGTTTTTGCGAATTCCAAAAACGCAGGAAGAAGCGCGCAAGATGGTGGACGATCTCGCCGCGAAAGGAGTTAACGCGATCAAGGGAATCCTCGAACCTGGCGTCCCGGGTTACTCCTTTAACCGGATGAATCTCGACCTGCTGCGCGCGGTCGTGGAGGAAGCGCACGCGAAGAAGTTGCCGGCCTCGATTCACACCGGCGAGAGCCGCGATGTCATCGATGCCGTCGCCCTCGGCGCCGACTCAATCGAGCACGGTTCTTTCCGCGACGAAATTCCGGACGCGACGATCGCGGAAATGAAAGCGAAGGGCATCGCCTACGACCCCACCTTGAGCGTGGTCGAAGGGCTTTCGGATTTTTCGAAGGGCAAGACCGACCTCTTGAAGCGCTCGTTAGTCCAGCAGGTGACGACGAAAGAATTGCTCACCGGAGCGGAGCACGCAGCCGCGAGCGCGGAGATGAAATCTTTGCGTGAAGGCCTCGCCCATTACCCGCTCTCGCTGGAAGAGGGGAGCCGCAATTTGCTCAAGGCCTGGCACGCCGGCGTGTTGCTCGTGACCGGCTCCGACGCCGGAAATTTTCTTGTCCTGCACGGCCCAACGGTGCAACGCGAGATCGAGCTTTGGGTCGCGGCGGGAATCCCGCCCGCCGTCGCCTTGCAGGCTGCAACCGCGAACGCCGCGAAATTGCTCCGGTCCGACCAGCGGATGGGGACGATCGAGAAAGGGAAGGAAGCAACCCTCCTGATCGTAGATGGAAACCCGCTGCAGGACGTGCACGCGTTGTCGTCGATCTCGGTCGTGATGCTCAAGGGCGAGCGCGTCGGGCGAAACACCCTTTTCGAGCAAAAATAGTTCGCGATTCGCCGGACCCGAAGAGGCGAGCCTCCAGTTGACCATCCGCGCCGAATTCCATTTATAGCATGCGCCTTTCCCGCGCAGCGTGCGCGCGCAGCAGCCTAACGATAGTGGAGCTGGAGGATGCGCGGCAGAGGATCGCCTACGACGACGAGAAGATTATCATACTCCAGCTCCCCGATTGTGATGGGGGACGAAACGCCGAGGGCTTTTACGATCTCCGGCAGAGTATTGGAGTGGCCGACAATCAGGACATTGCCCGTCAGGTTCTTTAGCTTCGCGATCAGCGCGATTATTCCCTTTGCCGGGATGATCGTGGCGCGAACTCCGATCTTCTCCGCAAGCGGCTGCGCGGTTTCTTGCGTGCGGCTATACTCCGTCGCGTAGATGGCGACGATCTTCGCGTCTTGCAGGGTCCTGGCCAGCGCCGCCGCGCGCTCGTGCCCCTCTTTGGAGAGACCCGGATCGGTTTGCGCGACGCCTCCGGCATCCGCCCGCTCCGCATGACGGACGAGGAAAATAGTTTGAGCCCCGGCGGTCGCGATCGCCGCGAATGCGCAAGTCAAAACAAGCAGCAGGGTGCATCGCATGGCCGATATTATTCAGTTATTCTCAAACTGTAATGAGCAAAATTTCAGGCCTGCACCATGTCACTGCGATCGCTGGACCGGCGCAGGAAAATTTCGATTTCTATGCAGGCGTTCTGGGTATGCGCCTGGTCAAAAAAAGTGTGAACCAGGATGACCCCGGGACCTATCACCTCTTCTATGCCGACGCGGAAGGACATCCCGGCACGGACTTGACCTTCTTCCCCTGGGCCGATCTCGCGCCGCGGCGCGACGGCTACGGATTAAGCACCGAAGTGTCGCTCGCGGTGCCGCCCGGCAGTTTGGAATTCTGGGCGAAACATCTGACTCGTCTGGGGACCAAAGTTTTCGAACCCGAAGTTCGCTTCGACGCGAAAGTTCTGCCTTTGCTCGATCCGCATGGTTTGCGCCTTGCCCTGACCGAAAGCGAAAGTTCGCTCGCCACGCGGAGCCCGTCCAAGGCGGAGGCGGGTTAGGCCGGCCCTTCTCTCCCTGGGAGCGCAGCCCCATCCCGGTCGCTCATCAGATCCGCGGATTGGAAGGCGCGCGGATGCTGGAGCGTGATTTGAAGGAACCGGTTTCCTTTCTGCGCGAAGCGCTCGGCTTTCATCTCATCGGCGAGGAGAATGGCTGGCAGCGGTACGGAATTGGGGATGGCATGTCGGGGCAACATATCGATCTCGCGGCCGCGCCTAACGAGCGTCGCGGGGCGTGGGGCACGGGCGGCATTCATCATCTCGCCTGGCGCGTTTCGGACGACGAGGAGCAGTGTGCAGTCCGCGAGGAAGTCGTTAGGGCGGGCGCCCAGCCGACTCCAGTGATCGACCGCTTTTGGTTTAAGTCGGTTTACTTTCGCGAACCCGGCGGCGTTCTCTTCGAGCTGGCGACCATTGGCCCCGGTTTCGCGGTCGATGAGGCGGCCACGCACCTCGGCGAGAGGCTCGTGCTTCCGCCCTGGCTGGAGCCGGATCGCGCGGCAATCGAAGCGGTCTTGCCGCGGCTCACGCCGCCGGCATCCGCCTAACGAGCAGCATGTTTCCGCTAGATTTCGCAGGGAAATCCTTTTGACGTGAGGGTTGTTCTTCCGACGGGCGGGTTTCGAGTGTCCATTCCTTGACTGGCACGAGACTGGATGCGCGGAAGCGCGTTCTCCGGAGGGACATGCTTCTGCATGTCCAGTCGGACGATCGTGAGATTTCCGGCCTTCCGGATTGGACGCAGCGGGGTCGGGCATTGAACCTTGGATTCTTCTCTATGCTTGCTGTTCCCGATCGTCTTACCGCGCTACGCGAAGCGCGCCCGGCCGAAAGCCTCTTCGCAGAGAAAGAGTGGCTCCTTTCGCCCGAACCTTTCCCAATCGATAAAAAATTGCGGACCGACCTCGAGCGCCTCGGCCACCAGCTTTTCGTTTTTCAGCGCGCTTGTAATCAGCTTTACCAGCAGAGCGTCAAAGGGAAACAGCCCGCTTGGGTCGCGCGTTACGTCGATCTCGGAAAACCTGAGGAGTTGATCGAATTCTCCCGTCGCAAAGAGTTTCGCGAGGCGCTTCCGCGCGTCATCCGCCCCGACCTCGTGCTCACCGATGAGGGTTGGACCATTGCGGAGATCGACTCCGTGCCAGGGGGCATCGGCCTGACGGGATGGTTGAACCAGACTTATTCCAGCCTCGGCGCGGAGGTGATTGGAGGCGCGGAAGGAATGCTCGACGGCTTCGCGGCCGTGTTGCCGAGGGGCGGCGACATTGTCATCTCGGAGGAATCGGCCACCTACCGCCCGGAGATGGAATGGCTCGTTAGGCAACTGAACTCGCGCTTCCCGGAGCGTTCATGGAAGGTCGAGTCCGCCGAACATCACGAGCCACAAAGCGGCCGTGACATTTACCGTTTTTTTGAGCTCTTTGATTTGCCTAACATTCCTGGCGTTTCCGATTTGATGAATGCCGCCGGGCGCGGCGATCTCTCCGTCACGCCTCCGTTAAAGCCATATCTCGAAGAAAAAATGTGGTTCGCGCTTTTCTGGCTCCAGCCCCTCCGCGAGTTCTGGCGGCGCGAATTGGGCGACAAATATTTTCGTCAACTGCAACGGATGATTCCCTACACCTGGATTCTCGACCCGATGCCGCTGCCGCAGCACGCCGTCATCCCGCGGCTCGAGATTCACGATTGGCACGAGGCCGCGCAGTTCAGCCAAAAGGAGCGCGACCTACTCCTGAAAGTGAGCGGCTTTTCGCCGTTGGGCTGGGGGAGCCGCGGCGTCGCGCTCGGCGCCGATCTCCCGCATAGCGAATGGCAGCAGCGGATCGCGGATGCGCTCGTGGGCTTTGAGCGCGAGCCGACGATCGTGCAGCAATTTCACAAGGGCCGCTTGTTCGATCACTCCTACTGGGACGTTGAGACCGCGGAATTGAAAACGATGCGCGGCCGCGTTCGGCTTTGTCCCTACTACTTCGTCGAGGAGGATCATGTGAATTTGCGTGGCGCACTCGCGACGATCTGTCCGGCCGATAAGAAGCTGCTCCACGGCATGCGCGACGCCATTCTTGTGCCGAGCCGCTTCGCAGGTCTGGACAACTAAAGCCGCAGGCCGCGCGGGATCAAAAAGCGATCGAGTAGATCGAACAGCCCCTGCACGAGCAGAGCGAGCAACGCGGCTGGGATGGCGCCTTCCAGGATTGTCGCGTTGTCGTTCAGATTCAGCCCGCTCAGGATCGGCTCACCCAACCCGCCGGCTCCAATAAGCGCCGCAAGCGTGGCGGTTCCGATGTTGATCACCGCGCTGGTTTTGATTCCGGCGAGGATCGTGCGCGAGGCGAGTGGCAGATAAATTTTGCGCAGCCGCGCGCCTGGTCCGAGTCCGAGCGCGATCGCGGAATCGCGCAGGGCAGGCGGAATTTCCTGCAAGCCGGTCGCTGTGTTCCTCACGATCGGCAGGAGTCCGTAGAGAAAGAGCGCGACGATCGCGGTGCTCGCGCTGATGCCGAGAAATGGCACCGGCACGAGCAAGGCGAGAAGAGCGAGTGACGGGATGGTTTGGATCATCCCGATAATCGCGAGGATGCTTTGCCCGAGCGCGCCGCCGCGACTGGCGGCGATGCCTAACGGCAAGCCGACGAGAATCGAGAAGAAGAGGGAGATTCCGGCAAGCTCCAGGTGACGGCTGATCCAGCGGAAGAGCTTCGGAGCGAACTGGCGTGGCGGCGGCGCGGTTTCGTTAGGCGAGGCGTGAAAATACTGCGTCGCGGCGTAAGCGTAATTCTTCGTGCGTTCGGCCGCGGCATTGAGCGTAATCATCCTTGCTTCATCGATCCCGCCAAAGTGATTAAGTGCGTCGATCGCCCGCGGTTCGAGCTGCATTCGATAAAGAAATACGGCTTTGTATTCCGGGAAAAAATGGAAATCGTCCTGCAGCACGACGAGACCGTTTTCCTGGATTTTCGCGTCGGTCGAGTAGGCGTCCTTCAGGTCGATCGAGCCGTTGGCGAGCGCCGCGTAGCCGATCGCGTGGTCGATTCCGCTCACGTTGAGCATCGTTAGGCCGTAGCGACTCTCGAGCGGTCGCCAGCCGTCCTGCCGATCGAGAAATTCGTGAGTGAGGCCAGCCTTGAGATCTGGATGCCGGCGGAGATCGCTGATCGAGCGAATGCCCAGCCTGACAGCTTCGGCACGGCGCATCACCAGCGCGTAGGTGTTGTTGAAGCCGAGATCGGCTGACATGCCGACGCCAAACTTCGCGAGCGCCGCCCGCATCGCGCCTTCCGGGAGCGACTGCTTCGTCTTCAGGATTTCTTCGCCGATCGTGCCGGTGTATTCCGGGTAAACATCGATCTGCCCGCCACTCAGCGCCTGCCAAAGGATGATGGTGCCGCCCATCCCCGCGCGCTGTTGCACCTCGAAGCCGGAGCGTTCGAGGACCGTCTTGGCGATCTCGCCGAGCACGTACGACTCGGTAAATTTCTTCGAGCCGACAACAATTGTTTTCGCGGGCAGCGCCGTCGCGATGACCAAAAACCCCGCCAAAATCAGAAACGTTCCTGGTTTCAAAAGGCCGCGCTCCTTTGGGCGTTGATAAACCCGGAAACGAATTCGCTAGCCGGATGCTCGCGCAGGTCCGCGACGCTGCCGCGCTGGACGACGCGGCCTTCGTTCATGAGCACAATTTCGTCCGCGAGATAGGCGGCTTCGCCCATGTCGTGAGTGACCAGCACCGCTGTTTGTTTCAAGCGGGTGAAAATTTGCTTCAGATCCCGCTGCAGCGCTGACCTAACGAGTGGATCGAGAGCGCCGAGCGGCTCGTCGAGGAGGAGCAATTCCGGCGAAAGCATGAGCGCGCGCATCAAGCTGACGCGCTGGCGTTGACCGCCGGAAAGCTCGGCCGGATAACGATCGAGCGCGTCGCGGGGAAATTGCGAGAGCGCACAAAGTTCCTCGAGACGGCTCTCCATTTCCTCCGGTGGGCGACCGAGGTGCCGCGACATCAGAAGAACATTGGCGCGAGCGGTCAGATGCGGGAAGAGGCCGCCCTCCTGAATCACGTAGCCGACGCGTCGCCGCAGTTGCTGGGCATTGGCCTCGTTCACTTCTGTCCCATCGAAAGTGATTTTGCCGCTGTCGGGAGTAAGGAGCGCGATGAGCAAACGCAGAAGGGTCGATTTGCCGCAGCCGCTCGGACCGATCAATGCCGTCGTTAGGCCAGATCGGAACTCCAGGTCCGTAGGTTGCAGCGCGGTGCTGCCGCCGAATTTCTTGCTCACGCCGAGCAGCCGAACAAGCGGGTCCATGGTATAGGCGCCTCTCTCAGCCGCAGAGCAAGCGGCTAAATCGGGCAAGACCTTTCCCGGCGGACGACACGCCGGCCACTACACCCGAAGTTTCAGAGCGTTGTAAAATGAAATACCGCGAAAAATTTTTGCGGATCCGTCCAGACACGCGCGAGCTGAAATCCGGCCGCGCTAGCGAGCGTGGTGAAGCCTTCGACCGTGTGCTTGTAGGAAACCTCGGTAATAATTCTTTCGCCCGGGACGAAGTGGAATTCCTTGCCGTCGAGATGAACGGTCTGCTCCGTTTCACTGATCACGTGCATTTCGATGCGCGACGCCTCCTGATTGAAGATGGCGCGATGGCGCCAGGTGGAGAGATCGAAATCAGCGTCCAGTTCGCGGTTCGCGCGCGCGAGCATGTTGAGGTTGAACTCCGCGGTGACGCCAGCGCTGTCGTTGTAGGCCGCTTCCAATATCTCCGTCGGTTTTTGCAGGTCGACGCCGATGATCAAGCCGCCGCTCTTTCCGCAAAGGCGGCAGACGCGCTTAAGGAAATGTTGCGCCACTTCGGGTTTGAGATTTCCGATCGTGGAACCGGGAAAATAGACCGCGACGTGATCCGGTTTGCGCGATGGCGTTGGCAATTCGATCGGCTGCAGGTAATCGGCGCAGACCGGCAAAATTTCGAGCGACGGCATCTCGCGGCTGAGTGCTTCAGCCGATTCCGTTAGGCGCTGTTTCGAGATGTCGACCGGGACGTAAGCGATGAGATTTCGCAGATGATTGAGCAGCATCCGGGTCTTCATTCCAGCGCCGGTGCCGAAGCCGACCAGCTCCGCATTATCACCGATCGACTCTGCTATCTCGGGCCCGTGTTGGCGCAGGATCTCAGTCTCGGTGCGGGTGACGTAATATTCAGGCAGCTCGGAGATGCGCTGAAAGAGATCGGAGCCGCGTTCGTCGTAAAAAAACTTGCTTGGCAGAGTGCGCGGCGAACTGGAAAGACCCGCGATGGCCTGTTCGAGAAAATCTGAGGTCGCCGGCTCGAGATCGAGCAGGGGAACACCGCCGGCAGCGTCCTTCATGCCGGATCGCGCGCGAGCCGGATGCCGGTAAACTGCCAGCGTTTTTCCGGCTGGAAAAAGTTGCGATAAGTCGCGCGCAGGTGGCTGCGTGAGGTCGCGCAGGAGCCGCCGCGCAGCACCATCTGGTTGCACATGAACTTGCCGTTGTACTCACCGAGCGCACCAGCCGCGGCGCGATAGCCGGGGTAGGGGAGGTAGGCGCTGCGCGTCCACTCCCAGACATCGCCGAACATTTGTTGCAGCTTATCGTTAGGCGCGGGCTCGACCGGCGCGGGATGAAATCGTTCCGTGCCCACGAAGTTGCCCTCGATCGGCAGACCCGCCGCCGCCCGTTCCCACTCGAACTCCGTCGGCAGCCGCAGGCCGCTCCAGTTCGCAAAGGCATCGGCCTCGAAATAGCTCACGTGCGTGACCGGTGCCGCCGGGTCGACCGGCTGCATTCCCGCGAGGGTGAAATTCCACCAGACGCCCTCCTGCTTGCTCCAGTAGAGCGGCGCCTGCCAGCGGAGTTCGTTGATAGTAGTCCAGCCTAACGACAACCAGAATTCCGGCTTCGTATAGCCGCCGGCTTCGATAAACGCGATGTACTCGCTGTTGGTCGCAGGCCGGGTCGCGAGGGAAAAAGCCGGAACCAGCGCGCGATGGCGTGGACTTTCATTATCGTAGCTGAAGCCGCGACCGGCGTGTCCAATTTCAACAATGGTTTCGGCGAAATCGACGAAGCCAGCCGGTGCGATCGAGACTTCTTCATCTGACTCCTCGCGCTCGCGGAAAACGGGATGGAGCGGGTTCTGCGAAAAGACGTGTTTGATGTCAGTGACGAGCAATTCTTGATGCTGCTGTTCGTGATGCAAGCCGATCGTGAATACCGGCTCAAGCTCGGCCAGGAGCGCTTCATCGGCGCTCTCGAGCAGCTGCAAAATGTGGGCGTCGATCGAATGCCGGAAGCGATAGGTTTCCGCCACCGTGGGCCGCGAAATTAATCCGCGCAGATCGCGCCGGTGCATATCGCCGGCGGCGTTGTAATAGGAGTTAAAAAGATAGGCATATTCCGGAACTTCCGTGCGGTACTCCGGCATCCAGACCTTCAAGACGAACGTCTCGAAAAACCAACTGGTGTGCGCAAGATGCCACTTCGTCGGACTCACATCCGGCATGGATTGCACGACGTAATCTTCCGGCTCGAGCGTCTCGCAGAGTCGCTCGGAAAAATCACGGATGTCCCGGTAACGTTCGATTAGCCCTTCGGCACGGCTCTGCTTTTCCGGCAGTTCGCTTAACGGAGGGGCAGGGGCCATCTCCTCGGTCGCGGGGCTCATCATTGTTCGCGCTCTTGATCCAATTCCTCGCGCCGCGCTTCGACCATCTGATCATGGGCCGCTTCCTCAATCCCGCCGCTCACCAACTCCTCGCCGACGTTCACGTCCCCGTCGAAGCCATTGTTAGGCACCTGGTGACCCGAGGCGCCGGGAATGTCGTCGCGCTCGGTGACTTCATCGGCTACTTCGTCATCGACCTCCGGAACGTGCGCCGGATCGACGCCCGTCAGTTCGTCCTTCGCCTGGGCCCAGTCCGCATCGGTAAATTCGTCCGGCTCCCGCTCGTCGATCATGGCGATCTCGCGGGCGCGCTTTTCGACCAGTTCGGGGGAAGGAACTCCCAAGCCATTTCCATGGACGGTGATTTTGCCATGCGGCGGATGCGACGATCGATCGTTCATAATGGTGATTCGTATGGCGGATGCGGGGCGGCCCGCATTATTGGTCGCTATGAGATGGCTGAAGCGTCGGTTATTCCAGACGGGAACTCAATCCCAGAGGCTCGCCGAGAATTGCGGCCCGCGCTCAACCTGGCTCGCCGGACTCGAGGAAATATAGCAGCCGCCAGATGCGATCGGTTTGTCCTCGCTCAATCACCTGCACCGGAGTGGATCCATCGAGCGCTGAATTCGGTTCCTTCAGCCAGCGGCCGACATCTTTCGGTTTCATCAAGCGGGCGAGGCTGTCGAGCAGCCGATCCATCTCGACCAGCGCGCGGCGAACCGGCGTGGACGGCGGTTTGCCATTGCTCCAGCCCGCGACCGCGCGCAGGGAGAAGCCGGTCATGCGGCTGACCGTTTCCTGGCGCAGCCCGAATTTATCGGCGATTTCTTCAATTGCAGGTGGCCCCGCCACTTTCATGGCGGGATGAGAGGCCGTGGGCGATTCCTTCACGCGGGCGCTCGCGGCTGGTTTCGAGCCAAATTTTTTCTTCGCTTTCATATCTCGATCTTACCTCTCTTCCGCACATTCACAAGCATTTTTTCACGCAAATATACACGTTATTATGCGAGGCGAACGCGGTCGAGCTTTTCCCATCCCAGCACCGTCACCTCGCTGGAATAAGGGCGATGCTGCGGCAGGTAAACGACATTGATTGCGGAAGCCACGCGCGCCGACGGAACGAGGAGGCCTTCGCCGTTGCTCGCGAAAACAGCACGTCCGACGGCCTGCGTTAGACTCTCTCTGCCTTCCTCCTGCACTTTCCGCCAGTCTTCCGCGAGCAGTTCGTCCCCCGAGACGCCTAGCTTTTCCCGAATCCTCGCGGAGGTCAGATCGAGAACCGTGCCCAAAGAAAACTCGATCGCCACCAGCAACCTGGGCGTCCGAAACGGCACGGGAATGTGCAGATAGTCGGCGGTCGCGCGCGATTCGGCGACGGCCACCGTGTCCTCGGTGCTTCCATAGACAGCGCGGAACGAGCCCATCGCATTCCAGCGCCCGCCGTGTAGAAAACTTCCTTGCCCGAGCAAAATGCTCTGCGCGGTTGGATAATCGAGCGTGGTCACTCGGTAGGCCGCGCCCTTCCACGGCTGGAAAAGCGCGGGATTGTCTGCGATGACTTCCCGCAGCCGATCGAAGGCCGGATGCGGTTTGATGTTCATCCCCCGCCAACGCGCAGATCGGCAATCGTCAGTTGAAAATGAGAAGAGGCGGGGGCGGGAATCGAACCCGCGAATAGAGGTTTTGCAGACCCCGACCTTACCACTTGGCTACCCCGCCGAACTGCGAGTGCGAGCGTAGGCGCGGCCTTTCGGAGTGTCAACGCGGGCGCCTCTTCGATTGCGCCGTTGCGCGTTCGCGCGTAGGCGTCAACGTTAGGCGCGATGTTCGCTACTTCTGCTGAACTTTTCGCGCGCGCTCAGCAGCGCATTCCCGGCGGCGTCAATTCTCCGGTACGCGCGTTTCGCGGCCTGGGTCGCGCACCGTTTTTCGTCGAGCGCGCCGCGGGCCCCAACATTTGGGACGTCGACGGCAGGCAATATATCGACTACGTCGGCACGTGGGGTCCAGCGATCCTCGGTCATGCGCCTGCGGTGGTGGTCGAGGCGGTGCGAGAAGCTGCTGGCCGCGGAGTGAGCTTTGGAATTCCCAACCCGCTTGAAGTCGAGATGGCAGAGCTCATCTGCAGCTGGGTCCCATCGATCGAAAAAGTGCGGATGGTCAATAGCGGCACCGAAGCCACGATGTCGTGTGTGCGCCTCGCGCGCGGTTTCACCCAGCGCGACAAGATCATCAAGTTCGAAGGGTGCTATCACGGGCATGTCGATTCGCTTCTCGTCCATGCCGGCAGCGGCGCGCTCACTCATGGCCAACCTGACAGCGCCGGTGTGCCGGCCGCCTTTGCCGGCCTAACGGTTGCGCTTCCCTTCAATGATCTCGGAGCGGTCCGCGCTGCCTTTCGCACGAACCCGCAGGAGATTGCCGCGATCATCCTCGAGCCCATTCCCGCCAACGCCGGTCTTTTTTTCCCACAGGCCGGTTTTCTCGAAGCGCTCCGGAAAGAGTGCACAGAGCACGGTGCGCTCCTCATCTTCGACGAAGTCATGACTGGCTTCCGTGTGGCGCGCGGCGGGGCGCAGGAAATTTACGGCGTGCGGCCTGATCTGACGGCGCTCGGCAAAGTAATCGGCGGCGGGCTGCCCGTCGGGGCTTTTGGCGGTCGCGCAGAGATCATGGATCAGCTCTCTCCGCTCGGGCCTGTTTACCAGGCGGGAACGCTCTCCGGGAACCCCCTCGCCATGGCCGCTGGTCTGGCGCAACTGCGCGGGCTCGAACGGATCGACGGTTGGAAACAACTCGAGGAACTGGGCCGGCAGTTCGAGGAAGCTGCGCGTGATTCGTTAGGCAAAACCGGGGTGCCGGCCGTTTTCCATCGCATTGGTTCGATGTTTTGCCTCTTTTTCACGCCCGAGCCGGTGATCGATTTGGGCAGCGCGAAGCGGAGCGACCTGGCGAAGTTTGCCCGTTTCTTCAATAGCTGTCTGGAGGCGGGCGTTTACTTCGCGCCCTCGCAGTTCGAGACCGGTTTCATCTCCACCGCCCACCGGCCGGCGCAGATCGAGGAGACAGCTCGCGTCATGCATGAGGCGCTCGTGCAACTAAGTCGTTAGGCGTTGCGTCCACGCTCCCCCTGCACTAGGAAAAGCTCCCTGTGCACCAGACGTCGCCGGTCCGCGTCCGCTCGCTCGCCAAGTTCTTCTTCGAGGGCGATCGCAAGTTTTTCGTCAAAGGCGCGACTTATGGGCCCTTCAAGCCGGACCCGGCCGGCGCTTATCTCGGCACGCCCGCGCAGGCGCGGCGCGATCTGCAACAAATGCGCGAACTCGGGATCAACGTCGCTCGCGTCTATCATCTCCCGCCGCTCTGGTTCCTCGATTCTTGCGCGGAAGCCGGCGTGCACGTGCTCATCACGCTGCCTTGGGCGAAACACGTCGAATTCCTCGTCCGGGCAAAAACCCGGCGGGAGATTGTGCAGGCTGTGCGCAAGGCGGTCGCCGAGCATGCGGGGCATCCCGCCATCTTCGGTTATCTCGTCGGCAATGAAATCCCGACTACGATGGTGCGTTGGTTAGGCGTTAGGCGAGTCACCGAGTTTCTCGAGACGCTCATCCGCGTCGGACGCGAGGAAGATCCGAATGTCCTCTTCTCCTACGCAAGCTATCCGCCGACGGAATATCTCCTCCCGCAAAACGTCGATTTCTATTGCTTCAACGTTTACCTGCACGACCAGCGCGACTTTGAGAAATATTTACTTCGGCTGCAAAATCTAGCCGAGGAAAAGCCGCTCATGCTTGGCGAATTCGGGATGGATACGATTCGCCACAGCGAGGAAGAACAGGCGGAGATGCTCAGTTGGCACGTCGATAGCGTAGTCCGCTGCGGCCTTGCGGGGACCATCTTTTTCGCCTGGACGGATGAATGGTACACCGGCGAAGCGGAGATCACCGATTGGATGTTCGGACTCGTTAGGCGCGATCGGACGCCGAAGCAGTCGTTCTTTTCTCTCCAGAAGAAACTCGGTCAGGACGATGCTTCCCTGCCGCACCGCGACCTGCCGCGGACGCCTTTCGTTTCGGTGATCGTTTGTTCCTATAATGGCGGCAAGACGCTGGGCGAATGCCTGGAGTCGTTAGGGAAAATCAATTACCCGGCTTACGAAGCCATCCTCGTCGATGACGGCTCGACCGACGGCACGCTCGAGATCGCCGCGCGATTCCCTAACGTCCGCTACATTCGCCAACGCAATCTCGGCTTGAGCGCCGCGCGCAACGCCGGCGCGGCCGCGGCCAAAGGCGAAGTCCTCGCCTACACCGACTCCGACTGCATGGCCGATCCCGATTGGCTTTACTACTTGATCGGCACCCTCGTGAGCGGCGATTACGCCGGCGTGGGCGGGCCGAACGTTTCGCCGCCGGCGGAAAATTGGGTGCAAGCCTGCGTCGCCGCGGCGCCCGGCGGACCGAGCCATGTCCTCCTCACAGATACCGTGGCGGAGCACATCCCCGGCTGCAACATGGCCTTCTACCGCTGGGCGTTCGACACGGTCGGCGGCTTCGACACCGAGTATCACAAGGCTGGCGACGACGTCGATTTCTGCTGGCGGTTGCAACAGGAAGGCCATGTCATCGCCTTCAGCCCGACCGCGATCGTCTGGCATCATCGCCGCTTTACGTTAGGCGCGTTTCGCAAACAGCAGGCCGGATATGGCGAAGCGGAATCGATGCTGCGCTTCAAGCACCTCATCTTCTTTGGCCCGACCGGCTCCGCCAAATGGCGCGGGCAGATTTACGGCTCGCCGCGTTTCAGCTGGTTCATCAATCGCCCGATCATTTATCACGGCGTTTTCGGCGAAGGATTTTTCCAGTCGATTTATCCGACGCCGCAGTCCGAAATCGCCAACTACGTCAGCAGCGTCGAATGGTTCGCGCTTACCCTTTTCCTTTTCGGGCTCGGAATCTTTCTGCCCATCCTACGGATCGTGCCCTATCTTATGCTCGGTGGCACACTCTGCGTTGCGCTTTCCTACATGCTGCGCGCGCGCATCGAGCCAAAGTTCGACACCGTCGCGGCGCGCTTGCTCGTTATGTTCCTCGCCTTCGCGCAGCCGCTCGTTAGGGGGTGGAATCGTTATTTCACCTGGCTCGAATTCAAGCGCACGCCGCGCGGAGTCATTGGCACGCACGAGAAAATGCCTCCCGGCGGCGCGGGCCGCGGCAATTTGCGCCGGCGCATTTATTGGAGCGAGGAAGGCGTCGAACGAAACGCGCTCCTCAAGTCGATCTTCCAGTTGCTCGAAGAAGAAGGCTGGAGCTATTCCGCCGACACGGGGTGGAAGGAATGGGACATCCAGATCTACGGGAATTTTTTCTGGAGTATTATTCTACAGACTGTAACCGAATACCACGGCGGCCCCAAATGCCTAACGAGAGTGCGGCTGAGCTGCCGCTTTGTCACCACGACCGTCATCATCAACCTGCTCATCGTCGCGATGCTCATCTACCGTTATCTCAACAGCTCCGGCCTCGAGCTGCGCATTCTCATTGCCTACGCGATTTTTCTCCTTTTCCTCGGGACCCGCGCGCGGCGCCTGAAACGGAGGGCGGCGGAGATCGTGGACGTCGCGGCTTATCGTCTCGGCCTGCAGCGGATCAGGAAAAACAGGCCGGTCGATGGCGATCGTTAGGCACAGGAGGCTTTGGCTCGCACTCCTCGCCGAGGTCCTTCTCCTCGGGGCGCTCCAGCGGTTTGATGACTGGCGTTATGAAACGATGCCGATCAAGTTCGTCGAGACCGCCGTGCTCTGCGGGATCGCGTTTTTCGTGGCCGCGTCCGCGTTCGTTAGGCTGCCGCCCGGCCGGCTCGCGACCGCGACCTTCTGGAGCGTGGCCATCCTCCTGCAAATCGTCGCGCTTCCACTGGCGCCGGGGGACGATATCTGGCGCTATCAATGGGAAGGAAAAGTGCAGAACGCGGGATTCAATCCCTATCTGCTCGCGCCTAACGACGAACAGCTTCAGCCACTCCGGGCGCATTTTCCGGATTGGAACCGAATCAATCATCGCGATTACAGCGCGATCTATCCGCCGGGCGCAGAGTTGATTTTCGCCGCGCTCAGTCGGTTCGCGGCGACCCCGCTTGTTTACAAATTGCTCTTCGCGGCTGCCGATCTCGCCGCCATCGCCATTCTCGTGCGCCTGATCGGCGGGAGCTCCCGGCACATCGACGCTGTCTGGTATGCCTGGAATCCGCTCGTCGTTTACAGCTTCGCCGGTGCGGCGCACTTCGACATCTTGATGATCGTGCCGATGCTCGCTGGCATTTGGTTTTTCCTCCGCAGCCGCAGCTCCAAGGAGCCGGCGGGCCGGTGGCGTTACGCGATTTTCGGCGCGGTCGCGATGGCTCTCGCGATTTCCATCAAGTTGATCCCGCTGCTTCTTCTGCCGGTTTGCGCTTTCGCGCTCGGCCGGCGCGCCTGGGCGCTCGCGATCAGCATAATCATTCCGGCCTTGCTCAGCCTGCCCTTCGGTTTTCCGCGCGTTCCGATTTGGGATTCGTTAGGCCGCTTCATCTATGTGACGCGCTTGAACGACATGTTTTGGTGGATCATCGAGGAGACCGGCTGGCCAAACACGCATCAGAAAAATTACAACTACAACGTCGTCATTCTCATCGCTGTCGTGGTCGTTTCGTTTTTCTTCATCCGCAATTGGAAGCGCGGCTTGCTCTGGGCGATGGGGACCGCGCTGATCTTGAGTCCAGTGTTCCATCCTTGGTATTGCACCTGGGTTTTGCCGCTGGCGGCGTGGCGGCGGGCTGATGCCTGGCAGGTCCTCTCTGTGACCTTGTTTGCCTATTACCTCTTCTGGGACGAGCGGCTTTTTCTGCTTCCCTGGCATTCGGAACCATGGCTGCGCGGATTCATCCTCATTCCGCCGATCGCAGCGGCGCTGCTGGCGCTCTGGCGGAGGTCGCAGAGGGACGAGTTAGAACCTGGGTAGCGCACGCGTCGCGCGTGCTGGCGACGGTGTTCCACCGTCGCGAGCTTTTCCTGACGCCACCCCGTACGAAAGTTCGTCGCGGTGGAACACCGCAACCAGCACGCGAGACGCGTGCGCTACTCGGAATTCCGCTCTGCAGCATCGCAGTGGTCGGAGCGTCGCCTCTTTTGCCTAACGAAACGCATTCTCTTGCAACTGCCGAAAATCTCCCGGCATAGGCGCTTCGAAAAGCATCCGCTCCCCTGTCCGCGGGTGCGCGAAGCCGAGCTTCCACGAGTGCAGCATCTGTCGCGGGGCGACTCGTTGCTGGTTGCGCCCGTAGAGGCTGTCGCCCAAAACGGGATGTCCGAGATGATGCATGTGAACACGGATTTGGTGTGTGCGGCCGCTGTGCAACGTGCACTCCACGAGACTGACGCCGCCCTCTGCTTGCAGAACGCGATAATCGGTTCGCGCCGTTCGACCGCGTTCCTGATTCACCGCCATTTTTTTGCGATGAATCGGATGCCGGCCAATCGACGCGTCGATCGACCCGCGCGCTCGCCGGAAAACGCCGGTGACGAGCGTGAGATAGATTTTTGTGATCTCGCGATCGGCGAATTGGCGGGAAAGCTCCTGGTGCGTGGCGTCGTTCTTCGCCACGACCATCGCGCCGCTGGTTTGCTTATCGAGCCGATGCACAATGCCGGGACGTTGCTTGCCGCCGATGCCCGACAGGGTGGAGCAATGATGCAGGAGCGCATTGACCAATGTGTGCGTCTGATTACCCGCCCCCGGATGAACAACGAGCCCGGCTGGCTTATCGACGACAAGCAAGTCTTCATCCTCAAAGAGAAGCGACAACGGAATATCCTCCGGCTGCGCGGCAATCGCTTGCAGCGGCGGCACGCTTAGCCTCACGACATCAGCGCAGCGCACCATTTCGCGAACCCGGACATTTTTTCCTTGCAAATGCACTTCTCCGCTGCGGATCAAGTCCTGGAGGCGGGCGCGCGAAAATTCCGGAAGCGCCAGCGCGAGGTAACGATCGAGGCGCAGCCCCGCACGTTCGTTAGGCACGATCAACTCGATCATTTCCCGCCCTTGTGGGCGACGGCTGACCCTTTTGGATTGACGCGCGCACCCCGGCAACTCACGATCGCCTCCACTATGTTCCACAAAAAAAATCTCGGAAGCGACGGCCTGGTTGTTTTGCTTTGTCTTCTCTCCGCAAATGCTTCGGCGGCGATTATCGAGGTGCCGGCTGATCAACCGACGATACAGCAGGCGATCGATGCGGCCAGCACCGGCGACACCGTCCTGGTTTCGCCCGGCACTTACATCGAGCATCTGGATTATCATGGCAAGGCGATCTCGGTGAAGAGCGCGAACGGTCCCGCTCAGACGACTATCGATGGAAGCAGCACCGGGACGGTGGTGACGTTTCAATCGGGCGAGGGGCTAGACTCGATCCTGGAGGGTTTCACCATTCAACACGGGAGCGCTTCGTTTGGCGCGGGAGTGATGCTGTCGGGAGGTTCTCCGACGATTACCCGCAATATTTTTCGTGACAACGCACAAGGGGCGGGAGGATTCGGCGCCGCCATCGGCGGGAATGGTTCTTCGCCGATCATCGAGCGCAATCGATTTCTCAATAACAGCTGCGACACGCAATTTCTCTCCGGCGTCGTCAGCTTCGTCAACGGCTCCTCGCCGCTCCTCGTCAACAACATTTTCAAGCAGAATCCTTGTCGCGCGATCAACATGACCCTGCCGACGGAAGGCGCGCCCGTCGTGGCCAACAACACGATCGTGCAGAACAGCGTCGGGGTGCGTGTTGACGCCAGAGTTCCCACTTTCGGCCAGCTCTACGCCAATAATATTGTCGTAGGAAATGAGATTGGCCTGCAGGTGGATTTCCTCAACCCGGGGAATGAGCCGACGTGGGAAAACAATCTGGTCTTCGGCAATGGGCTCAATTATTCCGGTATCGCCGATCAGACCGGGCTCCATGGCAATATCTCGCTGAACCCGAGGTTTGCCCACTACGCCAAATCGAACTTCCATCTGCGAGCCAGTTCTCCGGCGATCGACGCCGGGACCTTGTCGGTCCCGAATTTGCCACCGACCGATTTCGACGGCAATCCGCGGGTCGTCGACGGCGACGGGGATGGGACCGCACTTCCCGACATCGGAGCATACGAGTTCAGTCCGTAAAGCGAGAGCGCGGACTTGGCCTAACGATTGCCCCCGGGCTTGTCGATGTTAGGCTTGCGGCCGATGGCATCGAGCGGAAGCGGCGCGCCGGAGCAGGCTTGTCCGAGTTGCGAGCGGGTCGTCAGCACGGCGGGTCTGGAGCCGTTTGCCAAACTCTCCTGCCCGGGCTGCGGGTTTCAGCTGCGGGTCGAGCGCGTCTTCGAAAATTACGAAATCGTCGAGCCGCTCGGCGCCGGCGGGATGGGCTCGGTCTTCAAAGCGCGCGACAGGCGACTCCATCGCTTCGTGGCGTTGAAAATTCTGCGCGAGGAATTCGCCGGCGACGAAAGTCTTGGCGCCAAGCTGCAGGAAGAAGCGCGCATTACGGCGTCGATTCATCATCCGCACGTGCTCGAGGTTTTTTCGGTCGGGCACGATCACGGGCAATTCTATGTCGTGATGGAGCTGGTCGACGGCGGCAGTCTCGATGCTCGGATGGAGGACGAAAGGCGTATTTCGGAATTGCGCGCGCTCGACGTCGGCTTGCAGGTGGCGCAGGGCTTGCAGGCCGCGCTCCGGGCCGGGCTGATCCATCGCGACATCAAACCGGGCAACATCCTTTTCACCGATGCGGGTACGGCGAAGATCGTGGACTTCGGCCTCGCCCTCCTAGCCGAGCAACATGCCGGGGCGGAAGGAGAAATCTGGGGCACGCCCTACTATGTCGCGCCGGAACGCCTAACGAGTGAGCCGGAAGATTTCCGGAGCGATCTCTACAGCCTGGGCGCCACTCTTTTCCATGCGGTGGCGGGACGGCCGACCTTTGAAGATGAAACCCAATCGGCCGCGGAGCTGAACAAACTGAAGGCGAATCCGCCGCGACTGAAGTCAGTCGCGCCGGACGTTTCCGGTGAGACGTGCGCCGTCATTGATCGGATGTTGCGACCGAATCCGGCGGAGCGTCAGGCATCTTACAACGAGCTGATCGGCGAGTTGCAGGCCGCGCGCTCGGCCCTCCTCGCACGGGAAGAAGAGGTGCGCGGTCGCTCGAATTGGCCGGTCCGCATCCTTGTGTCGTTAGGCGGATTGTTGATACTTGGCACGATCGGCTTCGGGCTGCTTCATCGCCCACAGAGCCTCCGAGAAACATCGTCATCCCCAGAGGCGACGACGCCCGCCGCAGTCAATCTGCAAACGCGGATAACATCCGCGCGCCGGGAACTGCAGGTCGGCCATTACTCCGCGGCGGAGGCGCTCTTTCGCCAGATCGCTTCGAGCGCGCCTAACGTTTGGTCAATGGTGGACCTTTGCGCCGGGTTGCAGCTTTGGGAGCACGGCGATTTCGCGCAAGCCGCGGCGGTCTTTCGCCGCTTCAGCGAGCTGCGGGCACCGGCGCAGTTTGCCTGGATGAACGACGCCAGGCCGCTTGCGCAGAACCGGCTCGATGATTACGCGCTTTATGAGCAATGGGTCAAGGCACGCGGCGCGAGCAAAGATCCGGAGAGGCTGCTCAAAGAAATCCGCGCGACCTCGAGCAAGCTGAAAACGAAAGATGCGCTCTCGTTTCAGCTCGCCGATGAGGAAGCGAAAATCGTGGCGCAGCTCGCCGCGCGGATGGACAAACGCGACAAGCGGCGCGTGGCCGAAGAGATGCCGCGTTGGAAGGCCGCGCTCGCTTCGGCGAGTAAAGCGGATGTGGCCTACCGTTTTGGGAACGCAATCGCGGCCCTTGAAAAAGTGCGGCTCACGGCGCCCCCGCTCCGGGCGGAGCGCGACGATGAATTACAGCGCACCCGCTGGCTCGCCGCTTGGAAAACCAAACTGATCAGCGACATCAACGGCATTGGCTTCGGCGGCACGGTCACCGACATTCACGGCGTCCGCTACGACGGTCGAGTCCGGCGCGCCACCTCCCGAAAAATAGAACTGGAAACCCACCACGGCAGCGTGCTCAGCGGCTGGACGAATCTGTCGCCGAAAATGCTTTTGAAGATGTCGACCGCGTTCATTCGTCCCTCTGTATCCGACGTTCCCGAGCGGCAATGGTTGAGCGCTATCTTCGCCGCGCAGACGGGACAGAAAGAATCCGCTCAGGAGTTCGCGCAGAAAGCCGCCGCAGCCAAACAGGAATTTCACGACCTGCTCGCGCGCTTCTTTCCTGACGCCACCAGGTGACTGGCGCACCTTCTGCTCCCAGGCGGGCGTGCGGGCACTTCTTCTCATGTTTGCGGCCGGTCTCATCGCCGTCGTCTCGGCCAACGCGAATCCGCTCGCCAACAAAGAGGTCGCGCTCATGCTGCGCTCCGGCTATTCGAGCGAAAGTATCTTGCGAGAAATCGCCAGCCGCCGCGTCCTCGAGGCGCTCGACCCGGCGACGAAAAAGACGATGCTAGAATTCAACGCAAGCCCACAGCTGATAAGCGCGCTTGAGAGCGGTCAGTTCGTTGTTTCCACCGCGGAGGCGGAGCAGGCGAAAGAGCAAAGCGCCGACCTCGCCGCGCGTCGCGCCCTGCAAAACGAAGAAGAACGAAAGCGCGCGCTGCTCTCACAAGCCGAAGCGAAAGCGCTGCCCGCCGCCGCCGCGCCTCGACCACCCGCGGCCACTTCGATCGCCAACGCGCTTAAAGACAAACTCGTCCGCTGCCAGGACGGCACCGTTCGCCCGGCCGATCCCAGCGCGCTGGAAAGCAAAAAACTAATCGCATTTTATTACTCCGCCCACTGGTGTGCGCCTTGCCGCAAATTCACGCCGGGACTTGTCGATTACTACAACCGCGTCGCGGCGGAGCATCCGGAGTTCGAAATCATCTTCGTCAGCTCCGATAAATCGCGTTTTAACTGGGAGACTTACATGCGGGAAAGCAGGATGCCGTGGCCCGCCATCGACTACGATCAGCTCGCCGGCATGAATGGCTTGAAGCGACTCGGGGGCGACGGCATTCCCTCCCTGCTCGTGCTCGACGCCGGCGGTCATCTCGTGGCGAGCAGCTACGAAGGTGATAAATATCTCGGCCCGCAATACGCGCTCGCGACGCTGGATAAAATCTTCGCCTCGACCGGCGGCAAGTGAATGGGATGGCGCCACGGCGCTGACTGGACGTGGGCCAGACCCTAACGATCGGACCCGCGAACGCCGTAGCCCGCGACAAATTCACGCCGGAAACTCGCGAAAGTCCCGGCCGCAATCTCCTGCCGCGCGCGCTTCGTTAGGCTGAGATAGAAATGCAGGTTGTGCAACGTCACGAGACGGAGCCCGAGGATTTCTTCGGCTTTGAGAAGATGCCGTAAATAGCCGCGGCTAAATTCGCGGCAGGCGGGACAGGCACAGCCTTCTTCGATCGGACCGGATTGGAGAGCGAATTCCGCATTCCTTAAATTCAGCGTGCCGCCTGCCGTGAAGGCCGTGCCGTTGCGCGCAAGCCGCGTCGGGAGCACGCAATCGAACATGTCCACGCCGCGGGCGATCAGATCGAGCAATTGCGGCGGCGTGCCAAGACCCATCGCGTAACGCGGCTTATCGTTAGGCAAG
This sequence comes from Chthoniobacterales bacterium, assembly GCA_013815325.1. Taxonomy (GTDB): domain Bacteria; phylum Verrucomicrobiota; class Verrucomicrobiia; order Chthoniobacterales; family UBA10450; genus Palsa-1392. The sequence goes on from JACDGM010000026.1 coordinate 44,287, forward strand.
AACGGCTCGCTCCATTCCACCGCCTGCATCATCTCCGGCTCCGGCTCGCCCACGCTCACCCCGCCGATGGCGTAGCCGTCGAAGCCGATTTGCACCGTTGCGTCCGCGCTTGCTCGGCGTAGATCTTCAAAAGTGCCGCCCTGCACGATGCCGAAGAGCAGTTGTGTAGCGGCGGCCGTGGCGGACGCATCCATCGCGCGATTTGCGGGCGACACGCCCGCCTCTGCAGCGCGTTTGCAGCGCGCCGCCCACCGTGCCGTCAACTCCAGGCTGCGCGCCGCAAAACCGTGCTCGCACGGATAAGGCGTGCATTCATCGAGAACCATCGCGACGTCGCTGCCTAACGATTGTTGAATTTCCATCGCAATCTCCGGCGAGATGAAGGTCGCTCCGCCGTCGATATGATTTTGGAAGTGCGCGCCTTCCTCGGTGATTTTGCGCAGCCTGGCGAGCGAGAAAATCTGGTAACCGCCGCTGTCGGTCAGGATCGGCCCGTCCCAATTCATGAACCGGTGCAGGCCGCCGAAGTGTCGCATCACCTCCATCCCCGGCCTAACGAAAAGGTGGTAGGTGTTCCCGAGAATGATCTGCGCCTCGAGTTCACGCAGCTCACGTGGGCTGACGCCTTTCACGCTCCCCTGCGTCCCCACCGGCATGAACGCCGGTGTCTCGATTACGCCATGTGCGGTCGTCAGGCGGCCGCGGCGGGCGCGCGACGAGGGATCGGTCGTGATCAGCTCAAAACTCACGGCGCAAGTTCGGTCTCATGGGAGTGGCGTCCAATCTCGCAGCACTTCTGCTCAACCTCTGGCACATTGACATCAAAGCATCAGTGATCTAATGCTCTGATGCATGAGGACGACGCTGAGTCTGGACGACGATGTCGCCGCCATGTTGCAAACGGCACGGAAGCAACAGAAGAAATCTTTCAAGCAGGTTATTAACGACGCCCTGCGTGCGGGG
>JACDGM010000027.1 GCA_013815325.1 Chthoniobacterales bacterium
ACGTTGATGCAGGCGTGGATAAATTCGCGGTCGATTTTAATTCCGCGCTGATTGATTTTCTGATCGAGCACCCAGGTTTCGCGCTCGGATGCACCGAGTCCCTTGGTCGCGGTGTAGGTGCCATATTGCGCGTCGCAGTCGGCGTTGCAATATTCGTAGAGCTTTTCCAGATTGAATTCGTTGTGATGCGACCAGCCGCCGTAACGATCGGGCTTGCACATGATCAGCATGTGCCGGTGCCCGTCCATATCTTTTTTCACGGGAAGCTCTAGCGCCGACACGAGCGCGTCGAGGCCAAGGGGCAGGGCTTTCATCGCCGCCGTCGCCATCGTGTCGTGCCAGCGTTCCGGAGGCAGCGGCGCGTAGCCGATCGGCTCCATGTGGAAGCGCCACATCGCTTGCTCGAAACCGGCGTTGTGCGCGAGGAAAATCACGGTCGGATCGTTGACCAATTCCACAAGGCGCGGATCGAGCGCATGGATCGCTTTTTCCGACAAACAAAAAGATGGTGCAGGCCGGCCATCGGTGATCACCTTCAGCGACAAGCAGAGCATGAACGTGCTCATGTCGGCGGCGTATTTCCACGCCCCGATTTTCCTTAGATCGGCGCGACTAGCCGATTCGAAATCGCCGACGACATAGCGTGTCACAAGCCATGCTCCGTGTCGCTCGTCAATTCGATCCCGTCGAACTTGCCATCAATCCACCGTTCCACACGCCAACCTTTGCCAGCGTAGGAAGCAAGATAGCCGCGACCCTTCGACGCTTTGGCGTTCATAAGCGCAGCCGCGCTTTCAGCTTCAGGACGGGTCATGCCGAATACCTCATGAAAAGCGCGACGAGCAATTCGCGCGCCTTGACATATTCATTTTCGATTTCTTCGCGACGCTGTATGGACGCTTCGCAATCCATCGGGATCGTGCCGAGAAAGGCGTAATCGTCAACGGCTTTTTCGAAGCGGTTGACGGCGCGGACGATCGCCGAGCGCCTTCCCATGTCCGATTTCTTCATGATTTCCTCCTAAGGCAGAAAAAGTGGCGGGTCAACTGTAAACCCATTTCGTTTTACCGCAATCCCATACACGAAAATATCCGTGCGAAGCCATCTGCTCGGTTTCTACCAGATCGGGGGAGTAATTTGCAAAGCGTTTTTTCATGGTGGAATGTCTCCCCTCCCGTTTCGGTACGAAAATACCATCTTTTTCATAAAAATAATCAGGAGCAGAAACGCCTACTTTTTCAAAGCCTAAAATCTCGTAGAGCGCCCCGTCAAAAAGACGATTGTCTGAATAGCTCACTATCGTGCCCGAGGGGCGACGACTGAATAAACGTGAAGCGGCCCCGGATATTGAGGTATCTAGGCTACAGGCAAACCTTACAAGGCTCCAGTCAGCCCCTTCACCGTTGCGAAATTCCGAAGGTGAAAACGACATCACCGCTTCCAAAACGCCGTCGAAATACAGTCCGACATTAATGCGGAAGCTGCGATGCGTCCCGTAACCCTGAATATGGCTACGGTCCAAAAAAGCCTTCGCAACGGGATAATCCACAGGAGCAATCTCCCCCTTTCGGGCGGACAACCGCCGAAGCGGCATATGTAGACTGTTACGGATTACCGAATGAATGACTTGGGTTTTTTCATGCGCCCAAAAATGCATCAATCGAACATTTCGATCCGCACAAGCCTGCTGCTTCAGTAGGTGTACCCACCGCATCTTTTCTCCTTTGTGCCTTTCGCTATGCCATTTCAGCCCGTTGAATTCGATAGCGAGGCTGGATGAAGGTACAAAGATATCCACCGAACTACGTGGGTTCCCACTCAGCCATACGTTGGCTTCCGTGTCGGGACAAAGGGATTTCACAAACTCGAAAAGTAGTATTTCATGCACTGATCGGTTGACTGGCGGCGGTGACATGTGGCGGCAGACATGCTCCAATATCCCGCGATCTTGCGCGCGATCGTAGTGACGTGGAAATTTGATTTTGAACTCGTTCCGAAACCTGCAATTCGATGCGGCGAAACCAATTTCCCAATCCTCGATAATGGTGACGCTGCTAGGAGGCAGGTGGGTCTGCCATTGTGTACCTAAATGCTTTTTCAATAGGCGGTGATTGGATATCGCGCTGCGGCGTGTTGCCAGGTTTGAGGCAAACTTGGCTGCACTCCCTACGCTCCATTTCTTACGCAGGGAAAGGCCCCGGTTGCGAAGGTCCTCCATCCGCCCCATCGCAGTTGCGGAACGCCAAGCAGGCTTGTGCTCGGCGAAGAATTGCTCCCAACTTTCGCAGCCGTCGTGGATTTCGACAATGCGTTCCCAAGAGTAATCCACGATATGTTCGTTCGGCTTGCCGCCGTTGGCGCGGATGATTTCCTTTACGGCATCAACGCACTTGAGCCTGCGCAAAGCTGAATAGGTTTTCGGATCGCGTTGCTTGATTTCAACAAGATTGGTCAAGGGGAGGAGCGCCTTGACACGCTCCTCCACTTTTTCCCGTGTCCACGATTCCCGTAACTCGCACACAGTAATCACCAAGCCGGTTCATCCGCCTTCACGCTGGACGAACCTTCGCTGCTCGGCGCCATCGCGGTAGGATCAACGTCGCTGTAGCCTGCATAATTGCCGAATACCTGACTGTTATCCGGCCCGCCGCTGCCGGCGATACGCTCGCCCTTACGGATAAAGAGCACGTTCTGAAGGTAGGCGGTGCAGCCGTCTTTGGTGTCCAACGTCTTGCGGCGGAAACCCTTAAAGGCCACTGCCGGGACGACATAGGCGCCTGGATAGAACAAATCCTTGCCGGCCTGCGCGCGTGCGTGCTCTTCGGCGGGAATGTCCTTCACGACGCCACCCTGCAAATGCGCAAGCTCGACATCGTATTGCGACGAAGCGTTGAGTATCCCGGCATAGGGCTCGTAAAGCGCCTTGCGGGCTTCGGCCTTTTCCATGATTTTCGCGGCTTCGTCCGCACTCTTTCCCTGCGCATCCAATTGCGCTTTTGCGAGCGTACGGGCACCGGCGGTTTTTCCGCTCTGGCAAGCGAGGAAATAATCGATCGGTGCCGTAAAGCCGCCGGTTTCCGATTTGATGCACTGGACCATGATATCGATGATCGCGGCCATGTCTTCGGCCTCGATTCCGAACGTGCCGGAGAATTTCGGCACGGCGCCCCGCACGTTGCGGGGTGCGCTCTTGGCGGTGATCGACGAATAGATCAGCCGCGCGGGCTTGATCAGCGTATAGCGGTGTTGGTCGGCCATTTCAGCTACTTCCTTTTTCCCCTGTTGAAAGGCTCCCGACGACACGGGGGATCAGCGTCGCCGGGAATTTCAGCCTACCGAAATCGGTAGGGAACGCAATTAAAATCCTGCCTCTTCGGGCGACTGTGCGTGCGCCGCAAAGACGCCAGCGTTGCCTTTTGGTTTGGCTTCCGGGCGACGGTCGGACAGCGGCGCGATCGTGAGGCCGGCACTGTCGGGCTTGTATCCCCATTCGAGCGCCAGCGCCTTGCCCCGGCTCGACAGCTTCTCGATCGCCGCCGGCGACTTGAGCTTTTCCGGAGCGACCGCATCGGCACCGAACGCCGCCTTGATCGCGGCTTCCCCGCCGGGCTTCCAGACGCGCGCCGTTTGCGGCTCCACGAGCTTTGCGCTCGGGATATTACCGCCGGTCAGCTTGCGGGCCTTCACGGTTTCCTTGAGCACGTTCATGAAACGGCGGGCGTATTCGATTTGCGAATAGTAGCCGTCCAATTCTTCGTTCGTAAGCATGGTGATAAAATCCTCGCTGGCGCCAGCATAGGTTTCGAAGGCGCGTTGCATTTTCGGGCACGAAAGCAGGACCGGGCAAAATTGGCACCAATCGCCCGGCTTGGCGTCCGCATCGGTCGGGGTTTCACGCGGCGCGTTGTAGAGCCGGTGCATCGTCGGCAGCAATTCGTTGTGCAACCAATCGAGCACGTAGCCGACTGTCGTTTCCCATGGGATAATATCCGTGTAGAGCCCAAAGAAATTCGGCTGCACGATTGCCAGGTCAACCACGATGTCGCGATCAGTCGGCCGGGTCAAACCGGCTTCGACGATCAGCAATGATGCATAGTAAAGCATCTGTCGATTATTCGGCGTCTCGACGCCAATGCCTTCACCGTTTTTGTAATCACGAGCATAAATCCGCGTTGCCGTGACCGCGCCGAAATCGACCGTACCCTTATAGAGCGGGTGAATTTCCGGCCGGGCAATCGTCCGCTCGATAAAGAGCACGTTGGGCCGGCCCTCGATTTTGTCGAGGATCGAACGGCAATCGTTGACGTAAACTTGCACGGCGTCGAGGTTGATGCCATCGGCCCAGCCGGCTTTGTAGCCGTTGAATTCTTCGCCGATGTGTTCGAACGGCTCCGTTCCACCAGTGATGCACTCGGCACCTAACTCATGTGCACCGGTGCCGAGAGCCGCGAATTCGCTAGGCACGTCTTCGAACGTGCCGGCCTCGATTTCCTCGCGATGCTTGAGAAAGGAAAATTCGCAATTCATGAAGCGGTGCACGCCGCTCCCGCCTAGCGGGGAATGTTCAAGCTCAATCATAGCGCGTCTGCTGCCATGTCGCACAGCTTTTGCATCGCTGCGGCTTGATCTTTAACGCCGAGAAATTCCCAAATCTGCAACAGAGCGACACGGGGAGCGAAATTCCCCTCTTCGTTCATGTTAAGTAAAATGCTCACCGACATTTCGGCCTTCTCGGCGCGGCGTTTTGCGGCGGCGAGGTTATCGTTTTCCTTGCCGCATTCTTTCAGGAAAGCGTCGGCGGTGAGAAAAGCCTGTGCGACGGCACTCTGCGCGTTTATTTTGTCGGCGAGGGCGGGAAGCACCTCAAGCGCGATGTATTCGCGGTAAGAAAGCTCGGAGGACTTCATGGCAATTTCCTTTAGCTACTGACTTTGTACGTTCTAATTCGTTCTGGTTAGTAGCCGGCAGATTACGCCCTGCCGGCACGGCGTCAACGGCCAATCGTGATTAACCGGCGAAAGTGATTTCCGCCTTGGCCTCGACGGCCTTGGCAAAATCCTCGCGCTTGTCGTCGGCGATATTCCGCGAGTGCGGAACCTCACCGTCCGCGACGAATTGCTGGATCAATTCCTTCACCGGAGCCGGATCACCGAATTTCACCGCCGCCTGATTGCAGAGCGCACCCAGGTCCGCGTCGGTCCACTTGCGGGCCGGAACGGAAGCCGCCGCCGCTGCATCGGTGCCGCTGGCCTTGTCAGCCGCCGCACGGAACGCTGCGAATTCGTCTTCGTCCTCTTCGGTCGCGGTGGCACCGGGGATGGACTGTGCGGAAGCCGCGCCATTCTCCGTAGCGGGGGCGCCCGCAGTCGGGGCAGCGTCCGTCTTCGGGAAACCCGGCATCGGGGCGGGACGACTGACGCCAGCCTTCATCCGCCACAGGTCCGCTTTGGTCCGTGTACCCGTGTGCAGGGCGGGATTGAACGGATGCCCATCAGCATCAATTCCTTCCGGCCCGTCGCCGGTATCGAGCGTGCCATTGTCGGTCGGGCCGGCATCGGAAGCTGCGGCGCCCGCTGCGGGCATCCCGGCGTCCTTCAGCGCGGTTGCCTGCGGACCGTCGCCCGTTGCACCACCGGTCGGGATTGCCGTCGTGGGAGCTTCGGCGGGCTTGCCGGGTTTGCCGGTGCCAGCGGACGCGAGAGCAACGCCGGAAACCGTCGTTGAGAGCAGCGACATGAGTGCCGGCGATAGTTCGATTACGTGAGTGATACGGATGTCCATTTTCATACTCCTTTGGCGTCTAAAACCTGGTGGATTATATTCATTTTTTCGAGTGCCCTAACCAGGATTTTTTCCGATATAGAACCGGGGGCGACGAAAATCTCTGCATTAACAATTTCCTTTTGGCCGATCCGGTCAAGTCGGGAAACCGCTTGCTCATTTTGCGCCGGGACCCAATCAGGCTCGGCGATAAAACAACGTGAGCAAACTGTTTGTAGGCCATCGACGCCTGTCCCGCCAGAGAGGATATTGCTAATGAATACTCGCTTGTGCGCGTCGGAAATAAAATCGTCAACCGCTTTCTGCTTTTGTGCGGCCGATTTTCGCGCGTCAAATCGAACCGTGCCAAATTGCGACAATCCCTCTTCGAATAAACTAAGCACGTCGATGTGCCAGCCAAAGATGACGAGCTTTTCTTCGGACCCTTCCAGAAAATCCGTTGCGTAGTCGATAATCTGTGGCGCGAGTGCCAGCCCCATCAAACGCCGAGCTTCCGCAATGTGTCCAAGGATTTCGAAATCCTTTGTCGTCTGGATTTCGTCGATCGACAGGCCGAGCATCCCCTCAACGTTGAGCGCGCCCTTCACGGCGCCGTTCTCTTCGCATTTGACGATGCTGTAGCGCGGTGGTTTCATGTAGCGCAACACGTCCTTTTTCTCGTGTCGGGTCATAAAGCCAATGCGCAGCCGGTTTTGCAATTCGCTTTCTAGACTGGTCGATTCGAGCTTGAAATACTTGCCCTCGATCGTTTTCATTGTCGCCTGTTTATTGTAGCGTTCCTTGAAAGCGTCTTCGGTCAAAAAGTCGATCGACTCGTGATCGAAATATCTAAAAAGGTTCCAGCACTCCGAAGGACGGTTCAATAAAACAGTCCCGGTAAGCGCCAGCGTATGTTTGCAGTGTGAAGCGATTGGGGGCATTTTGTGCTCGCCGTGCTGATATTCGCCGCGTGTATTTCCTAGAATTGCGCGAGACGTAAGCGAGTCCACGTTTTTTAATTTGTGGCAATTGCTGACCAGGAAGCCGTTGGCTATGTAGTTGTGATCTCTTTCAACCTCGATATCATAAACGGGCACAGGTCCAAAACTTCCTGATTGGTGAAGCGATACACGGTCCAGCCGAGCAAGCCTAAAATCCAATCCTTCCGTTTGTCCCGCTCCTTCACTCTGTGCCATTTGTGCCCGATCCCGTCGATTTCCAGCACTATTTTGCGCTGCGGATTTGCCAAGTCTGCTTTGTAATGCGTAGGCAATCCCGAAATATTTTTTGAAATATCTCCTGTACCTATCGCGTATTCCGAAAGCCAGTCGGGCGACCAATCCAATAATTCGTGCATCATGATTTGTGGCAAGGGTATCGGCTTTCCGTTGCCCCCGCGCTCGACTGGAAAAGGTATTCCTTTCCGCAACCTCGATTTGGCGTCCAGTTTGGCGCGAAATTCCGGATCGGAATTCAGATGTTTCATTCGTTGGCTGCTGCGTTGCGCCCATTCTTCGGAATGCATCCGGGCCGTACCTGCTTTTTGAACAGCGTCCATGCGCCCCGGTTGGTTCCAATTGAACCGGGACATGCAACTCTTGCTGCAAAAGACATGCTTCGGCTTGCGAGGGAGTTTCAAAAACGTCACTCCGCAAAACTTGCACGGGGTGTCCACTCCGTAGCGCTCCTGCATTTTTTGGTATACTGTCTTTTCCATAAATCCGGTGACCTTCCGTGCTGCGCAAAGTTTGCCCGTTCGCACAGCATTCCACAAGGTTAAGACTACTGGATTTGACCCATCGCTGTATCTTATTGAGACGCAAACACCCTTGAGGGTCACGCGACCATACTCGCACGTTCATGCGCTCTTCTACGATGCGACGGATAGGCAATAAGCCTATTTCTGTATGAATCAAAGTCTCTCCAACAAGACATTCATCCAGTATCAACACATCCCATTTCGATTTTGCGATTGCCTTCATGATCGCCGGATTTCGCGCGGCGTCATAGGACAGTACCTGATAATTCGCAGTTGGGTGGATACCGTCCTTGACCTTCAGCATCACCGAGCAGGAGACATTCGAGATTGTCGAAAAACGCTTGATTTGCTCGCCCCATTGAATTCGAACCGACGCCGGCACGATGACGAGTACGCGGATGGCCTCGACCTCATTGCAGAACGCAATTGACGTAATCGTCTTTCCGAGTCCCGGCGCTTGACCCAACAGTCCCCCGCCTCGCGCGAGCACATAGTCCAAGGCCGCACGCTGATAATCCCATAGCTCTTTGCCCGGCGGCAACTTTTTTGTACCGACGCCATCAAGCGCGCGGGACAGGTCGATTTGCTTTTTATAGGCGGCAAGCTCGGGTGCACCGCCAATGTCGGCAAGTGCATAGGGGTTAGGCGTGAAAAGCACGGCGCAGTCACGACGCGACGCGGACGTGCTATAAGTCAAGCCGCGAAGGGCCATGAGGCTTGCGACATCGGCCTTCGCGGCTTCCGGCACCTCAAGGCAATAGAAATCGCCGACGCCTTTGAAAACTCTCACAGGTCATATTCCATTGCAGATTTCCTTGACGCAGGCGACAAAAGCCGACGCCGTTTCAAGATCGAGAGCGTTTCCGTAGGCGCGCAGCTTGCCCATTCGGTTGGTAATCCCATGAGCCAGCGGGAATGTTCCGGATTCAACGGGCCTCCAGCTTGGCTCTCCGGCAGGATTTCGGCATAGGAGCCAATCAACATCGCGCCATCTTTCTGCAATTTTCCCCTGATCGCATATTGCATCGTTTTCGTCTGTTCGACAATCGAGGTGACGGAGCGGTTGTTTCCCACCTGGTGCGTCCCACCACTGTTCACCGGCGACGTGGGGGTGTTCCAGCCCGCTAACCAGACCGCCCGGCCCAAGAGCGCGTTGATTTCCACGTTCGGACATTCCTGCCCGTCCTTCCAATCCCGTGTCGTCGTCGTCGGCCAGCCCGACAAAATATATCCGTTGACGGAGGTGCGCTTCGCCGAACCCCGCAGCGCACAAATCCGATGCCCCGACGGCAAATCCCAATGCTTCCAGGTCAAGCGATACAGTACCGAGCCATTCACGTCCGTCCTTGCTCGCAACTTGCTCGCTAATAACGACTGAAGGGCGACACTGCGCGATGAGGGCTTTCCAGACGGGGAAGAGGTGTCGGGCATCTTTGGTTCCTTCGCGTTTTCCGGCATTTGAGAATGGTTGGCAGTTGTGAACGACAATTCCGTCCGCTGTGTAACTTTCGTCTCCGTCAACGGCGAGATTGTAGACGCGGGCCGCTTCACACGGCTCGACGGAGCGAACGAAACCAATGCCATGGCAGTCTCCGAACTGGAAAGATCGCGCTGTTTCATATGCAGTAACCCTGTAAAACGGACGCTCGGAAACGCGTCGGCCCTGAATGATATTAATCCGTTTCGGCGTGTGCTTGGTGATGCTAGCCGAGACGCGCTGCTGATTAAGAAGGACGCGTACACCGATAGCGAGCGCCCGAGATGTAGTCGTCCAGCGGGAGACGGCTCCTTCTCTATGTCCGTCAGCTTCGAGGTAGCCGGACAGAAAAGCGGCACGGTACGGCTCGGGAGCGCCGTGCAGCCAAGCCGGAAGGCGTTTCTCGGTAGCTCCTGAACCGAAGTGACGATTGAGCCAACCGACAAGGGCCTTAGACCCGAATCGCGCGCGAGCCGTTGTCCTTTCGATAGATGGTGAGCAAGCCAACCAGGCTCCGCTTAGTATCTCGGCCAGGAGCGGCCCATCGCCCTTCGCCCCGCACAAAAATACACTATCTCGGCTCGTCCAGCCGTCCCCTACCCAGTAGCCTAGAAACCGCGCGAACCCGAGGGTCGTCGGGTCTGCCCCATCGCCGCCACGTACGTCGATCTCACCAGCATCCAAGGCTGCACGGCGACGTGCGCGTGCCTCGCTTTCGGATGCATAACGGCCAAGGTAGATCGTGCGGTCATTCTTCCATCCCGTCGCACGCCACCGCCCGCGATCAAACAACACGCCGCGTTCATTCTCGACTGGCGGAATAGCCTGAACGGGAACCTCGGAGATGGTTCTCCAACGCTTGCCCGAGAGCTTGTCCGCCGGGGTCCACTCATCGTCACCCGTCAGGAACGGGTGAGACGGCGTAGCCTCAAGACCCCAATGCCCCTGCCCCCGCACACGCACAAGTGGCGAAACAGCCGAACCGGTGGCAGACACTCTCCGCCACCGCGCACGATGTGTGAGCACGTCATCACCGACAAGAACATCCTCAATCGGCACATAGCCGCGCATCGTGAGCACAAGCGTTCCCGCTGGAAAGCAGGGAGCCGAACCGGTCCAGATCGGGCGATCGTCGGGCCATCCGTTCCGTCGCAGCGCAGCCGACCAGACCCCGATACCGGCAAACATATGAACCTGCGTAAATCCCGCTAATTCATAAGGCTCGATATCTTGAATATCGCGCTCATCGACGACGCCCGGCGCGATATGCCCCGCTGCGATCAAATTGCGAAGCCATTGCGCCGAATAAGGGTCGTGCTCGTTGTAGAACGCGGTCACAGGTCATATTCCACCGGAGCCATGCGCTCGCGCCCCATTCTGTTAAGGCTGATTGTCGGCATTTTTCCCGTAGAAAAAACCGCGTGCAATTCGGCGAGCGATACGGGCCAACTATCGCGCCCTGGCGTTCGAAAGGTATAGCCTAATTCCTGTTCGATTGCGATTGCTCCCATGAAACTTTCGCGATTGTAAAACCACAATTCCCACCATTCGCCTATGCGTTGATGATAGCACCATTCGCAGTCTGTGCGATCCGGGCAGATAATTCCAGCACGCGCAAGTTTTGCTTGCACCTCGGGCTCGCCCCATCCCCATTCGCGAAGAGGAAAACGCATTTCAACGCCAAATATATCATCATACGCTCCGCCGGCACGGCCCTCTTCGTCGGCCCGCAAACCTATATAGGATATGGTCGCGCCGAAAAGTGTCTGTTCTTTGAGCCATTGCCGATAAGGCTCGATTTTAAGCCTGCGAGTGCACCAGCGCGCCCGAAAATTTGGGAGCATCTTTTCTTCGCGGATCATGGCTTTGAGCGATCCGGCAATTACCGGAATTAATGAGGAACCGAGAATTTCGCCTAAATTGCGCCAGTGTGCAAACATTGCTGCGCTTTCGTTGCCGGTCGGGGTGCAAACAAAATTAAAAGGGATTTCGGGATGCCGTTCGCGAAGCTCAACAGCCATTGCGGTGCTGTCGTGCCCGCCCGACAAACCGACAACGTGCACGTTGCCCCATTGATCGCGCCGAGCGTTCACAGGTCAAATTCCACCGGAGCCTTGGCCTCGATATCATCGGCCTTCATCACCGGAATCGGCCCGAGCCATCCGATAATTTGCCGGTTGGCAATATAGGTCGTATGCCAGCGCGAGCTGTGCCACGTCATGATGATCGGCTCCACCCAATCCTTCGCCTGCACCGCTTGGCATCGCACGAACGCGACATAGCGCCCGTCGATTTTCGGACTGCCTGTTTTGATATCGGTGGCGTTCACAGGTCGTACTCCATAACAGGTTTTCCGTTGAGCGGCGGCTTTGTATAGTCCTTGCTGATCACGGGCAGCGGACCGATATGCGCATCGATTTCCGCGTTGAATGGCCATTGCGCGACTTTGCCGGTGTGCCACCATTCGCCTTTGTGCCATTCCAGAATTCGCCAGCCATACCATTGCCGAGCGGCGTAAATTCCGTTTTCGGTCGGGTTCCCAAGCGTTGCCTCGATTTTCACAAGTCATACTCCCGCAACGGTGCCTTGCTGATCAGTGGCGCCGGCAATTGTTCGGCAAGCCGGGCGGCGGCGCGGATTTGATCGGACAGGCGGACTGTCAGCGCCTCATAGATTTCAGGATCGACGTGGTAGGTTTCGAGCATTTCCTTAATCTCGGCGAGCTTCCATCCGCCAAACTGCGCAGCGGCAATGATGCGCGCGCGGTCAATCTGATCGTCGGTGAATTGCCGCGTGTCGCCGCTCGATCGCGTGACGACGCCAAGCAATCCTTCGTCCTCCCAAAAGCGGACGCCTCGGCGCGTTGTCCCGCCGGCGCGGCACATATCGTCAACGGTGTGCATTTTCAAATTCCTCCGCACGGTGCGTCTGTTCGACTACAAAATATTCCACGCCGTCCCTTGTGAAATACGGGAGCTTGGCGAATTTCAATTCGTTCGCCAGCCGTGCCGGCGATTTTGGTTTTCCCGGCCGATCGACCGCGCCTAGCGCAGCCTCTAGCATGGGGAAAATCGGGGCTAGCTCCCGAGCGGTATAGAACGGACGGACCTGCCACAAGGGCAGAAAAGCCTTAACGGCGGCGGCGTCCGGGCCGATGGCCTTTTCCGCCCACGCCTCGACCATCGCTTTCCATTGCGCGACGATACCAGGCTGGTTTCCGTTAAGTCGCATTTTGTTGACGACTTGATAGGTCGGGGTGTTCCACGTCACAGGTCATACTCCTGCTTTGGGATTCGGTAGATATTGGAATTCGGTCGCAGGAAAGTTAGGTCGTTATTTTTCAGCAAGGCGGCGCGCACCTTGTCATGCGGCACGTTGTATTTGCTCGTGATCGTTTGCACGACGATCGCCGTGGACGTGGACCTGTCCGGGCAACCTTCCAGAATTTTCGAAACCTCTTCCACGCTGGCCCAATCGTTGCGCGGGATGCCCGCTTTTTGCTCGATCGCATCGGGCTCGTTTTCCGTGCGGTTGAGCACGATCGAAGCGCCGATTTTCTCCACGTCGAAATAAAACAATTGTGGAGGAATATCCACCTCTTTGAGCTTCACAACCCGCATACTTGTCCCGTTTTGGGTTTTCTTCAGCGAGTGAACGGCTTCCGCGTTATCGATCAAAACTTGCGTGCCGCGCAGCCCCTTCGATTGATCCTTGCCGGTGTGGCCTATCCCCAAAACGAAAGCGCCGTAGTGCGCCGCCATTTCCTCGCAATGCTTCAGGATCAGCTTGCCGTCATTGGACGAATTTTCGTCCATCCCGGTCATCATTCGGGTTAGGGTGTCGATCACGATAAAGGATGGTTGCGCGTTCATGGCTAGCAGCCCGTCGCGAATCTCCTGCCACCCTTCCGTATCTGAATAATTCGGCACGCCCGGCACGATGATAAAATCCGCGTCGTCGGGATTGACGTTGTGTTTTTCGCACCATGCGTCAACGCGCTCCGATCGCAGCGCATAGGAGCTTTCGCCGGCGAGAAACAAAACCGTATGCTTAACCGGCGGCGCGTTCCACTGGCCGGCGATACCGTGCGCGAGACACAGTGCCCAATCGAGCGCGAGGAAAGTCTTATAGGTGCCACTCAAGCCGTAAAGGATGCCGGCGCCAGTGTCGGGCACGAAACCGGGGATCAGCCATTTCGCCGGCCGCACGTCTTTGCGCGCGTCGTGAAGCCACATGGGGGCGAAGCGCGAGCGGCGCGGCGGCGGCTCGAATTCCTGCCCGACGAACGCCGCGAAAGCGTCCTCATTTGCCTGAAAACCTTTTACGCCGCCTTTGGTATCTTCTCCGTATTCCGCTGCGTTGCGGATGCCGGCTTCCAATTCCCATTCATCCCACGGCGGCGAGCAAGCCGGGTTCCAATGCTCCCCCATAAGGTCGAACGCCATGCCCGGCGAAATCGCTTTATCCAGGATGGATGCGGCAACTTGAAAAAGCGTGTTGTTTCCACCGGCACCTTGGACCGATACGCGGCCGTTCGCCACGTAACCTTTTAACAGGTCGATCGCCCATTGCACGTTGCGCGGCTTGTCCGCGTCCGGGTTGCGATCGAGCCCTAGCGTGTCCGTCTTTTTCCGCTCCGGCACGATCGCCGCCACATAGGACGGGAGCGGCGCCACCGTTCCGCCGGGCAGAGCTTCATAGCTGCCCTTGTCGGTGCGCGAGCCGGGCAGGACGACATAGCCGCCGCTGATAATTTCGCCGTCTTTCAGGATGCCGCCACGGGTGTCGATCCCCTCGGCGATGCGGCTTGCGGTACTCGGTCCCTCGCCACGGAAATAGATGTGCAAGCCGCCGCGCGGCGTCCGCACCTGAAAAGCATTATCCACGGCCACCCGGATAGCGGGATCGCGCTCTAGGAGCTTCGCCCACCAGTCGAGCCCGGCCGGATCGATATCGAAAACGAAAATCCCGCTAAGGCCACAAGCAACCGCCCAATTGAAATCAGGGTTAATGCGCTGCCACGCGGCAATCTGCTCGGGATCGTCGCTTGCCTCTTTCCACCCGTTCGTCGTCGCTGGCAGCTTGCCACCGGGCACGATCGGGAATACTTTGACACCGCGTAACTGATCCGGTAAAGACTGCAATTGCCGCTCCCAAAAGTGGCGTCCACCCAAGCCCCGATGCGCCCGTCAGCGCGTCGGGGTTTTTCTATATCACGTTACGGAATGTTCCCGCCTCGAAAGAGCGGTGTAACCCTCACGCGGCTAATCCGCAAGCCACAGCATATCGTGGCCTGGTAGTGCGGGCACCCACTAGGTGATGTGTCCTGCGGGCGGTGATCCGCGAGAGCCCGATAATAGCGCCACGCTCCGCCGCGCGATTGCTTGCGGAACAGGTCCGAATTCGTGAAGCCACCGAGACTATACCATTCGACTTTGGTTATCCGCTCTTTTTTGATTTTCTGGCACATTGTCAATATTCCCTATAAGTAGGTTTGCCTGCGACATAGGTCACAATCGCCCATTCGCTTTCCGCCGTTAATGTGCGTTCGGCGCGGTAGCTGCGCCCTTTTAATTGCGCAGCAGACAAAGCGTTACGACCCGCTGTGAAGCGTTCAGCGTCCTTGCGGCTCATGCCTCGCTCTCAACGACTTCGGTGCAAGTCGCTTCGCCGTTGCCATAGGACAGGCGGAATTCCTGCCCTTCATAATCGACCGACTTAACCGCATCGCCTACCGCGTCGCGGATCGCCACGAAAAGTGAGTGACCGGCGAACCCATCGCCGAAACGCTTTTCGGCCTTGCGGAAGCCGGCGCGCATACGATGGAGCGCCAGCGTCAAATAGGTTTCGAAAATTTCGTGAAGCTCCGGGCTCCATCCGTTCGCGTCTTCACCTTCCGAGCCGTTCCCCATATTGTTATATTCGCGCGGGATATCCCGGCGCGCGATTTCGATTATCTCGGCGAAATCCTCGTCATAAAGGTGCGGGCGCGAACCGACCAACAAACCGCCGGGACCGTTGTTAGGGTCCGTTTCGTATTCGGAAAACATGCGCGTCACCTCGCTAGCAACATTGCTTTGCGCGCTGTGAAAGCTAGGCCGGCGCGAAGCCATATCGCCGTGACGGCCGCGCACTTGCCAAATTGCGCCTAGCGCCTCCAATTCATCCCAAACGGCGCCCATAGGCTCCGTTCCGTTTTGATGCTCTAGGATATCGTGCGCAATTAGCGTGCCGTCGCGATCGGCCATAAGGCTTTCGAAATCGGGTTGCCCCTTGATGATCAAGCCGGGCGCCGTGTCGTATTCGTCGGCCGCTGCGATTAGTCTAATGTGTCGCATTTTTCACTCCATTGAAAGCGGGTTGATGAATGTTACCTTACGTCACAAATCGAAAGATGCAAGCGAATTCTCGCGCTTTTGAAAATAATTTATCACGCTGCGCCCATAGGCGCCCGGCACGCTCTGCCAATATGGGTGGAAAGATTCGAGTCGACGGACATTCATTAGCGCAAGCGAAATCTTTTTGCCTAGCGTTTCGCGCTGCCCTGGCACGAGTGGGAGCAACAATCGTGTTGCAACCCAATAGTGCGAAACCGGCTCGCTTGGTAAAATTCCCGTCAACCAATCTGCCAGGGTTTGCGCTGCGCTGGCGTCCGCGCCGGCCGCGTCGCTGATAACTGCTAGAGCCTCAATAGGCGCCACGGTCCCAGCCACGTCACCAAGCGCCGCAATCTGCTCGCGTGCTCGCGCTTCATACTTGCGCAGATCATACAGCGCGGCCGGCTTGTCGATTAGCTCCACGAGTAGCGCAGCGCTCAATTGCTGATTACGCATAAGCAAAAAACGAATTTCCGCCGCGCGCGGATGCTCATCGCTGTCATCGTCCGGATCAAACGCGATTAGCTTTAGCTTTTCTAGCTTGCGCAGAGCACGGATCGAAACGCCTGATTTTGTCGCCACGTCATGAATATTCATAAATTATCTTCCCACGATAAATCTAAAACCGGATTAGCGCCCAAGTGGCGCCGCTGAATTGCAATTCGCGCCTTCGCTTGCGTTTCCGAAATGTCGAGCGCCTCCGCATAAGCCTTGATTGCATCGCGCGCCGCTGTCGCGATCATCTGCGCACGTTCGCGCCGGTTGTAAATGCCATTAAACGGGCGCGCACGGTGCTTTTCCCACATGCGCAAATGCGCTAGGTTCGTCGCGCTGGGCTTGCGCGTCATGCGTATTGGAACGCCATCCACGAGCACGCGGACACCGCCAGCATAATAGGTATTTCCCGGCTTCATAAATTATCTTCCCGACAATGTTGACGCATGAAGAAAAGGCATTGTTTCGCCCGGTCCTGCCTCCACTTTACGTTTGGCAATGTCCATCACGTAAAAACCAACGCCGGATGGGTTCGTGCGAATATGGTATCGCGTGTCGAATTCTTTGCGTGTCATTGGAAAGCCTCCTTGGCGCGTCGCGCACATTCATCCGCGATCGCGTCCGCCTCTAGCCTGGCGTTGTCCGCCCTAGCGTCGCCGACAAAGGCCAGGCGCCGCGCTTCGCGATCCGCCACTAGGGCTTGATCGGCCAATTGCTGCGCAGTCATCGGCGGATAATCCAGCCGTAGCGCGAGAATTGAGGATACCGGCATCTTACCAGTTATCGGCTATAAGGCCGATCCAAACGAGGATGAACAAGGCAAGCAGGATACCCCCGGCAATTTGCAAGATGAGCATGTCTATTCTCCGTTGTCTGTAAATCCGGTTTAGGCCGGAAAGATTAAGAAAAGTTTAATTTATTGCGGGGCGTTCGCTAACAGTTCGATCAGTTTGTCCGCCTGTTTGACCCCTGCGGCACGGGAGGCATCGGCGGCATAGGCGGCATCGGCGGCGCCGGCGGCGGCACGGGCGGCGGCACGGGCGGCACGGGCGGCATCGGCGGCGGCACGGGCGGCATCGGTGGCATCGGTGGCAGCATAGGCGGCACGGGTGGCACGGGCGGCATCGGCGGCGGCATCGGCGGCATAGGCGGCGGCATCGGCGGCATAGGCGGCATAGGCGGCATCGGCGGCGCCGGCGGCGGCATAGGCGGCGGCATAGGCGGCGGCATAGGCGGCGGCACGGGCGGCGGCACGGGCGGCATCGGTGGCATCGGTGGCAGCATAGGCGGCACGGGCGGCACGGGTGGCATCATAGGCGGCACGGGTGGCATCGGTGGCGGCGCCGGCGGCATCGGTGGAAACCTCCCGCCCTTCGGACCTGTTATCAATCACCGCTAGGGCAAGCGCGCACTCTCGCCTGGTTTTCTCGTCGGCGTAAGCGTTGAGCGTGTCGTTTACGCACCAGCGCAGAAACTGCCAGCCGACAAGGGAAAGATCGGACCCGCTCGCGATCGCCCGCGTAATGCGCGCTGGAAAGCCCTTGGCTATGTCGTTCGGAAGCCCCTCGAAGATATTTTCCGCGAGCGTGACAACCATTAATGGCATCCCAGTCATTTGTTCGACCGTGCCGGCATCCGATCCGTGAGCGATACAGCCGATGAAACAGCCTTTACCGTTCTGCCAGTATTTACCTTGAATGATCTCGTCCGCAGCTTCGTGTTGCGCCACCTGTTCGATGACAAACGAGCGCATTACGGCATCACCATTGTACCCGATGTTCATGATTCAAATCCTTTGTTTGTAAATCCGGCTTAGGCCGGAAAGATTAATAAAAGGTCAATCGTCGGCGTAAGTAATGAAAAGAACCGTATTTCCTCCGTAGGGGCGAAACTCAATCATATCACCGTAATTGTGTGTGACGCCACGGACGCCAGTGAGACCTAGCCTGGCCTTCACCGCCTTCATAAGCTCTCGACTGGCGATCCGATTGGCACGGGCATAGGAGCCGTCCGTGGAGCCCGTGTAACCATAGTGCGTCAATTCAGGCACGGTAACTTGACCGCGCTCCACCCAGCAATAATTCGCTTCGCCACCGAACGTATCGGTATACTCAAAATTATATGTGTTGGACATTTCAAATTCCTCTATCTGTGTTTCGATAATCCGGCTTAGGCATGGTAGCTTATTCCTCCGGCAAAGCGGCGATCTGCGCCCGCGTTGCCGCTTTAGACAGTCCAGCCATTTTGAGTGCAGCGAACCAAGCCTCACCCTCGAGTTTTATGTCGCCCGCGAGTGCCGCGTTGGCAGCCCGGATTGCCAATTCGCGAGCGCGCGATCCCGAAGAATAATCCACGCGCCCCGCATAAAGCGTTTCGAGCTTGTTCAGATAGTGGTGCCGTATCTCAAGTTTCGTCATTCTGAATTCCTCTAAGTTGGCGTTGAAACCGGTTTAGGCCGGAGAGATTAAGAAATCGTTAAAAATTCCGCCTAACTCCGTATGAGGGAAAGGGAAAACCCGTCGTTTCCTTCCCTGTGGATACCCTTCTAAAGCGCAATTCCTAACAAAGCAATAACAAAAATGATGGTCACGTTAGCAGGGAAGGGAATGACAGGTCGTTTCCTTCAATCCATCGCGCGTGCGCGGTAGACTGGCGCTCGCTTCGCGGCTCTCGCTCGCTGGCGCTCGCTTCGCCGCTACGCTAGATCAATACTACTTCGCTTGCTTATTGGATGACTAGAAAAAATCTCGAGTCCTAAAATTAAAAATCTCCAAAATCGCCCGATCCCTCGAATCGACGGAATTTTGCTGGCCTCTGATAATTACCCGCGCCCCGTTTACGGTCCGTTAAGAATTGTGGGTTACGTTACGTCACATAGGAGATCGATATGAACGCGCAGATTGAAAAGCTCATGGCGGATTTAGGAATTCGTTACGACCAGGCCCATCGCATGGTCAGGCAACGCGAGGAATACAACCGGCGTCCACGATCCGGTGTTTCTAATTGGCTCAAATAAACCGGCATTGCTTGACAGTATGTAACGCTACGTTACATCACAATGTAATATGTTACGCAACGTCACACATGAACGCCCGAGCCAGGGCGCGGACCCGTAGGCCATCCGGGGAACGCCGGGGGCGGGCATTCTTTTTTCTGTGCGGTAGACCGGGCCGGGGCGACTTACGAACCGACCTAAATTTTCCTATCTATGTTCCCTAACGTCACATGACCCAAATTTTCCTATCTATGTTCCCTAACGTCACATGTCCGGTCGAGACATGTCCGGTCGAGACTTGACGCCACCCCACGCATCTGCCAATCATTCTAATCCATTGGGAGAATTTCAGTGATCAAAGGATATTCCTACGCCGTCGATCGTTGATGAAAGGATTGGACATGCCAAAGCTCAAGAGCCCGCGCAAACCGGCCCGGAAAGCTCGATCCCCCATTAAACGCTCCACGCCTTCCTCAAATAATTCACACGTCGCCGGCACGAGCTACAATCCCGAAACGGGACACCTCGACGTGACTTTCAGCAATGGTCGCCGCTACCGATATCACGGTGTCACGAAGGAGACTGCGGCCGGTCTGGGGAGCGCGGCGAGCACTGGCGGCTTCCTCGCGCGCGACGTGATCGGGAAGCACCGCCACGAAAAATTGTGACTTGACGCTTGCCCGTGGCCTCCCCCATTAAACTCAAGTGCGGTGCTTTTGAGGACGGGAACCTAATCGCCGATTGTCGGTTTCACCGATCGTCCGGAGAAAAACCCCGGCCGTAGCGGCGGTCAAACTTTGGAGTGGAAAAATGGTCGATAAATCTCGCAGCGGCGGCACGAACAAGCCCGCCAACCGTGGCGCCACCGATGCACAGGTCGGCAGCAAGCCGGGCGCCAAGTCGGCCCAACAGGCCCACGGCACCGCCGGCGAAGACAACGGCAAGGCGCCGATCGCCAACAGCGGCCTCGACGTGTCCGGGCAATTCCGGGTCGGCGACCGCATCACGATCGGCGTGCGCGGCGCGGATATCGTGCTGACGCAGAGCCACAGCGGCCGTGAGGTTGTCGTGGCCGAAGCCGCCCTTTCCGGCTTGCTCGACGATACCTATTTCGTCGATAAAGTGGGTTGACCCAATCCGGGACCGCACGTAATTAGCGGTTTCCCTCCCAAGGGTGATCGAAACCCCGGTGACATTCGCCTGTCGCCGGGGTTTCTTTTTGCTCTTGTGCTCTGAAATGGGTTGCGTTACGAACGGACACGAGCAGAGGGAGAAAACCGATGTTGCCCGAAGAACGTGAAGCCTGGAATAGCGACCGCCGCCGGGACGAAGCCGGAGCCGGGTGCCTCTGGATTATCCTGTTTACGATCCTCATATGGTTTCTCGTGTTCTACCTGTTTCATGAAGGGATGACGTGATGCTTGAGCATATCCACGGGATTCCGAACCGCATCGCGAGCCTTGAGGCGAAGCTGAAAGCGCGCACCGGGAAGGCCGAATACAAGGAAAATTGCGAGGCGATCAAAGCGGAAATCGCCCGCCTCGAAAACGTCAGCGTGAACCGCGACGCCCTCGACGAATTCATTGCCGAGGAAGCTGGCGCGGTGGCATCACAGGATACGCAGGAGACGGTATTATGACGATGGGACACAGTGGAGCCTCCGAGTTTTTCGTGCGGCTGCGGATGATCGAAAACGCCAATCTGAAGCCCCGCGATATCGTCGTCCTCTACGCGGTCCGGGCGACGCCGGGCATGATGGGGCTGGAACTTGCCAAAAAGCTCGGCTACAGATCACGGTCGAACGTGCAGGACTGTGTGATCCGGCTGGTCAAGCACGGCTATGCCGTCGATCGCCGGGTGGCAGATACCCAGCAAACCCCGAACGACCTCCATTGCACGCCGGCCGGGGAGTTGCTGCTATCGGACATCGTGCCGAAATAACCGCCTTGGGAAGGCCCCATGACCAACACAATTCGTGAGAGCGGGTGAGCGTAATGGACACGGAAGAGGGCCGATCGTCGGCCCGAAATCCCCTAGTGACGGTGCCGACCGACAAGCAGGCGGTGGCGCGCGAGCTTGCCACGCTGCCGATGCTGTCGGCCGAGCAATATCAGCATGTCGGCCGCTATTCCGGCGCGGTTGTCGGGACCGTGTTCGAACAGATGGGCGGCGTCGCGCGCATGACCGCGTGGGCGGACCAAAACCCGACCGATTTCTACACGAAATTGTTCCCCAAGCTGATCGCTCGATCGCAGCAAGTGGACGTTTCCGGGACACTCACGATCGACGACGCAATTTCGCGACTTGAGCGCATGGATGAAGGTGAGTACACCGACATCACGCCGGAGCGGCCGGAATACGATTTATAGACCCTTGGGGATGAAATGGAAGCACCACACGACCCGAACGCGCAGCCGGGGCAACTCGGATATATGTCGAGCGCCTCACGGCCCTACGGGAAGCCGGAAGGGCTCGCCGACCGCCTGCTTGAGCATATCCACCGGCTCGGCACGGACAAAATGCTGCCCTGGGCAGGGCTCGGGCTGATCGACGACCTACGGGCGGCGTCCGAGCAATTGCGCGGCCCGACGAACAGTGGGAAGCCTCTGGAAATTGGCAACCGCGCAAAGCCCGTCGCCTACACGCCCCCGCAGCCGTCACATAATCCGAAAATGGAGTTTGACCTGTGAACAACGAAATCGATAAGAAAATCCGCAAGGGTTTGCCACCGCGCCGCGACGCCGCGAGCTTCCAGACGGTCAACGATATCGTCATCCCGGCCGGCACGGTCCTTCGCGCGATCGGCGAGGACGAATATGCGGCTGGCGTCGGGTTTAACGGCATCGCCGGGGAATTCTCCGTTACCGTCAAGCCGGGCGCTGTTCTGCCCGCCGGCTCGCTCAATCGGGTCGTCGCGGCTTAACATCTCCCCCGCCCTTAAGGGCGAGGATTTCCAAGAGGACTAGGCAACTTGAACAGTGCGCGCTTCATCGCCTGCCAAACGGCAAGGCTCCACGCCCGGAGTGTTCCCCCGGTTCAGAATGTTGACCGCTGCATTGCGGTCGGCGTTGTCCCTATGCCCGCGATTTTCCGTGCTGGCGCGGACGTGGATATCCCGAAGAAAAAGATGAATTAAGCCCGTGGCGATCGACCTTCAGAAAATCGCGGTTGATTACGCTCTGTCGGTTGACGAGGTGCGCGCGCGCTGGCTTATGCTGCGGGTGGCTATCTGGAAATCCGATTTTCGCACCTTCTGCAAGGAGGTAGTCAAGATACGCGCCAAAGATGGTACGCTTGAGCCATTGATCTTGAATGAGGCGCAAGAGCATTTACTTGCCCAAGTGAATAAAATGCTCGCGGATACGCGATGGGTGCGGATAATTTTTCTGAAAGGGCGCAGGCAGGGGGCGTCCACTTTCACAGCGGCTCGGGGATATTGGCGCACAACGCTTTACGACCGGCAGAACGCCTACATATTGTCGCATGAAATGGCGTCTTCGACGGTTTTGTTCGACATGGTAAGCCTTATGCAGGAGCAACATCCTTTCCCGCCACAGGTGGGTACAGACAATGCGAAATCGCTTGAATTCAAGCAACGCGGATCAATGTATCAGGTCGCCACCGCAGGGCAGAAGGCTGGTGGTCGAGGCGCGGCAATTTCCTATTTTCACGGGAGCGAGGCGAGTCGTTGGGCCAACGCGGCAGACCATTTCGCGGCGTCTGTGGAGGCCGTGGACGAGGTGAGGGGCACATGGGGTGTCTTGTGGTCCGAACCTGCCCGCCCGCTTCCGTTTGAGCAGGGGAAGGGCAAGATTGAGGGCTGGGTAAAACCTCCATCGGAGGTATTGCTGGAGACGACCTCCGCAGGTCCGCAAGGGGAATTTTACCGCCGCTATATGGACGCCTTGAGAGGGACTGGTCCGTATCAAGCAGTTTTCGTTCCGTGGACGCTTCAGAAGGAATACACGCGCGACGGGGACTTTCAGGCAAGCAATGAGCCTGATGAGGAGGGTGAGCTATCCGAACAGGAATATCAGGCAACGTACAAATTGACCGACGCACAGATGCTGTGGCGCCGTGAAAAAATCCAGGGGCTTCGGTCTGCTAGCCTGTTCCGGCAGGAATATCCGATCGACGTGACCGAAGCTTTCGCCGCCGCCGATATCGAGGACGTTTTTATCAAGCCGAGTTACGTACTGAAGGCGCGCAAGCGGTTCGGTGAAATCCCCGACGCGCCACTGATCATCGGCGTGGACCCGGCCGGGCAGGGAGGTGATCGTTTCGCCGTCGCGTTCCGTCGCGGCGACAGCATTTTCAAGGTGCTCGCCCGGAACAAGCTCGAGCAGGCGGAAGCGGTCGCTTGGCTTTCGTCCATCATTGACGAGTGGAAACCGAACCGCATGTGCATCGATCGTGGTTCGATCGGACAGCCGCTCATTCAAGCATTGCGCGCGATCAGCCCCAAATATGCCGACATCATCAAAGGCATTGATTTCGGCGGCACGTCGAAGGCCAAGAAAGCGCACCCCAAGCGCGCAGGACCGTGGAATATCCGCGCCGAAATTTACGACGACTTGCTGACGTTCCTGAAGGAAGGAGGCTCGATCCCGGACGACGACGACTTGGCTTCCGACATGAGCGGACCGAAAATCAAGTATCGCGCGAACAATGATTGGTTGCTCGAAAGCAAAACCGACATGAAGGCCCGTGGCCTCCGATCGAGCGACTTGAGCGACGCTTGCGCATTGACCTTTGCAGTTAAGGAATTTTTCGATACATGGAGTCGGCCGAAACGGGTTTCCGGGTTTGGCACGGGGGCGCCGGCGATGGACGGACACAACGGCCCACCGCAAGGTTTGGTCGATCACACGGATTATGGGTCATTCTATGACGGCGGCGGCGGTCAAGATGGCTGGATGGCGGGATAGGGAGCGAGAAAATGGCAGGAATTCGGGATGCAATAGCCGCCGATTTGGGGCCGGCACCGTCGCGCGTCACGCGGACGCCAAAGGGGTTTGAGAGCGACACCGAATTCCTCAACGATATGCGGACGAAATACGAGTTTGGCTACTCGTTCAACGAACACAATATCAAGGCCGGCAAGGACGACGCGAAATTCACGGTCGGCCTGCAATGGGACCCGGTTGTAAAGACGCGGCGCGAGAGCGCGAACAAGCCCGTGCTGACGTTTAACCGGCTGATCGCCTTCGTCGCGCAGATCGTCGGCAACCGCCTCATGAATGAGACGGAAATCCGCGTCGCTCCCGACAAGGCGGGCACGCGCGAAATCGCGGAAATCCGCGAAGGGCTTATCCGCTCGATTTTCAAAAACAGTCAGTCGGATTTCGCCCGTGACGAAGCCCACAAGTATCAGGTTATCGGCGGACAGGGCGCCTATTCGCTATCGATCGACTACACGAGCGATGACGTTTTCGAGCAGCAAATCAATTTGCAAGCGTGCTCCGACCCGTATTCCGCCATTTTCGATCCCCTTGGCGTCGAACCGTCCGGAGCGGACTGCCAGTGGGGATTTATCGGCGACGATATCCCGCAACAGGAATTCAAGCACCGTTGGCCCTGGGCGGCGGAAACGAGCTTCATGGGCTCGGAAAAATGGAACCATAATAGCTTTTGGCTCCAAGAGGACACCGTGCGCGTCGTCAGCTATTGGCGGATGGTCACGGAAGGCTCGCGCACGCTGGCGCTCTACCTCGACGGCACGGTGCAGGACGTTTCCAAGCTTGAGGAATACGAATACCTAAACCTCTGCGAAACCCGGTCGGACGGCTCGCCCTATACACGTGACGTGCCGAAGCGATTCGCTCGGCTCTACGTCTGTTCGGGTGGCGCTATTCTGGAAGGTCCATACGACTATCCCGTGTCGTCGCTGCCGATGTATCGCGTCGCCGGTTGGGAGGTAAATGACGGGGAGCGCGTCCACCGTTGGGGCTTGATCCGGTTCCTGAAGGACCCGCAGCGGCTCCATAACTACTGGAGGCATTTGAGTATTGACACAGTATTGCCGACGCCAACGGGCTGGACAACCATGCGCGATGTGGAAGTCGGGGACCAGCTTCTGGATGAGCAAGGTCGTCCCTGCAATGTTATCGGGACAAGCCCTGTATATTTGAGCAAAAAATGCTACAGGATTACTTTTGACGACGGTAGCAACATCGTTGCGAGCGACGAACATACTTGGAAAGTTGAGACAAGAGGCAAGCGCAACAGCCCCAAACCTGGCTCGAACTGGTTTGATGAAGAATTGACCACGGATAAGCTGGTCCCAGGCAAGCATTTCATCTGGATGACTAAGCCGCTTGATCTTCCAGAAATTGAGCTACCTATTCATCCCTACGTGCTGGGTATGTGGTTGGGTAATGGAAGGAGCGACGGCAGTGCTATTTCGCATCATCAAGATGATGCGGCTGAAGTCCGAAACCTTATCGAAGGCTATGGATATACGGTCAGCGACATTCGTCCCGAAAAGAACACAAAGGGTGTACGATTTACTGTTTATGATCTGGTGACGCGGCTGCGGGAGAACGGGTTGTTGCACAACAAGCATATTCCTTCCGTTTATCTCCGGGCCTCGCGGCAGCAGCGTGAGCAGCTTTTGCAGGGCCTCATGGACAGCGACGGGAGTATCAACACCCACGTGCAGACTTGCGAGTTTACGACGGTGCTCCCAACACTGGCGGACGGGTTTGCCGAACTTGTGTCGTCACTCGGCATCAAGCCGGTGAAGTGTGTACGCAAGGGCCGCGTCCGTATGTGGGCCGATGGTACTGAAACACTGCATCGGGATGCACATCAATTCGTCTTTACCGCCGCGAGCGACGACAATGTCTTTGCCTTGAAGCGGAAACGGACGTTGCAACAGCGCCCAAGGAATGAGCACCCCAGGCGGAACAAGAGGTTCCGCATTGTGTCTGTGGATGAGGTAGCTTCGGTCCCGACGAAATGCGTGGGTATCGACGCTCCGTCACGCCTTTTCCTTGCTGGCCCTTCGATGGTCCCCACGCATAACTCGACCGTAGCCGAGCAGCTTGTCGCCGCACCGCGCAACAAATGGCTGACGACGACCGAAGCCGTGCGCGGGCACGAGGTAAAATGGCGCAAGGCGGCAACGTCTGACGACCCGTTCCTGTATTTCAACGATGGCGAGCAAGCGCCAATTCATATCCCGCCGCCGGGGATCGACGCCGCGTTGATCAACGAAGCCGGGCTCGCGACGCAGGATTTGAAGGATATTTCGAATATCCACGAAGCCGCGCTCGGGATGCCGTCGAACGAGGTTTCCAAGGTCGCAATTCAACAGCGGCAAATGGTTTCCGATGTCGGCACGTTCATTTACACCGATCGGCTGAAAATCGCCGATACGCGGTGCGCGAAGAATATCGACGAGCTAATTCCGTATATCTACGACACGAAGCGCGTGATCACGGTTATCGGCCGCGACGACAAGGCGGTGCTCAAAACGATCAATGACGGCACGCCGAATAGCGATATCACTGCCGGCAAATATGCGATCACGGTCAATGTCGGCCCGGCGTCGGAAACCAAGCGGAGCCTCGCGGCCGAACAGATGATGTCGTTCGTCAACGCTGCACCGCAAACCGCCGCCTTGGTCATGGACCTCGTGGCCGAAGCGCAGGATTGGCCGAAAGCGACGGAATTTGCTCGGCGTTTCCGCACGCAATTGCCTCCCGGCCTCATTCCCGACGACGAGCTTACGCCGGAAATGCGTCAGATGCAGCAACAGCAACAGCAACAGCAACAGATGGAGGCGCAAGTCGCCGCCGCCAACGCGCAGGCCGATATCGCGCTCAAGCAGGCGAAGGCCAGCGATGCCATGTCGCGCGGGCGCCTGGCCTTGGCACAGGCTTACAAAGCCGTCGCCGACGCACAATCGCGCCGGGCGGACGTGGAAGGCAAAAACGAGGACAAGGATTTTCACCACGTCCTCAAAACGCTCGATCAGCACAATTCGATGATGCAGGAGGATCGCCAGCACGATTTGGCGGTCGAGGACCAAGAGCATCAGCACGAAATGGACATCAGCGGCCAATCCCACGATCAGGAAATGGGCGTGACCAATTTGTTCAAGGAATTGGCGAATACCGACAGAGATTTCGCGTTGCGTCAACAGGCTCAAAACGCCGCGAAGGATAACCCAATGCCGGGCACAACGGAGAAAACGAAATGAGCGGGAAAAGGTTTGCCCTAGCGGGGGCATTGATGGGCTCGACGGCCCTGTTCGGAGCCATGACGGCGGCGGAACGGTCGAAGGGCCGCTATATGCGTGCGCCGGATGGTCACGGCGACGATGCCGGGGGCACGGGTGACGCGGCGTTCGACGAATTCAACGAAGGCGCGAAAGTCGAGGTTGGCAAGCCGGCGATCGAGACGAACGAGGAAAAGCCGGCCAAGCCCACCGGGCGTAAGGGTCCGCGCGACAAACCGGCCGACGCCGGCGCCGATAAGGCCGCGAAGGACGCTGCCGACAAGGCCACTGGCAAGAGCAAGCCCGACGCCGACGTGGACGCCGATGCGGGCGGCGAAGCCGACGACGATGACGACGATGACGACGATGACGGCGAGGAAGAGAAGCCGAAGCCTCGCAAAAAGGCATCCGAGCGCATCCGTGAATTGACGGGCAAAACCCGCAATCAGGAGCGCGTAATTTCGCAGCTTTCGCAGCGTTTGGAGGCAATCGAAAAAGGGGGCTTGCCAAACAATCAAGGCGGGCGTAATTCTGCCGACGCGGAGAAAGCGCCGGATCCCACGGACGAAGCGAAATATCCCCTCGGGCACCTCGATGACCGTTATATCGAGGATAAGCTTGAATATCTGGCCACTCAAAAGGCCGGAGAAAGAGCCGATGCGGTCCTGCAACGTCAGCAGGAGAGAGAGCAGGCGGAGCAAGCCGAAGCGGCACGCGAAGCTCTGCTCGAAAGGATCGATGACCTCTCCACGCGCGGCTCGGAAATTTTCGACGATTTCCAAGAGACGGTTGTGGAAGCGGGGCTCGCTGGAAAGTGGGACTTGGGGGAATCGACCTTTGAAGCTGCGCACGAAGCGGTGAATGGGGCACAAATTCTATACGATTTGGCAAATGACAAAAAGGAAGCAACGCGGGTCGCGAAGCTCTCCCCTTACGGTCAAGTCGAATACGTCTTGGGACGCGACGCCGAAATCACCGCCAAGGCAAAGCCTCGCACGAAACCTGGGGCTGGCGAACCGCCCGCGACGCGGACACGGGGCGCCAATTCCTCAACCCGGATCGACCCGGCGACTGACGACCTTGGAGATTTCGAAAAGGCGTGGGCGGCGGACGAAAAGGCGAACGGATAAACCGGCCAAGGGAAAATCCCTTCGGCCACAAACTGAAGGGATTTTCCCGTGGGTGCAGTCACTACCGAACAGCAAAAGCTCGTCCTGAATTCGTTCGCGATGGTGCTTCAGAATAATCTCGTTACCGGGTCGGCCGTGACCTGGAACGAAATGGACGGCGAAATGGACGATCGAAACGGCCTCGCCGTTCTCGAACAGACCACGCCGCGCTACAACGTCACGCGCACCGAAAACGGCGTCAAGGATTTGTCCGCCGGCACCGATGGCTCGGTTTTCGGGTCGGAGCTTTTCGAAATCACCGGCACGTTCAACGCGAACATGGGTTGGGGCGATTTCGTCAAGATCAAGTCGATCGGCGAAGCTCGCGAGAGCCAAGCGTTGCTCGGCGCCGCGACCAGCCTTGCCGACAAGATCGACGCCTACATTCTCGCGAAGGCCACGCTGGCCTCGTGCGATTGGACCGGTACGCCGAATAACGCCATCGCACAGTGGAGCGATGCCGCAGCGGCACATACTCGGCTGACGGAAAACGGGGTGGATGATTCCGAGCTTTCCTTCATCATGAGCGCGTTCGACCGGCAACAGCTTGGCGACCAGCTTGTGAAGCTGCCGAACGAAACCGGCGCGGGCACCTATCGCAAGGGCTTCAGCGGCGAAATCGACGATATCCGCACCATGTTTACCAATCAGCTTCCGAACCTTCTCACGGGCACCCGTGCGCAGACCGGGGCCGGCTTGGTCAATGGTGCGAACCAAAACGTCGATTACGCGGCCGTCGCCAAGGCGGGCACGTCCAACGGACAGTCGATGACGCAGCTTATCGCGCTCGACGGCTTCGCGGCCGGCGCCACGGTCAAGGCGGGTGAGGTTTTCACTTGGCCCGGCGTGTTCGCGTTCGACAATCGCAAGCAGGCTCCGGTTTCGCCGGCGCGGCTTCAGCAGTTTACGGTTGTCACCGACGCTGTGGCGGACGGCGCGGGCGTGATCGCTGCGATGCGGATTTTCCCGGCGATGGTCGTTCCTGGCTCGGGTGCCGGCGATAATATCAACATCAACACCGCACACGCGACCGTCACGGCCGCACCGGCGGACAACTCGGTTTTGACCTTCATTGGTGCTGCCAATACCAATCTGTCGCCTCGTCTTCTGATCCAGAAGCAGGCGATCGTGGTCAACACCGTGCCGCTGATCCTGCCGGCGTCGGACACGTCCATGCGTCGCAAGCTGAAGAAAATCCCACTGACTGTCCGCATGTGGCAGCACTCGGATTTCTACACTGGCGCGCACGGTGTCCGCTTCGATGTGGCCTTGAACGCGAATATTCGCGAACGGCGCCGCATGTCGCGCATGAACGGCGCGTAAGCGCACTTCGTTTCGTTCTCCGGGCGAAGGTTCATCGGCCCTCCCGGTTCCCGCTAACCGGGAGGGTCGTTACGCTTCGGGGATAGAAATTCAGGCGGTGGAGGATTTTCATGTTCGGGCAATATTACAGCGGGCATCCGATGGTCGCGAACAGCGCCTATCACATCGCCGGCTCGCGCATGTCGGGATTTCTCGCGACTGTCGCCGGCACGATCACTGTTACCGATCACGAGCCCACGGACGGGTCGAACGCGATTATCGTGAACGCGCTGCCGCTCGCGGTGGGTTTTAACCGTATTCCGCTCTTGTTCCAGTCAACGGCGGGTGCTGACGTGCAATTGGCCGGGGGCGCGGCCGGCACGCTCTTGATTTAACGCTCAACGGAGAAAACAGATGGACAAGCAGTCATGGCCTGCATGGTTTTACGGCCCGAACAATCAGGCCGACACGTTCGGTTCGCCCGAAGAGGTGCCCGCTGGCTGGCACGATCACCCTATGAAGGTCGAAGGTGACAAGGTGATCACCGGCGCGCGCACGGGCTCCAACCCCGCCCCAGCCGCGATTACCGGCGCCGCGTCGCCCGCACAGACGGGTTCCGGCCCGGCGGCTCCCGGCGATCAGAGCAACACCCTCGACGCGGCCGGTTGGCCCTGGGAGGAAGAGTTGCACGCGGCGACAAAGACGATGACCAGCGCCGGCTTGTGGCGTATGAAGGTCGGCGTTGTCCGTCCCGCGCCGAAGCCCGAAGCCGCGCCCGAAGCGGCCGACAAACAGGCGCTGGAAGAGGGCAAGGCGCTCGACCTGTAATTTAACCGCGAGGTGCTTCCGTGACCCTGATTTCCTCGATCATTTCCGACGCCTTCCGCGAGAGCAATATTCTCGCGCTTGGTCGGGACCCGAGCGTTAATCAGGGTGCGGAAGCCCTTCGCCTTTACAATTCGCTGCTCGCGTCGCTTTACGGCACGCAAGAGGGCGAGCGGTTTCAGGATTGGCCGCTAGGCGATTTCGACCGAAATCCCGACGATCCTTGGTTTCGCGACCTTCAATATCTGTCTGATCGAGAATTGGACAATCCGCCGATCAACCAACGGCTGCTTGCGACCAATACCGTCGCCCGCACGGTATGGCTGACGCCACGGCCGCAGGACGGCGCCCGCTATGCCATCGCTGATCCCTATGGGCGCCTAGCAGCGTTCCCGGTGACGCTTGGGGGCAACGGCCGGCCGATCGAGGGCGCGGCATCGATCGTACTCAACGTCAACAGTACGTTCCGCGAATGGATTTACCGCTCCGACCTCGCAGCATGGGTGAAAATCTCGCCAGTGATCGCGACGGATGAAAATCCGTTCCCGCCGCAATTCGACATTATGTTTGTAATCTTGCTCGCGATGCGGATTAACCCTCGTTACGGCCGCACGCTCGACGCGCAGAGCGTCGCCGCGCTCAAGGATAACAAGCAGGATTTTCGCAACCGCTACCTTCAGTCGCGGCCGTTGGAAATTCTCGACGATATCTCGTGGCCTTTCATGTCGGTGCAGGGTTACGATAGCCAACGGTCCTTCAGCACCACGCGCGGTTTCGAGCGTGGCAATCCGTTCGGGGATTAAGCGATGGCTGATATCCCTCTCGGGCGGGCGGACTATCACCGCACCGTTGCCCGCGAAGCGCGGGTGCAGACGCTAAATCGCTTTTTCGAACAAAATCCGGTGCTCGTGAAGGCGCTTACCGCGCTGATCAGTCGGCCGGCGCTGCGGCGTTGGCTCGCGGTCGGTGAGGGGCCGATCCGGGGGGTATATTCGCAGCCGGGCAGTTTCAGCGACGCGCTTTTCGTCGTGTCGGGCATCGAGTGGTATCGGATCGACAAAACTGGCGTCACGACGCTGCTAACCGGCGACCTGTTGCCGGGTACGGGCAATGTCAGCATGGCAGGAACTGGCACAATCGGCACCGGCTCAACAGCGGTCCCGGAATTCATGTATCTCGCGGACGGCCACAATTTGTGGCTCTACACGGAAAAAGGCTTCGCCAAGGGCACAATCGCCGGTTCCCCGGCGGCGGGCGATGTTATCCGCGTCGGATCGATGTATTACCAATTCACGGCGGGCAGCGTGGACGCGGGAGCACCGGCCGGAACGGTCGGAAATCCTTGGCTGATCAAGCACAGCTTTTCCGTTCCGCTTTCGTGGCAGCATTTCGCGTGGGCGCTCGGCAGCGGTGGCATTCCCGGCACCGATTATTCGACCGCACTCACGGAAAATCCCGATGCTCGGACCTCGACTGTCGATTTAGCAGCGGTCACGATCCGAGCGCATGTCTCGGGCGTCGCGGGCAACGCAGTGACCACCACGGAAACGGGCGCGGGCATCGCATGGGGCACCGGCACGCTGACAGGCGGCGGGGCGGGCAACGTAACGATCGTGGAAACGCCGGATGATGTCGGGCCTATTTCGGTTGGCTACTGCGCCAGCTACGTTGTCGTTATCCCTGCGCAGGGCAAGGGCATCAACGGTCGGTTTTGGTGGATTAATCCTGGCGAAACAACGATCGACCCGTTGGACTTTGCGACGGCCGAGCGAGCGCCCGATCCGGTTTTCGCCGTAGTTGTCTTCGGCGATCAATTTTGGCTCCCCGGCTCCAACACCGCAGAGGTGTGGTATTTCACCGGGAATATCGACAGCCCCGTACTACGTCTTCAGGGCGTGACGTTTGATCGCGGGACGTGGGCTGGCGCGGCAATCGCAGTCAAGGAAAGCATGATTATCGTCGATAGCGACGGCGGCGTTTTCCAGATTTCAGGCGGATTGAAGCGTATCAGTAATCCGAGTATTGAGGAACGAATTCGCAAGTCGATTGCCTATCAGGCTTCGCGCGGGCTCTAATTGGAGATTTACGATGGCTGACGTTTGGCTCGATTTCCCTAGCGGCTCCCCCGGCCTCTACGGCACCAACACCGCGCTCATGAGCAACGGCGTCTATTCGGTTGTCGGGATCGAGCTACAAGAGGACCCCGACCCGAACGTCACGGGCATCGTCATTCGCATCGGCGCCGGTTCGCAGGACTCCACCGACTTGCGCAAAATTCTGCCGACGACGCAGGATAAAGTGGGCGTGGCCTTCCGGCTATGGCAGAACAGTTTGGATCAGCAGGGATGGGGACTGTGCTTCAATAAAAATGACGCCAGTAGGCAAATCTCCATCACGTCGAATTCGTCAGGGCAGCTTATCGTCAAGCAGGGATCGCCTCGCAGCGGAACCGTGCTCGCGACTTCCCCGCTCAATACGATCGTCGCGAACGCATGGCAGAATATCGAATTTATGTGCGAGAGTTTCGCCACTGGGGGCACCGTGCGCGTGCAAGTCGAGGGCATCCCTGTGGACGAATTGACCCTTGACGGCGTGGCGACCGGCGGGCCTTATTCACAGGTCGAATACACGCACACTGGGAATTTTAGCGGCGCGTTGGCATGGGTGAAGGATTTGCGCATTTGGGATGGCTCGGGCGGATGGGGTACGGGTTTTCCCGGCACAACCCAAGTCGTCGATTTGGGTCCGACCGGCGACGTTTCGACCGGATGGAGCCGCACCGGAGGTGCGTCCGACGCCGGGATACTCGACAACACCCCGCCCGTCGATACGCAGTTTATTTCGGCCGACAATCCGCCGCCTGCTCCGTCGATCGTTACGTTGGCGGACCTCCCGATTAACGTGACCAGTGTACGGTCGGTAATGCCGATCCTGCGCGGCAAGAAATCGGACGGCGGGGACGGCAATATCCAAATGTCGCTGATCAACGGTGGGAACAATGCTTACGGCGCTGATCGTCCGATGACGACCGCCTTCACCTATTGGTGGGATATCATGCATCTCGACCCCGCTACAGGCAATCAATACACGCCGGCCGGCCTCGATACCACGACACTACAATTCAATCGGACGATTTAGTCGTGACCGTGCAAGTGACGCAGGGCCGCGTCTATATGACGGGCTCCGTGAGGGCCGGCGACACGGAGATTTCGCAAGGACGCATTTATACGCAGATCAATTACCCGGCCGATTTTGCAAGGGCAGCGCAGGCACGGATAATCGCCGACGCGAAAAAAGAGGTAATCCCGGAAATTTCACAAAGCCGCGTCTATGCACACGTCAAAGGCCGCGTGGCTGATCCCAAGCTGCGTGTATGGACCTTCACGCTAGACGGGCACGATTTCTTCGTGTTACGGCTCGGCGACGGGGAGACGCTGCTTTACGACATCTATTCGGAACAATGGGTCGAATGGGATAGCCAAGGCAGCGGCGCGTGGCGTCCAAATATCGGCATGACGTGGATCGGTGCTGCGGCGCTCGCGGACACGCTAGGGTCGTCGGTAGTGGCCGGGGACGACACGTTCGGCCTGCTATGGTTCCTCGATCCCGAGCAGCCCTATGACGACGCCCCGAACCCTGGCCGGTCGGTGCAGCAAATCGAATTCGAGCGGATTGTCACCGGACAGGTGTTCGCGAGTGGCCGTCAATATTTGCCGTGCTATGCGATTTTCCTCGATGGGGATAATTACGGCATCACCGTTGACGATTTTACGCCGCTGATCACGTTGGAGTATTCCGATGATCAAGGCCGCACTTTCGTCTCGGCCGAGAGCCTTGGCCTTGAGACCGATATCACGGTGAATAATCCCTATACGTGGAATTCGCTCGGGCAGATTTCGTCGCCGGGGCGCATGTTCCGCGTCCGGGATAACGGCGTACTGACACGGATCGACAGCATGGAAATGAACGACAATGGCGGGTAATCTGCAACCTCTGTTCAGCAATCAGGCAATTGTTGACGTGCGGGGGCAGCCCACCGAGTATTTCATTCGGTGGGCGCAGCAGCGGCAAATCGACATCGGCGCCGGGATCACCGCCGAGCAAGCGCAACAGCTTATCGATGATTTTGCGGCGGCGCGAGACATCATCGCTGGCGTCGCGCTTCACGGCGGCGGGAATTTGTCGTCCGACATCACGATTGATCATGCCGATTCGCTCGTCACGCCCGGCACCTATGGCGACGCTACGCACGTCGCGCAATTCGTCGTCGATCAGCAAGGGCATATCCAGGGCGTCGTCGAGGTGGCAATTTCTGGTGGCGGGGGAGGTGGCGGGCCGAGCGGACCCTATCGCTACTGGAAATGGAATAATATCATCCACGGCGCGGACGGCTCTTCGCTGTCGCGAGCGGAATTCCTCACGCCCGCCGCCGTCGCCATCGCAAACCCGACACCGAACAGCAATTACAACAGCTATCCGGCGAGCAATTTGTTCGACGGCAATCCGGGCACACTTTGGTCCACTTATGGCGGGCAGGCTGACGGCGACGGCGTTTCGGTGTCCTTCGATTTCGGCGTGCCGGTGACGATCGGCAGCATCAACCTCGATCCTCGCAATGACGGCTATCCGAACCAAACACCGATCGAAATGCAATGGCTTTGCTCGACTGATGGGCTCGTGTGGTTGATGGTTTGCACGATCCAGATTTGGCCGGACATGACCACCACGCCTTTCGTGACCGGCAGCACCTTGAATGTGCCCGTTCTAGCGACTTGACCGGGCACGCCCGAGCGCGCATAAGGTTCCCGCCTCCCCGCCATCGTGCGCTGATCAGACATAGGACCACCGGGGGCTGCGGGTCCGCTCTGAAGCGAAAGCGCGCATGTCCGACCAAGCCATCATCAACGCCATTAACACCAGCCCGCTCAATCGCGGACTGTCGGGTGCTGATTGGCTGGCGCACGGTGGCAACGTGCCGATCGTCATGGGCGACGACATCGCGCTCTTCGACGACGAAGGCGACTGCAATTATCAGGTGCATTTCCTGTTCGTCTCGCGCGGCCGAAAGGCCATCGCCGCAGCGAAGGAAGCCTTTCGTCAAATGTTCGAAAAGTATGGCGCGGATTTGATTTTCGGGCTCGTGCCGAATTTCCGCCGCGACGTGAAAATGCTGGCGCGTTGGGTCGGCGGCAAATTGGTGGGCGTGCGTGAAACGCCTGAAGGACCGTGCGAGCTTTTCGTGCTGTCTAAAGAAATGTGGAGTACTCATGTGTGCCCGGCGTGTCAATAGGAGGTCGTTATCTCTTTTCTCAAACCAAAGCCCGCAACGTCCTCGTCGGAGAACGTCAATAACGGGCTGATCACGTCCACCTATGGCGGGCAAGCGAACACCGGCGTCGCCGCGAACAATTACATGGCGAGCCTGTTGGGTATCCCAGGCAGCACCGTGGGTGCGGTCGGCAACGCAGCGAACGGCGTGGCGACGGCGGGAGGCGCTAACCCCGGATATAGCCAGTATCTGCAAAATGCCGGATATGCGCCCGCAATGCGGCAGCTTTCGCAGAGCGTCACCGGCCAGGGGGCAGCGGCGGGCCTCCTGAATTCCGGCACCACGGCGAGGGCGCTACAGTCGCGCGGCGCCGATTTGAACCAAGGCTTTTTCAACAATTATCTGCAAAACGTCAATACCGTCGCAGGCAACGGATTGCAGGCCGGTGGCCTCATTGCGAACACCGGGCAGAAATCCACGAGCACCGGCGGCTCGCCGAGCACGGTGGGCTCGATCGCGTCCACGGTCGGCGGTATCGCGTCGATTTTCTCCGATCGCCGCCTGAAGACGGCAATTCGCAAGGTCGGTGAATTTGCGGACGGCTTGGGAATTTACACCTATCGGTATGTCGGCCAGAAAAATCGCCTTCGCGGTGTCATGGCTGACGAGGTGGCGAAGATGCGGCCGTGGGCGCTCGGACGCACTGTGGCAGGATATATGACCGTAAATTACGGGGCACTGTAAAATGGCGATCAATTTCCTTCAGGCGCTCATGTCGCCCGGTCCCGGCTTGAACGGCAGCGATGTCAGCGCGCCGGGTGCCAATCCGTCGCCTTATGCCAGTGCGCCGGTTGCGTCCCCGCAGGCACCGCAGAATTTGCTTGAGGGTATTCCAGGCTACGGAGATACGCCGCCGCCGCCGAACGCGATGCAAAATCTCAACATGCAACCGGGAGTGACGCCAAATGCCGCACCTCAACCCGACTCTGCCGCGCCGGCCGCACCTCGCGCACGTCGTTCAATTCTCGACACGGTGGGGCGATTGGCGGACGTTTTCGCAAAAGTCGGTGGCGCTGAAGCCCTGTATCAGCCGACCTTGGACCGGCGCGAGGACCGCGCGCTCGCGCTTGGCGATCATGCGCGGACGGTTGACCTCGACAAGCTCAAACTCGCGACGGCGCAAAATACGCTCGACGACGCCGGCCGGGCGCGCATCACTCAAGCCGTTCGAGGCACGCAAGCGTTGCTCGCGGCAAATCCGAGCGCGGACATCACGAAAATTTTCCCGTTGTTCGCGGCTCGTGCTGGCGTCCCGGCGGACCAAGCGGCGGCGCTAGCCGGTCAAATTGCCGCAAATCCGGGGATGCTCGACGGGCTGGCCGGGTTTGACGATAGTGGCGACAAATACAGCGGTTCGGTCGTTTACGGCAGAGACGCCAACGGCAACGTTGTCGCCTACCAGCCCAATTTGAAGGGGGGCAAGGCACGTACAGTCCTGCCCGATGGCGTCACTGCCGCCGATCGTGCGCTTGTCGTCAATAACGGCGGCGAAACGAACATTGTCGATCCGCGCACGGGTCAGCCGCTCAACACGATCGGGAACACCGCCAAGCCCGACACTGCGGCGAATAATCAGACGCGGCGGGACATCGCAGCCGGAAACAACCGGACGGCGGTGACGATTGCCGGGATGCCAGCGCGCGCCAAGCCGACAACAGCCGACAAACCGAAAGGCGATGCAGCGACGGCTGGCCGCGCCAAGCAGGCAACGGATTTGCTCGACGAATTGGATCGGACCTATACCTCACTCGATAAAGTAGGCGCGGCGATCAAGCCCGGCGCTAGCATTGTCAATAATGTGATTGCCCGTGTGCGTTCGTCGGGTGCGGGGCAATTCGTCGAGGGTGCCGTTGGTACGAAAGCGCAGACATATCGTGATCGTATCAATTCCATTCGGCCGGCGCTCATGCAATCGCTTGCCAAAGCCACCGGGATGACCGGCAAGCAGCTTGATTCGAACGCGGACGTGAAGCTGTTTATGCAGACCGTTACTGACCCGACAAAATCGCTCACGGCCAACCGACAGGCGATTTCCGGGCTACGCCGTTTTCTTGCGGAAAATACTGCATCCGGGAGGCCAGCCCCCACGCCAGCCCCCGCGCGCGGAACGCGAGCATTGCCGCCGCGTATTCAGCGTTCCGGGGGCGCTCCCGCTCCCAAGCGCGTTGCGGTCGGCAAGCCTACTGTCTCGAATTGGTAACAAGCCATGCCCCGGAATATCACGATCACGCTCGCGGACGGTTCGCAGCACACCTATGCCAACGCGCCCGACAATGTGACGCCGGCGGCGGTGACTGCGCGTGCCATGAAGGAATTCGGGCAGTCGGTTACGAACCTCGACGGAGGGAAGAGGCCCACGGCTCGCGCACCCGCTGCACCGGCCGGTCCGCCGAGCGTCCGCAACGGCTTCGGCTTGGGCGCTCCCCCGGCGGCAAAAGGCACGCCCGAGCGTGCGGCTTACGATACGGAATATAACAAGCGGTTCAACGCAGCTTATGTGAAAGCGCATCCACCAAGTCGGGATGCGCGGTTACAGCAAGCAGGACGAAGCCTTTCACAAAATAATTCCAGCGGTTCGGGCATGGGGGACGCATTAGTAGGAGGAATCCGCTCCTTTCCCGGCGTGAATTATCTGGCGGCTGCGGCGCAATATGCGATCCCTACCGGCGCCAGGATTCCGGGTACGGATATTTCCGGCACTCCGAAAGGAACAAGCTACGGGGACATCCTGAGGGTCATCAATGCGCGCACGGCGGCGGACCAGGACAAGTCGCTTGTCGGCAATGTTACAGGGCAGGTGATAAGCGGTTTGGGGGCAGGCAAACTAGCCTCGATGGGAGTAACACGCTTGGCGGCATCGGCAGCGCCCCGAGCCGCACAGGTAGGGAATATCCTGCAAAAACTGATAACGCCGGTTGAAGCGAAAGGTTTGGCTTTCGGAACGCGAGCAGCTAACGCAGGTAGAGCCGCGCTTGCGGGAGGTGCGGGGGGTGCCGCAGCCGCCAACAGTCGCGGGGATAATGTGGTCACTGGCGCGGCGGTAGGTGCCGTTGCTGCACCCGTTCTTGGCGTTGCGGGTAACGCGGTCAACAAACTCCTGCTTCAGCCTGTGGCAACTGCATTGCGGCTTCCCTCTGCCGCTGCGATTTTGCGTAAATATGTCGGCACAACCGCTGAAGAAATTCAGACGGCGACGGCTGCGTGGAAAGCCAAAGCAGGCAATAAGGCCGAGCCTACGCTGTACGAGGTGCTCGACAGTTTGAAGGATCGTGAAAGTGTGCGGGATGCACTGGCGAGGATGCCGGCCAGCGCGCGGGACAGTGCCGCAAGCCTTGTACGTGAACGGGGGAGGGCAATAGGCTCGGAGATGCGCAGTGTCGTGGATGATGTCACCTTGCCTGTGCGTAACCGCGTCACGCGAAGTATGCAGGATGATTTGGCGCGTGCGCGAGGCGGCAATGTCGAGCCAGGCGACGCTGAATTAGTATCTCGCGCCGCAAGGGACACCGTGGATACTCACACGCTTCGTCGGGCTGAAACCGACGCGATCATGGCACCGCACCGAAATGTTCCTGTCGGAACGCTCCAAGACCTTATTCCTTCCTTGCCGGGGCCGCGAGGTGTCCGGATTGAAGCGGACCCGGAAATCACTCACGCAATTCGCAGCGTCGCAGGAGGCGCAAGGGCCGCGCCGGAAAATCCGCTTTCGGTTGATCGCGTGGTTGACATGATCCAGAAATTGCGCAGCCCAAGCCCTACGATCGCCCCGCAGGTAGCGGACGATGCAATAGAGCATTTGCAAGGCGTGCTCGGCAGGGTATCTCCCGAGGTTCGTGCGGCGGCGCAGCGAATGAACGATGCCTATGCGGGCCGGTCCCGCATGATCGAGGGTATGGTCAAGGGCGGAGATACTATGGGCCGGGGCGGCTATCAGCCCGATACAAATCAGGGTGATCTAGCCCAAAAAGTTACCAACGCTTTCGACACGCCGGAGGGGCAGGCCGGCTTGGCCTTGGGGCAATCCAATCAGCTTCAGGCGGGACTTAATACTTCCCCTAGCGCAGTTTTGCGGCTGTCGCAGGAGATTTCCGAAAATCCAGGTATGCAGGAAGCCATAACAGCAAACCTGGGAGGTCGCGGACGTGCGGGTGTACAAATTGCGGACGCCGCCGAAGCGCAAACCGAAAGTGCCCGCCGTCTTGCCGGGCTCGGCAGAGAGCAGCAAGGCTCGTCGCAAATGGATTTACCGGGCCTTGCGCGCTCGGTAATTGGCCTCCATCCCGGAGCGTTGCCTACAACGAAAATCCAAGCTCTAGGGGGCATTGCGAATTTTTTTCAGGGTATCCCTGAAGGTCGCGCCAATCAGATTGCGGAGGCACTGTTTTCGACTAACCCGACCGCACGTATTTCAGCATTGAAAATGTTGAATAATGCAGGGGATGCAGGTCAAGCGGCGCTGCGCAAACTGCAAACCGCTTATGCGACAGGCGCGAGCGCGGCGAGCGTAGGCGCACAACCTGCCGGTTCGAACGCCCCGGCTGATCCGACCGGGCTTCCCATCCCGGACGGCGTGCCCTCAACCGATGCGGACGCGGCGGCGATCCTCACTCCGGATGCCGGCGGCGATCCCAACGCTGCCCCGGCCGACCCGAACGCTGCACCGGCCGACCCGAACGCTGCACCGATCGATCCCAACGCTGCCCCGGCCGACCCGAACGCTGCACCGATCGATCCCAACGCTGCCCCGGCCGCGCCGGCACCGGGCGACGACCCGAATGTGCCTTACGGCCGTGCGGTGATTTCGGCACTCTTCCCCGGTGTGGAAATCACCGAAGACGTGCGCGATGCGAATTCCGACCTCGGCCGGAAAAATCCTGGCTCGGAGCACATTAAGACGCAAAATGCTGTGGACGTGCGACCGATCCCCGGCATGACGTTCGCGCAATTCATCGGGAAAATTAACGATGCCGGCTATCAGGTAGTGGAGGCGAAAGACGAGGTAAATCATCCGAGCGCGTGGGCGACCGGGCCTCATTGGCACGTAGTCGTCGCCTAATGGATCGAACAAGTCCTTGTGTGCGTTGCGTAATCTACTAAAAGGAGATACGCTATGACCCCACTAACGAGAGCGGCGATGAACGAAGATATCAAGATATATATCGACCAGCGGGATACGATGGTCGAACAAAGGATCAAGCTCTGGATACTGTCATCCTTGGTGGCGCAAGTAGTCGCGCTTGCGCCGATCATCTTTTTCTTGGGGGGTATTTATCAGAACGCCAATCAGTCACTCGATTTGCTCAAAAGCCAAAAGCTCGTTTCGGAAGCCATGCTTATCCGCGTGCAGGCGATCGAGGATCGTCAGCGCGAAATGCGGGCTTGGGCGAAGACGAAGGGGTTTGTTCCTTTCACGCCCGAAATTCCAGTCAAGTAAAGGATAGCCGGTGGCCTACCAGCAACCCAAGAATTCCAACCTGAAGAAAGGCGGCGCTATCGCTGGCGTCATCGGCGTTGCTGCGGCGGCGATCCTGACACCTTTCCTCGGCAATTGGGAAAGTGGTGGTCCGCCAAAGCTCGTGGCCTATCGGGATATCGTCGGCGTCTGGACGCTATGCGACGGCGAAACCAAGGGTGTTCACGCCGGGATGACCGAGACGCCCCAGGGTTGCCGGCTTCGCCTCGACAAGCGGGTGGCGCAGGATTTCGCCCCCAAGGTGCTCGCCTGCACGCCGCTCCTGCGCGGTCACGATTATCAATTGGCGGCGGCGATCAGCCTGTCCTACAATATCGGCACCGGGGCATATTGCAAATCGACCGTTGATCGTCGATTCGATAGCGGACCGCGAAATTGGGCTTCGGCCTGCGACGCTTTTCTGCTCTGGAACAAGGCGGGTGGAAAAGTCGTGCGGGGCCTCGATAACCGCCGCCGGGCCGAAAGGTCCCTTTGCCTCACGGAGCTTCCGAAATGACCGATCCCGAAACGCCAATCAAGGTTGACCCGTCGATTTCGCTTGCGATGATTTTTACCGGCGGGAGACAAATTCTCCTGATCGTCGGCGGCGCTATTTCGCTCTACGGATTTATCCGCTCGCACGATATTTCCGGTTTCGGTGGATGGCTCGGGAGTGAGCTTTTCACGATCCTTGGAGCCGCCAGCACGATTGCAGTTTTCCTCTACGGCCAATGGCGCGCTTTTTGGGCGAAGCGCGATGCCGTCAAGATCGCCGACGCCGCGCCGAATGGAACCGCAATTGTGCAAACGTCTTGGTTGACGCGCAAACTTTACGGCTTCGCGCGAGCGCTTGGATTAAGGAAAAACTAATGTTCGGGCTATCCATACTTAACCCGTGGAAATACGGAACCATCGGCGCCGGCATTTTGCTCGTGTTGACGATGGCGTGGGCGCTACGGCTCGACAGCTTGCGCGGTTCGTGGGAAAAGAAATATGCAACGCTCGACGGACAGGCACAAAGCGTCCTCATGGCAACACGCACCGCCACCGATAATCCGACGCTCGCGTGGAAAAACGTGCCGGCGCAGATTACGGAACTGGCCTCGTCGAATCTCACGCTCAAGTCGTCGATCGACACTGCGAACGGCAAGGTGGCCGACATGGACGCCGAAACCAAGCGACTGATCGCGTCGGGCCTCACGCTCCGATCGCAGCTTTCGGCCGCGCAGATTGGACGACAAGGCGCGCTCGATCGCCTGAAGGCCATGAGCGCGACGCCCGGCGACCGACAGAATTGCCCCGCGATGCTATCGCAGGCGCAAGACGCCTTGGACCTCGCTTATGGATCGGGACTTTAACATCTCCCCCGCCTTGAAAGACGGGGTTTCCGCACTGGAGAAAACTCGATGAAACGCTTCTCGCCCTTGCTCATGCTGCTCGTCGCCGGCTGCGCGACCACGCCTCAAGTCATCTACCGCAATCGGCCGGTAGAGGTGAAGGTACCTGTCGCGCAACCGTGTGTCGCCGGCGTTCGGCCGACAGCCCCTTTGCCGCTGAATAAGCAATACACGGCCGATCAGTGGAAGGGCCTCGACACCAAGCAGAAAGCGGCGATCGTCAGCCGGCACGCGCTCGACCTGAAGACGTATGGCGAAAACGTCAACGGCGCGACCGCCGCCTGCCCCTAGATAAATTTGCGGCCGTAATAGGCCAGTAGCGCGGCTTCGGCCACGCCGTCATCTTTCACCCGTCGAAGCTCCGGCTCTAGCAACGGCATGAGGGTGCGCGCCTTTTCCCGGCTCGCGCTCTTGTCGGCCGCTTTCGCGAGCCCGAGCTTGCCCTTCCACACCGCCGGCGTGACGAAATGGATAGGGGCGCCGGCCGACGCCGCGAGGGCATGAGCAAAGCCTAGCGTGCGGCCGAAATTGAACATACTGACGGTGCCCTGTGTCGGCCGGGCGCCTACGTTCTCGATCACTACCATGTCGATCCCGAACGCGAGCGCGGTGGACCAGGTTTGCCACCACTCCGACCATGCCGGCGTTTCCTTTGGGAGCTTGACCAGCGGCACGCGGAACGTGGCGACGCCGCCGTTGTCGGACACCAGGACCAGCGCCCCGGTTTTGCCGGGATCGATGCCAGCGATGATAGTCATAGCCGAGACCGAGCGTGAGGAAATACGCGGCGCTCGATTTCGCGCAGTGTCGCATAATCG
Source organism: Chthoniobacterales bacterium (assembly GCA_013815325.1). Classification (GTDB taxonomy): domain Bacteria; phylum Verrucomicrobiota; class Verrucomicrobiia; order Chthoniobacterales; family UBA10450; genus Palsa-1392. Next base: position 43,380 of record JACDGM010000027.1, read on the forward strand.
TTGGGCTGATCTTTCAACGCCTTGCGAAGAAATTCACGGATCATTTCATCTGATACAAACATTTCTTTTCTCCTTATTTCCGATACCTCAACATTTTTTCGACCTCTGCCTTGACGCGGAATTTCCGTTCGATCACCCAGGGCTCCACGTCCTCCATGACCTGTTTGACGATTTGCACAATGTCGGGCCGATCGTTTTCCTCGAAAACCAATTCGTCATGCACGCGGAAAATCGTATTGAGCCCGGCTTTCTCCGCGCGCTTTTCAGCGGCCTTCAGCATACAGCGGGCTGATCCCTGAATACAGTCGGCCGTGATCATCCCGTGCCATGCCGGCAGACGGCGGAATCTTTTGCCCTGATAGGACATGAAGCTCCACGCCGGATGCTCGCTGCCGGTCGTCGGGTTGAAACTCCGGCACGGGCGCGGCCGGTGATAATAGATTTTGCGACCACTAGGCAGGCGCATCGTGAGGAAATCACCCTCCTTACGGAATTCGATGCCGGCGTAGGAATATGTCTTCGCGCTGGAACACCATACGGCGTCCACACTCGCTTGCCAAAGCCCATACCAAAATTTCGGGACCATTGGAGCAAATTCGTTGCGATAGGTCCAGACGACCTGTTGCGCGAATTCAACGCTGTGCTTGGGGGCAAAGCGCGCACGGAAGCCAACCGCTCCCAGACCGTAGCCGTTGCCGAGCGTGGAGTTTTTGCCCGTCTGCCGCTCCGCGACGTTGGCCTTCGTGATCGGCCGTTTGAAAATCAGCGATGCGTTTTCGGAATAGACATCGATCCCGGCGTGCATCTGTTCGACGCGATCGTGCTGCCCTGCCATGCTCAAGAGGTTCCGGGCCTCGATACCGACGTAGTCGCCCGCCACAAGCACCTTGCCGTCATCCGGGATGATGCACGAGCGTAGCGACGATATGATGGCGGTGAAAATGTCATCGCCCCAAAGCTCCCGAATCGTCGGCAAGTCGCGGGTCAAAATCGCGTCGGCGAGAATATCCGCGGTTAGTCCCTGTCGGTCGGAAATCTCACCACGAGGGTAGTTTTGAATTTGGATCAGCCGGCCGGCGTCGCGGCCTGTCCGGGCGCCGTGGTATTGCATCGTGTAGCGCACGCGGCCGTCGCCTGTGGCGCATTGCAGCATCCGCTCAAGCTTGGACACCGACGACGACGCGAGCGAGCGCCGCAGCGTTAAAACTTGGTGAACGTGATAGGGCAGTGGTTCGGAGAAATCGCCAAGGTCAAATTCGTCATCGGGATCGAGGATCGTGTTGAGCGTTTCCTTTTTCATGTCCCCGAGCGGCACGCCCTGTTCGTTGACCCAATCGAGCACCTTTTCACGCTGCGTTGGCTTCAGGCCAGTCAATTCACGGAATTGCTCGGTCATGGGGATACGGACCTGATCGAGTACGTTGATGCAGGCGTGGATAAATTCGCGGTCGATTTTAATTCCGCGCTGATTGATTTTCTGATCGAGCACCCAGGTTTCGCGCTCGGATGCACCGAGTCCCTTGGTCGCGGTGTAGGTGCCATATT
>JACDGM010000111.1 GCA_013815325.1 Chthoniobacterales bacterium
ACAATCTTATGAGCAAAATCCTACACGACACCGCGGCCGAATACGACCGCCAGATCAAGCAACTCGACACCCGCATCAAGAGCTCCACCCAAAAGCGCGACGAGTTAACGAAAGCGCGCGAGCTCGTCGGTCAGGTCCTCCCCCAGGCATCCACAGAGACCGAAACCGAGCAAGCGCCCAAGGCTGGCGCGCCTGCTGCCAAAAAAACACCGGCCACGCCCGCGGGTTAGTCCCGCGCGGCGCCCGCGTTGCTCGACGAGACTTTCGCCGAGGCGATAGTCCACCAGCCTTCGCCAAGGCTCCGGCTTGGCGAGCCAGCCTGGAGTGGTCATCGGTCTCTTGGGCTACGGCTGCGGCCGTTTTCTTTCTGGAACGCGGCTAACCTCGATTTCATCAAGAGCCCGTTCGCCGGGCACCCTGCCCCCCTTGATCCCCCCGCTCTCTATCTTGCGGTGCGGGTTTGCCGGTTACTTTACCCGGCGCAGCTCTTGCAGGGGCCGCCTATGGTTCGACTCCCTCTCAAGTGGGTCACTTGGCGCTACGGCCGCACTCAGGCGACCTTCCTCCCCCAGCTCAACGCCTTCTGCGTCTATCTCCGCGACTACAACACCGGTCCAGTCTTCGGCGCGAAAGACGACTCCCCCGGTCTCAAGTGCCCCTGGTATCTCATCGCCGTCTGCCAGACCCTGCAAAATAACCCGCGCCTGACTCTCGCCCAGGCCTGGAACACCGAGGTCGGGCTGGGCGCATGGTTTAACGCCGCCCACGCCGAAGCCCGCGGCGTCCCCCTCGATATCCTCACCCCCGAGCTGCGCCAGACCTTTGCCGAGGCCGGCATCCAGCTATGAAGCACAGCCAAATGAAAATACTTTTGATCCTACTCTTAATTTCTATAACGCAACTGACCTCGGCCGCGCCACGCTTTGCTTACTCCTGCGACGGCAACATCCATGACCGGGACGACATTTGTGCGCTGCCCATGTCGCTCGCGATCTTCAGTGCGAGCGGGCAAGCCGGGGCGCTTGTTCATCTGGATTACAACGATCACTTCTGGCAAACAATCACGGCACAAGAAACCGACGAGACAGCCAGTGCCACAATTAACACGTCGAACACCTGGAGCGGATTTAATGCGGCGGTGTTCTACAACGTCCGCACCAACTCGACTACGGCCGTCGCGCATCTAACGTCCGCGATCAATGCTTCCACGCTAGCCAGCCCGCTAACCATCATCTGCGCCGGGCCCATGCAAACCGTAGGGATGGCGTTGGCCGCTTCCAAGGTTGCGCCGCGCGCATTTGTCACGGTCATTTCTCATTCATGGTGGAACGATGTTCACTCGAAAAACTTCGGGCCGGGCGAAGGACTCAAGGGGACAACCTACAACTGGACGGACCTTGGCGGCCTCGGAGCCAAGCTCGTTCACATCAAGGATCAAAACGCCACCATCAACGGCAGCTACACGACCTACGGATGGCTCAACGACGCGACCAATCCCAAGCTGCAATGGCTCTGGGATCGTGGGCAAGTGGCGGGCAAAAGCAATTTCGACTGTTCGGACGCGGGCATGACTTACTATGCCATCTATGGCGACGCCAGCACAACGCCGGCCAAAATTAAAACGCTCTTAACTGGCGCGCCCTAAATGCCCGACGTAGAAATCACAGCAGGAGTCAACACCTCCGGGGTCAAAACCGGCCTGGCCGCGCTCCGCAACGAAGTCACTAAGACCACCGCGGAGGTCCAGAAAGACCTGGGTCGCATCTTTTCGGTCAAAAGTCTCGTCGTCGCCGGCCTCGAGGAAGGTCTTCGCGGCGTCGTCGAATACGGCGCCAAGGTCGCCGATCTCGGCGCGCGGTTTGGCGTTTCCACCACCGCCATCCAACAATTCGGCAACGCCGCCGAACGCAACGGCTCCAGCCTTGAAGGCGTCGCCCAGGGCTTCAACAAACTCGTCATTAACCAGGCCAAGGCGCTAGGAGGCAACAAAGAGCTGATAGCCGCGTTTGCCGGACTCGGCGTTAGCTTCGAGGATCTGCGCACCCTCTCGCCTGAGCAGATCATGCTCAAGATCGGCAGCTCCTCGCTTAACGCCGCCGATACCGTCGCCGTCCTCGGCCACAACGGCCTCCAGTTGCGCGAAACCCTCGGCAAACTGGCCGATGGCTCCGAGGAGTTTGGCAAGGCGATCAGCGCGATCGATATCCAAAAGCTCAAGGACGCCGACGATCTTTTCAAGAAAATCTTCCAAACCCTCCGGGTCGAAGCAGCCGGCGCGCTCAGCTCAATCGGGACCGGGTTTACCAGGGAACTCGCGCAATGGCTCGGCAATTACGCCAACCTCAAGGAAGCCGGCGTGCAAGCCTGGACTGCTATCAAAGAGGCCGCTCTCGGCAATTTCGCCGCCGCCGCCGAAGCCGGCAAAAAGCTCGGCGAAGTAGTTTCCCTTAAAGGTCTCCTCAATCAGGCCGGCCCCGGCGCCGAGATCGTCAAGGCTGCCTACGCTCCGCCCGCCGCGCCGGCCCCATCGCGCAGCTTTGCCCCCACCGATGACACCGACGCCGCAATCAATCAGATAGAAAAACTGAAAGCCGAGATTGCCTCGATCGAATCGCCCGCCCCGATCAAGATCGCGGCCGAGACCGATATGGCCAAGGTCGATGCGCTCAAGGCTCAAATCGACGCCATCAAAGAGCCGGCCACCGCACGGATTCTCACGGAGGCCGATACCGCCAAGGTTGATACGCTACAGGCTCAGATCGACGCCATCAAGCAACCAGTAACTGCTCACGTCCTGACCGAAGCGGACACTGCCAAAGTAACCGCCCTGCAAGGCCAGATAGACGCAATCAAACAGCCCGCCACCGCGCGCGTCCTCACGGAGGCGGACACCGCCAAAGTCACCGCCCTGCAGAAGCAGATCGATGCGCTCAAGCAACCCGCTACGGCGCGCGTCCTGACCGAGGCCGATACTTCCAAGGCGGCCGCCCTCCAGTCCCGCATTGATGCGCTCAAGCAGCCAGCCACGGCTCATGTCGCCACCGAAGCCGATACGACCAAAGTTGACGCCCTGAAGGGCCATCTCGACGCGGTGCAGCAACCGATCACCGCCAGAGTCCTGACCGAGGCCGATACCGCCAAAATCGAGAGCTACCAATCCGCCATCGACGCGATCAAAGGCAAAAGCGTCGCGGTCCTGACCGATGCCGATACCACTCAGATCGCCGAGTATCAGGCGCAAATCGACGCCCTCAAAGATCGCAAGATCGCGGTCCAGACCGAGGCTGACACCACCACCATCGCGAGTTACCAATCCGCCATCGATGCTTTGCAAGGCAAGGATGTCTCGCTCCGCACCGAGGCGGATACCGCAAAGATCGCCGATTATCAGTCCCGCATCGATGAGTTGCAGGGCCGCACCGTCGCCATCCAGACTCAGGCCGATACCGCCCACATCTCCGAGCTGCAAGAGCGGATCGACGCCATCAAGGGGCGTAACGTCGAGATCCGCACCGAGGCCGATACCGCCATCATCGCGAGTTATCAATCCGCCATCGATGCTCTGAAAGGCAAGGATGTCTCGCTCCGCACCGAGGCGGATACCGCCGCCATCGCGAATTATCAAGCGCGCATCGATGAAATCGAGGATCGCACTGTCGCCATCAAGACCGAGGCCGACACCGCGAAAATCGATAACTTGCAGGTCCGGATCGACGCCATCGCCAAGCCGGCCACGGCCCGCGTCCTGACGGAGGCCGATACCACCGCCATCGCCGAATACCAGGCGCAGATCGACGCCATCAAAGGCCGCAGCGTCACGATCCAGACCGCTGCCGACACCGCGAAAATCGCCGACTATCAGGCACAGATCGACGCCCTCAAAGGCAAGACCATCTCCCTCTACACCGAGGCCGACACGACCAAAATCACGGCGCTCCAGGCGCAACTCGACGCCATCGAGAAAAAGCCCGCGGTTGCGCGCGTCCTGACCGAAGCGGAGACCAGCGCAATCGCCGATTACCAGGCGAAAATCGACGCCGTCAAAGGCGCCACAACCATCCTCCACACCGACGCAGAGACGGCTCAGATAGCCGATTACCAGGCCCGGATCGATGCGCTCAAAGGCAAGAGCGTCGAGCTGCGCACTGAGGCCGATACCGCAAAGATCGCCGATTACCAGGCGAAGATCGACGCCCTTAAGGGCCGCACCGTCTCCGTCTTCACCGATGCGCAAATCGCTACCTTGGCCGATTACGAGGACAAGATCGATGCGATCAAAAACAGGACCGTCATCCTCCACACCGATGCCGAGACGTCCCAGATCGCCGATTACCAGTCAAAGATCGACGCCATCAAAGGCAAGAGCATCTTCCTCCGCACCGTCGAAGATGGTGTCGCCCTCGCCGATTACCAGGCGAAACTCGACGCCCTCAAAGGCCGCACCGTCCTCCTCCGCACCAATGCCGAGACCTCCGAGCTGGACGATCTCGAAGCAAAGCTCGCCCTCCTCAAAGGCAAGAGCGTCGATCTTCGCACCGAGGCCGATACCACTGCCATCGCCGATTACCAGGCCAGGGTCGATCAGATCAAAGACAAGACGATCACCATCCGCACCGCGGCCGAGACGGCCGAGCTGGCCGGCTATCAGGCGCAGCTCGCCCTCCTCAAGGACAAGAGCGTTGACGTGCGCACCGCGGCGGATACCGCGGCGATTGCGGACTACCAATCAAAAATCGACGCCATCCAGGGCAAGACCATTTCCGTCTTCACCGAGGCCGACACGACAAAAATCGTCGCCTTGCACGCGCAGCTCGATGCCCTCAAAACTCCCACCGTCGCCAAAGTAGATGTTCAAATCGACCCGGCCAAACAGGCCCGGATCGATGCGCTAAAGAAGCAACTCGCCGCACTCCAAGCCGCTACCCCGCACGGGCAGGCCGAAGCGAAGATCTCTGGGATCGAAGAACAAACCGCCGCCGCCCGCCGCACCTCCGAACAAACCCTCAGCCGCCTCCTCGAGCAGCGCGTCGCCCTCCAGAACGAAAGCGTCGCCCTCACCCAGCGGGAGCTGGCTGGCTCGATCGACCAGGAAGCGCGCGACAAGAGCAACCTCGCCCTCGCCCAAAACGCCAAGGACGTGGACTCCGCCCGCGTCAAAGTCGAGAAAGAGGTCACCGCCGAGGCCGACAAGGAAGCGACCGCCAAAGAGCGCGCCCTTGCCGCCTCCGAGAAAGACCTGGCCTCCGCCCAAAAGAATCTCGGGGCCTCGCGCGAAGCGACCCGCGAAGTCCAGTTGGAACTTCAGGGCCGCACCGATCTGGCCGATCAGGCCCAGACCACTTATGGGTTCGACCAAAAGATCGCTGCCGCGAGCAAAGCGGCTGAGGACGCCACCGCCGCGGCCAAAAACGCCAAGACCGCCGAGGAAAAGAAAGCCCTCCTCGCCGTCGCCGCCACCAATGCCGCCCTTGCCGCCCAGCTTGGAGTTGAGAAAGGCGTCACCCTCGAAGCCGAGAAGAAAGCCGCCGCCGAGAAAGCTGCCGCCGATGTAGCCAAAGCAAGTGACGAAACCGCTACGGCTCAACAGACGCTCGCCGCCTTGCAGGAACAGGCCGCAGAACAGCAATTGATCGCAGGCGGCCATAGCGAAGCTGCCGACCTGCTAGGGAAAAATTTCGAAGCGACACAAAAAATTGTAGAGTTACAAAAGGATGCCACGAAGACATGGGGCGATGTCGTGGCAGCCTACGCCGCGGGTAACACTGAGCTGGGAAAACAACTCACGCTCCTAGCGCAAACCAAGGATGCGATTGTTGCCAACGCGCATGAAGCTGCGCAGGCCGCATCCGACGCCGCCTTTAACGCCGCCCAAGCCGCCCAGCGCAACGCCCAGGCCGCGCTCGGCAGTCAGGCGATTGGTCTGGGAATCTCGGGCATCGGCCAGCAAGGCCCTCTCGGCACGACCGGCGCCACCTTGGCTCAGGTTGCCTCGATCACGAACCCGGGCGATGCGAACGCCCTGGCTATCGCGCAACTCCAGGATCAGATCCAGGCCGAGAGCGGGCATAATGTCACATTTTTCGAGCAATTACGGCGCGACCAGCTCGTGCAAGCGGAAGCGGCGACACAAACCCAGCAAACCCTCGCCCAGTTTGCGCAAGACCAGGCCGACCAGCGCGCCCAGGCGCAACAAGATCTCTATAATCTCGTTCACGGCACGGGAGGGACGGTGGCGCCGTCATCCGAGCCTGTCCTCGGCACGCCCGAGTATGCCGTCGCTCATCCTTCCACTGTTGCCCAGCGCACCCAACTGTCTCTCAGCGGCCAGACCGCGACGCCACAGCAGGAAGCCGACTTCGCCATCCAGGACGAGCACGATAAAATCCAGCTCGATTTCCAGACGAAGATCAACGACGCCATCGCAGCCGCCGCGACTGCGCGAACGGCCGGTAACTCTGCGGCAGAAGAAACCAATGTTATTCTCGCGGCCCAACTCCAGCAGCAACAGGCCACAACTCTCGCCGCCTACGACGCCACTCATCTCACGAGCGAGCAGGCTGCCGCCAAGCAGGATGTGATCGATCGCCAGAAGATCGAACTCGATTATCAGAATCAAATCAATGCCGCCGTCGCGGCCGGCAACCAGGCCGTCGCCGATCAACTCACTGCCCAAAAGGCAATCGCTCTAAACATATTCGATACCGCCCATCCCGCGGCTGCTACGGCCGCTCCGGCCGATACGAGTGTTGTAGGGACAACTCTGCGCGTCAATGACCTCGAAACCCAGATCGCCGACGCGACCACAGCGGCCGCCGCCGCCACCGCCGCGGGTAATACCCTTCTGGCTGATTCCATCGGCGCGACAGTTACTGCACTTCAAGGACAATTATCCGTTGCTCAAGAGAGTTTAGCCGTCGCTCAGGAACTCGAAGGCGTCGCTAAAAAGACGACCGACTCCGCCGAGCGCGTCAAAGAGCTGCAAGCCTCCTCCATCGGCGACAACGCCCTCGCCTCGCGCTTGCGCACCCAATACGATTTCACCCAGCAGATTGCCGATGCCACCAGGGCCGCCGCCATTGCCCGCGGCGAAGGCAACACCTCCATCGCCACCGCCAACGACGCCCTTGCCGCGCAACTCGGGATCGAGGAGCGCGCCGTCCTGCTCCAGCAGGCCAAAAACAACCTCTTCAAAGCAAATCTCGATCTCACGGTCCTCAGCGCCCAGAGCAAGATCAACTATCTCGACGCCTTCAATCCATCCGTTCCCCCGTCCCCGGCTGCCCCGCCCGCCATCGCCCTTCCCGGCGCGCCCGTCGCGCTCGCTCCGCCTGCCATCGTCGTCCCGCCCAGCGGCGTAGCCTCTGTCGCCGTCTCCCCCTCCGCCGCCGCCGATTCCGGCGCCGCCCTCCTCTCCCTCGCCCAGACCTATTTTCCGCAAGTCATCTCCGAGCTTCAGCAAATCCTCGTAAAAGTCGCCGAGCCCATCGGGTAAAATGCCTCTTCCCTACACTCCCTACAACAATCGCCCCGATCTCTTGCTGGCCGGGCCCGTCCTGCAATCGAAATCCCGCATCAGGCAAAACGAGTGGGGCCGCCTCGAGCAGGACCGCACCTATCTCATCCTCGATACCCAGTATTCCGCCTACACATCCCCCTTCGACGTAAGCGCCATCTTTACCTTTGGCGACAGCCCGCCCGAAGGACCGATCGATTTTCTCTATCTCCAGACCCACCAATATACGGCGGGCGGCAAGGCGCCCGGTGTGGGCCTGGTGGAATGCCATTATGTCGGTGCCAGCCTCATTGGCTCCTCCGAGTTCGCCACCAGCCGCCCATTTTTCAGGGACCACCTCACTCTCTCCCAGGTCGAAGTCTTCCTTTACTCGGGCGACGCCGGCGCCGGCTACCAGATCATCGGCACAGCTCAAATCGAGTATTACGGCATCGATCAGGAGTTTCATTACATGAGCCGCGCCCTCATCGTCACGCCCGCCTATCTCATCGAGCCTTACCCGCAGGATAGTTTCGATGAGCGTCACCCCCAGCCCACCATCCGCTCGATCGTCGCGACCGATAACGCCGGCCTCCCGATCGCCGCCCCCTCGCTCATCTTTCCCGATAACTCCAATCCAGTCATGGAAACATTCATGACTCTGTCCGATTTGCCGCGCGAACCATTGCGCCCCTCTTACGTCGATGTCGGCGGGGTCAGCGAAGGCCTCTGGGACATTGCCGAGCACTTCGCCATCCGCATCCGGCCGGTCATCCCGGCTAACCTCCTCGGCTTTGCCCCATAAGAATGAAAATCCGGCCCTTTACCCGTGGCCCGCGAGCCGCAGTCACCAAGCTTAACAAGCTACTCGGCCCCTGGAACAACGGCGTAGTCATTAACGAAAACCCCAGTTTCAACGTCGAACGCCAGTCGGACGGCAGAATCCGTATCCGCCTCAGTCCATCCGGTCGCAAGAAACTGGGACTACCATGAGCGAGATCGGCAAATTCACCACTGGCCCCAGGGCGGCGCTCGAGAAGCTCAACCCGCTGGTCGACGCGCTCGATCGCGGCATCGTCTACACCGACGACCCGCATCTCGCGATCGAGCGCCAGCCCGATGGTCGCATCAAAATCTCGCTCAAGGATATCCCGGCAGCCGCGCCGGTCGTGCCGATTGTTCCCTCCACTTCCCCAGCCTTCCTCTATCAAATTAATCTCGTCGTTTCCGGCACCGATCCCGATAGCGGATTAAGCGTCGATCTCAACTACGATACTCCGACCGATCCTGTTGCCTATGCTCCGCACAGTTCCTCCTGGCAATGTTTCGGCGTTACGACCGGACCGGTCGGCGCTATCCCCGCAGAGGAGCCTTACGGGCAGATCATAGGAGGCTACAGTGTGCCGGTCGATTACGGCTGCGGCTCGACTGATGTTCTGTTAGGCATTTATTTCGAGCAGGAAATCGGAGGGGCTTGGAATTTTCGCTGCATGTTTGCCGGTAGCTTCGATTACCCAATAGTGGGTCCATGCGGCTCCGCCCCCAGCCCTTTCTCCTTTTTCTTTGAGCTCGAATCGACTGCGACCCTCGATTCGACTCTGCCCGCAGGCGTATATGTTTTTAGTCAGACCATCGGCAGCGGCATTACCTGCACCTGGACAGTAACGATTTCTTATCCCTAGGACTCTTCTGATCTAACTTTGACACTCCCGCCCCGGAGTGCGTCCCTTTCTCCGCTACCTCTGCGCCTTTGCGCTTTTCTTCGGTGCCTGCAACCTGGCTTCCGCCAGCTGGTGGTTCCCGTGCCCCTGTTGCCCGTCTCCAACGCCAACAGCTACGCCCAAGCCCCCTGCGCCCATGCCGCGGCCGACCCCAACCCTAACTCCCTCGCCTTCCCCAAGTCCATCGGCTACTCCCTCGCCGACCCCAACGCCAACTCCCACTCCCACTCCTGCACCTACACTTACACCTGCACCTACACCCCGGCCCACTCCGCCGCCCACGGCAACGCCTGCGCCCAGCACAACTCCTAGCCTCACACCTAGCCCAACCCCCGAGGGCACAATCAAGCCCGGCCTCGATGAAACCACCGAGGTCTACGCCACCGCCGATGATGGCACCCCCCTCCATCGCCTCCTCTATTTCCCAAAAAGCAATGGCCCCTGGCCGGTCTGTCTCGTCATCCACGGCGGCGAATGGAAAATGGGCGGCCCCTCCATCGCCCACGTCTGCGCCCCTGATCTCACCGCTGCCGGTTATCTCGTCGCATCGATCGAATACCGCCTCGCCCCTCCCGGCAAACTGGCCGGCCAAAAATCGCTCGGCCAATATCCCGACCAGACGAATGACGTGCACCTGGCGGTCGCAGCCGCCCGCAACGATCCGCGCTGCAACGGGATGGTCGGCGCAGTCGGTGGCTCCGCCGGTGGCTATCATGTCGCCTTTGCCTCGGCCACCGGGAGCAAGGGAACCACCCGGCTCGATGCCGCCGTCGCCCTCTCCCCAGCCACCCAGCTCGATGATCCCGCCTCCTTGGCCGACCAGTCGTTCTCCAATGCCACCTCCGGCTATCTCGGCGACATGGCGCTGGCCAAAACCGCTTCCCCCAACACCTACATCGACGCCAATACGGCGCCCTTGTTTGTCGTCGAATCGGATAACGAGAACATGCCCTTGCCGCAGTTCACCGCCATCAAAGCCGCGCTCGCCCCTTTTGGCTCAGCCAATTACGAGACACTCCTCCGCGCCAATAGCACGCTCCATTCCTTCGATAACTGGCCCTACATCCACAACGAAGCCGTCGCCTTTCTCGATAAACACCTCAAAGGCCAATCTCCCACGCCCACGCCCACTCCCACTCCTACTCCTTCGCCTACATTTACACCTGCGCCGACACCTTCGGCTACCGCCACCCTCACGCCTACTCCCGCCCCCATCATTACCAAACTGCTCCCCGGCATCTACTACCTCTGCGGCGCTGATGAAAACATAAGCACAGAGCCGGGCCTGCTTAACCCC
>JACDGM010000028.1 GCA_013815325.1 Chthoniobacterales bacterium
CCACCGGCGGACTTCACTCGATTGAGCAGTTCCAGGAGTTGCCTCGCCCCGATTTGCCCAGCCTCATCGACGATCACGACGCCGCGCGGCGGCATCGATTCGCCCGCTAAAAACTCTGCCACAGTCTGGCCGTTTGTAAGCCCATCCTTCTCGAGATCGAGAACCTGTTGTCGTTGCGGAGCCAGGACGAGTGTGTGATGTCCTGCGACCTCCAGGGCGGCTTGGACATGTCGCAAGACGTAGCTTTTTCCCGTGCCCGCGCCGCCCCGAAAAAGCGTCACGAGATCGCGTGAGGCAACGATGTGAGTGAAGGCGCGACGCTGATCCGGAGCGAGATCGTCAGCTCGGCCGTCTGATGGGGCAGCCAGCGCTGCGAACTGTGCGAGGCCATCATTCACCAGACGGACAATTTGCAATTCGCGCGCGAGCACGTCTCGACGAGTCAACTTCCCGTTTCCCTCGCGAATGTAGGGACGCATCGCCGTCTCAGCTTTGATCGCCTCCACGCTGAGCGAAGACCCTCTTGCCCGCTCCAATGCGTAACGCCAGATTTCCTGCTCTTGCACCACGGAACGCCGATCGAAGAGATGGGCCTCGGCCCAGTCCACGGATTCGGCCGCGCTGACCTTTGGGATTTTCTTGCTTCTCTCGGGCAGCTTTAACGTCGCCCGGTCTTCATCCGCGAGCTGCTCCTGCCAAAGCTCGCGCAGACGATCGCGCGGCATATCCTGCTGCTTCCGAGAGCGCTCTTTATGGGCTAGGCGTTCACGAATGTCTCTCACATTCCCGCCTGCCTTTTCCGGATGTTCGGCTAGCAGACGCTGTAGTTGCGCGTCAATCTCGTGATGGCGTTTTGAAAATCGCTCGCGCAATTCGCGACTGACATCCGCGATCTCAAAATCGCCGCGCGCCGAGTTCTCGACCGCGTATCCGCAGAGTCGGAGCGCTCCAGCGAGCTCGTGGTAGTAAACGTTCTCGACGTATTTCTGCGCCGCGAGCATTTGGCAATTTTGCAGTGCCTTCCAACGACCTTCCTCCGTGTCGTGAGTCGCATTGAAAACAATGCAGTGCGTATGCAGATGCGGGTCGAGTGCGCGCGAAGTCTCATGTTCGAATAGCGTAGCGACCATATTGCCCGTCACGCGATCGGCGTTGCTTCCGGCTCGACGAACACGGGTTGCTGCAAACTGTTCCAGTTCGTTCACCGCGACTTTCACCGCGGCGCGATGTGCTTCGACGATCCGTACATCTCCTGCGACGAGCGCTGCAATTGAAACCGATTTTGGGGGAGAGAATGTGAAGTCGAAAAACACCCGACGATTGGCGACCTCGGCTTCGTTCGCATTCACATCTCGACGTGAATGGTTGAGCCGTTGCGTCAGTCGTTCCCCGGTTTGCGGATGTCGATTCTCGCAAAGCTTCAGGAACTCATCCTGGCTAACGATTGATCCTAACTTCAAAAGAGCGGCACCAGTGCCAACCCATTCCCCAACGACCTGCTCCGACTCGCTGTAGTAATCGCCGACCGCGAGATGCTCTTGGAAATAGCTCTTCGCGTTTTTCAGGTTGGTTTGCGTTTTCGGCGAGAGCACTTCGCCCATTCCTAGCGCACGGAGAACATTACTCTGCTCCAGCCTCGGAGCGGAGCCGTTCATGACGTGTGAGATCACAGGCGCATGCAAAAGCACAGATGCCGAAGGATCGGATGTGGAATCATGAATTTGGGGACGCCCTACCCCTTAGCACAGCTAAGGAATTTCCGGCTCGCCGCTGACCCGCTGCTGATTCGATGAGCGAAACCGCAGACATCGCTGCGCGCGCTCAGCGCTTCAATGACACTGCACGCGCATTCTCGCCGCCTTCACCGACTCGTCACGCAAAGCTGATGCCGCTTAAGGAAGGCATCGTCGAACTGCGCCAAAAGGGGGCGTCGCTGCGGCTCATCCGCGAGCTGCTCTTGACGGTGGACGTGGCGGTGAGCGCCGACACCATCGCGCGCTTCCTCGTCGAAGTGTCTGGTGCGCCAACGCTACGACGAGAACCGCACCGACGCAGCGCTCGGCGCATTGTTGCCGCAAGTGAAACGCAATCTCGAACGGCTGTTGTCAGCTCGGTTGACGAGCCGCCTCCGCACTCACCAACACCTGCCGCAGCGTCGCCTAGCGACGCGCCAACCGAACGTTCGCGCACCCGCGGACCGCGCATCGCAGACCCGCGCAATCTCTGATCAACGCACCTTCCAATGAGCAAACAAATCAACCTCGTCATCAACGGCAAAGGCGGCGTCGGGAAGAGCTTCTTCGCCACGAACTTTCTGCAGTATCTCAAAGATCGCGGACACGCTCACCGCGCGATCGACAGCGACCACGAGAACTCGACGCTGAAGCGGTTTCACCCCGAAGCAGACTTCATCAATCTCGAAAACCGCCGCGAGATCGACGCGGTATTCACGACAGCCGAGACGTGCGACTTGCTGCTGATCGATTGCCGCGCGGCCTCGACTGACCTGTTCATCGACTTCTTCGATGAAGTCGGCCTAGCCGAAGTTCTCCGCACGCTCGACGCACGCCTGACGGTCGTCTGTCCGGTCAATCACGAAGCCGACAGCGTGGAGCAGGTGCGCATCTTGTCCGATGCGCTCGGCGATGGTTGCCGCTGGCTTGTCGTGAAGAACGAAGCGCACAGCGACACGTTCAAGCTCTACGAGAACAGGAAGACGCGCCGCCATCTTCTCGAGGCTTTGCGGGCGCGTGAGGTTACGATGCCGCGGCTCTACGACTGGCTTGTCACCGCGCTGAACGAGCACAACGTCACGATTACTCGCGCGCTAAATGACCCTGCATTCAACTTGCTGGACCGGCAGCGACTGAAGCACTGGCAAGCGCGGTTTTATCAGCAGCTCGACACCGCCGCCGACCTGCTCTTGCCCTTCGACACCACAGTCGAGCGGGCGCACGCGTAAGTGGACTCTGACGATCCACTCGCGGATGCGATTGCTGATTGGCAGCGCAAGCACCGGATCGCGGATGGCGATCCAATGATTGCCGCGTTGGAGCTGGTCCGCGTCTACATCCAGCACGCCCGTCCCGCTGACGATGCGCAGATTCCAAGCTTCGAGGATTTTCGCGGCACGATCGAGCTGCTTGACCGGCGATCGAAATCGTTCATCAACCAGGCGTCCGATCTCATCGCCGAGCTGCGCCGTTTCGGACAGAACGTCGAACGCCTGAATCGTCTTCGCGTCGCCACGCTCGTCTTGCTGGTCGTCTGCGCCGCAGTCACTGGCGTGCTCGCCGGACGATGGTTATGAGCACGAGTGTCGGCTATTCCGTTGCCGCCGCTTTCTGGCTGGCCGCCGTCTGCGTACTTGTGGCGCACGTTCGTGGACGCCGAAAGCAGCGAGCGATCGTACGACTCGCAGGCTTCAAGTGGACGCGCGCCGACTTCTGTCGCGGCTGGCTCATCACTGGCGATACGGGTTCCGGCAAAACGCGCTCCGGTATCACGCCGCTGCTCTTTCAGATCTTTCGCAACGAACCCACCTGGGGCGGTCTCTGCATCGACGATAAAGGACTGTACTGGGAGACTCTGTCGGAGATGGCGCGACACTTCGGCCGCGAAGACGACCTTATCCTGCTGCAGGTGCGGCCGGATGATTATGCGGCTGCGGCATGGTCGCCGCGCCATACCTACAACCTCACGTCAGACCGGAGCATTCCCTACAACACGTTCGCGAAAGCGGTAGTCGACACCGCATCGAGTCTCGGACAGGCGGGCGACAAGGGCTTCTTCAAGAATCAGGCGCAAATCCACATCGCTGCGGCACTTGAAATACTGCGCGAGATCGGCGCCGACGTGACGCTGGAGAACGCATATCACCTCCTGCTAGACCAAGGCGACCTGGATGAAGCGATGACCGATCTCGCGTCGAGTCACCAGACGCTCCGGCGCCGAGAATTATCCGAGCATTTCTCCAATCGCTTTTTATCACAGCCACCTGAGCAGATCGGAGGCGTGAAGGAAACCATCGCCAACTACCTCCAGGCATTCATCACACCCGATATCGCATCGGTTTTCTGTCCCGGTCACAACACCTTCGAATTCGCCGACATCGATCGCGGCAAGATCATCTGCGTCGCCATGCCGCAGAAGTTTCAACTCGAGCGCCGCTACGTGAACACGTTTCTGAAGATGCTCTTCTACACGCACGCGCTCCGCCGCTTCGACAAGCCGGCCGAAGAGCGTCGCCATGATAACCTCCTCATCCTCTGGGCCGACGAAGCGCAGCGCTTTGTCTCAGCCAGCGAAGATGGAATGAGCGACTACAACTGCATCGACGTGATCCGCGAAGCGCAGGCGACGGTTGTTGCAGCAGCACAATCCTCCACCTCATTCGTCCCACCACTCGGTCGCGAGAAGGCTCGCGTCTTCACACTCAACCTGCGGAATCGCCTCATTTTTAAAGCTGCCGACGAGGAAGGAGCAGTCGAGAGCGCCGATTTTCTCGGGAAAAAGCGCGTGATCAAGAAGTCATGGGGCTACAGCGGCGGAAGGATGTCGCGGAATTACTCCGAGCAAGAGGAGCACAAAATAAAACCGCACCTATTGCGCAATCTTCCCAAACACACTGCCGTCGTCATTCATTGCGAGCGTGGTCATCGTCGCAAGCTGCTGCCGCCGATTGAAGCCGACGGTCGTATTTGTCGGTGGTTTCGCGCAGCTTGAACTCTCGAATCGTCCGAAAACCGGCAATCCCAGAAATAGAGAGCCAATGGCAAGAGCGCGGGAAAAGAACGATCTTAATTCAATTCTTGCTTGTTCCTGTCAAAGCGGTCGTTAGGCCAAGACCGATATAAACGCTTCCCGCGAAATAGCGTTGCCCACGCAAAAACTTTCGATTCCCGCGGAGCAAGTTTCCGGCACTACTGGCTAAGAGCGAGTAGATAGAACCGGCGGTGAATCCCAGAACGACGACTACCAATCCGAAAGAGAAAATCTGCATGGCAACCGCGCCTCTTTTTACGTCAATAAACTGTGGCAAAAAGGCGAAGAAGAACATCGCGGTCTTCGGGTTCAAGACATTCACTAGAACTGCTTGCGAGAACGTGCGTCGCAAACTGCGTTCTTCGTTTGTCTCCGTCTCGGCGATTGTTTCCCGCGTGAGCAAAGTTTTGACGCCAAGGAAGATCAGGTAGAGCGCCCCCGCATATTTCACGATGTTAAAAGCCAGGGCCGACGACAAAAGCAAGGCAGAGATGCCGAGAGAAGCGGCGGAGACATGAACCAGCGTCCCGACCTCTACGCCCAAGCACGAGACGACGCCCGCGGTGCGCCCTTGGTTCACGCTGCGCGCGATGATATAAAGCACATTTGGTCCCGGCGTGAAAACGAGAAGCGAAACGGCCGCTGCAAATAGAATCAATGTTGACCAAGTTGGCATATCTTTTACTCCTGATCTCGCAAGTTGGTTTGATCCCAATGATCCGCCAGTTTTGCAATGCGACGCTCTGGAATTACAGCTTCGATCGTGCGCGATGACTTCGAGTTACGGTCGAGCGGTAGCTTGGATCTCGCGCAAGAACTCATCCTTGAAATAGCTCGCGGGAATCGTGCCTTGTTTCAACAATAACAGATGAAAGGCTTGCGGCGAAAAGCGATCGCCCAGGAACTGTTCCGACTCGCGGCGCAAAGCAAGAATTTCGTCTTTGCCCAGACGATAAGTGACAGCTTGGGTGGGCATTTGCGAATAACGAAGCACGGCCCGCTCTGCCGCAGCGCAACTCACTTTCTTCCTCTGGTCAGTACCGCCGGTCGCGTCCTGGCACGAACCGGGCAGAAAATCGAGGTTGGCGGATATGAAATTAACCGCTTCGTTATACTTAAGCTTTCCGATGTGGATGCCGATATCAACTCTTACTCGCAAGTCGCGCAGGAGTTTCGACTGGAGCATGTAGAGACGTTCTTCCGGCGTGTAGAACCCGTCGGGCCGGTGTGATTGCGGCTCCGCCATCAACGCTTCCGCATAGAGCGCCCAACCTTCGGTCGCCATCGAGTCGCTCCACATCGAGGGCGAGTCATCGTTCGCGCCCGGCGCCAGCCACCTGACCGGCGAAATTTCGCGGCGATATTGCCTGCTTATCTTCGAGTGAAAATCGTGTCCCGGGAAGCCTTCGTGCGCCGCTACATCAGCGACTGCGTGGACATTTTCTTCGCGCAGTTGGCTCGCGTCATTGCCGGTGGGCCTGACGTAAAATGAACCGACGCCATTGTCTTTGAAAGCGATTGAAAACTAACTGCGTCACTCGCGCCGCCGAGGTGATGGAAAATTATGTGCGCCGCCGCAAGGGTCGCGTGGCCGCAGAGATCCACCTCCACCCGCGGCGTCAACCATCGCAGATCGAAATACTGCTCCCGCTCGATGATGAAAGCGGTTTCCGACAAATTGTTTTCCGCGGCGATTGCTTGCATCTGCGTGTCCGGCAGCCATTCACTCAGCAAACAGACTCCCGCGGGATTGCCTGTGAAATACCTGCGCGTAAAATCCAGCACCTGAAAATAAGGGATCGTCATCTAGTTCTATCTCTCCTCAATTCTCTTGGACGGCTTCTTAATCTGCGCACTTACCAGTCCAGGGAGACGCCGAGTTCTTCCCGAAACTTTCGCCGGCCGAGAGCTGTTACTTCAACAAGACGCGTTTGAGCACGATGGCGCTTTAGCCATTCGGCGTCACACCAGGCGGCAAACAACTGCGCGCCCAAAGGGCCGGCAAGATGAGGTCGCCGTTCGGTCCAATCGAGGCATTGCCGCGCGATGCCGTGGCGACCCGGTCGTAAAGCCTCAAGATCGATTCCCTGGTTGCTAAACCATCGACGTGCAGCTTCCCCGCCCACTTGGTAACGCTTGCCTTCTCCTTGCACCAGATATTTCCGTTTTTCGAGCGCGGCGGCGATAGCTACGGCTAACTCGCCAGCGAGGTGATCATAGCAAGAGCGAGCCAGGCGAAGTGCGCTGGCATGGGGCGAGAGTTTTGGCTGGCTTAACACCGTCGGCAGCCCGACGAGTTGCGCCAGGTCTTCGATCACCGCCGCCACCTTGGGTCCAGAGAGGCGGTAGTAACGATGACGACCTTCCACTTCAACTGCGAGAAGCTTACCCTCGACTAATTTCGCGAGATGACCGCTCGCCGCCGTCGCGCTTACTCCAGCCATGCGGCCCAGTTCGCTCGCCGGGAGAGCGCGCCCATCCAGCAGCACGGTCAGAATGGCCGCGCCGCCAAATCCTTTCTTGGGAAGAAAGTAACCGAGTGGCTCACCCCCGCAGCGACGGATGATGCCGCCTTCCATCCAACGGCGTGCATCCGCTGCAAAATCGCGAGTCTTATGTGGGTCGATCGTGTATCGAATACAATGGTAAATCATTTGCCCAGATTATCGGGCCAACTGAGCTCGGACAATTCAACCGTGGCTGAAATGTGCGTCGCGGATGAGATGATCAGTTTCGCTGCGCCGAAGATAAATCAACGATTGTGCGAGAGAATGTTGAGCAGGCGCCCAAAACGGGTCACGGATGTAGAAACGCCGCACGCCCCAGGGCTCGTCGGCTGGTCCGTATTCGAAGGCGATGCCTTCAGCATGAACGCGTGCGATCACAGCGTCGAGATCGTCCACCTCAATCGAGAGATCAGGCACCGCCGTTCCAGAGCCGCCCTCGCTTGCGAAGCTGATCTGCGCGCAGCTTGCCTCATCCGCTGCATAGGTGCGGATCCAACCATGATTCATGACCAACTCGATCCCCAGGATCCCGCCGTAGAAGCCTGAGGACTTTGCAGGGTCCCCCGTCGCGATGTTCGCGACAATGCGCTTAACGGTCATCTTCGTTCCTTATCTCTTCAATTGATCAAGGTCGAAGCCCATGTCGTGAATCCGGTCCTAGGATTTTTTTGCATCGCGTCCCAACGCCATGCGAGTGATACGGACCCAGCGTTTTGCCCGCCGGAATGCGGCAGATTTCAACATCAAACGGGTGCCTCTCTTTTAGATCGGTCGAGTTGGGCTTTCGACCAAGAGCAATCGATAACTCTTCGTGTCTGCTCGCAAACTTGCCCTTGGGTGAAATCCAAGACTCTTCGCGGATGTCACGTGTATTTAGTTTGTGCATAACGCCTGCAATTCGTGACTATGAATCAATGCAGATAGCCCGGGAATTTCGGCAACGATTGGACGTCTTCAGGGCTATGCTGTGTCACAAAGCGCGCCTTCGTATTCTTCACAATCGTCTCGATACGATCTATTGAAGCCAGCGTATCGGCGCGGGAGTAATTAAAGCTCGGCACGCGCCGGTGAGTCCGATTGGCGAGAGTATGATAGAGATCGCCAGATAAGATTACCGTACCGGAATCTTTCAGTTTGATCTCCAACACCTGACTCCCCGGCGTATGGCCCGGTGCTTTGAGAATGCGCACGCTGCCGTCGCCAAACACGTCGTAGTCCTTGTCGATCATTTGCGTCTTTGCGGTCTTGTAGCCGCTGAACGTCGTAGGTTCGACGCCGGCGGGCGTCGGGTCGCCCAGTGCCCAGTTCAACTCGGCTTTGTTAATGATCCAGGTGGAGGAGGTGAAGAGGTTGGCGTTACCGGTGTGGTCGAAGTGAAAGTGCGAGAAGGCCACATAGGTCACGTCAGCTGGCGTCAGACCAATCGCGTTTAACTGATCCGCAAGCGTGGTTGACACACTCATGTGGCCACCTACGTCATCCACGCCGTTCTTCTTCTCGGCAAGTGTGTCGCCAAGGCCAGTATCCCAGAGCAGGATGCCCTTGGGACCACGAATCAAAAAGCACGGATCAACCAGCTTGCCAGGCTTACCGTCGTATTCTCCGGTATCGGAGAACATCCCCATGTCCTTGGTTTCGATAAGCCCGCCATCGAGCGCATAGAGACGAACTTCGTTGACTTCGTCCGCCGCGCGCGCCGGTGTCGCGGCGATAAAGGCGGCAGACGTTAGCAGCGCGAAGCAGATGCCATGCAAAGACCGTTTGACTGACGTGCAACGCGTGACCGCTTCTACAAGTTGTTCAAATATCATGGATGGAGCTTCTCTTTCTTCGCCAACATTTCAACGAACCGCCGAATGCGTTGTGCCGAGTATCAGCCTTCTTCGCCGTGTGAATCCTAAAGAGGATCGTCGTATGTGTTCTGTCTGTCGAGCGTTTCGAAGAAGCTGGCCGCCTGAATGTTCTTGGCCAGGACGGCTTGGAAACCGGCAGGCACGGCCATCCGGCTGGGAGAGTCGTAAGCCGCGTCCCAGCTGTCCATCCTTTTTCGCGCGCTCGACTTCCGCGACGCCCGCCGGCTTCATCAGGCCCTCTTGGATGAGCGCGAGAGTACTTTCTCGATTGCGCAGCGACCAGATGCTTCTTTTCGGCCGCGGACTAATATCTCTCACCCACGTTTTACTTCCCGATTTGAGTGTCTCAGTTTGAAATCCCGATACGACTCTAGCGGATATCGAAGCGAGTTATCAGGCCGTCCTCGATTCGAAAAATATGGCCGCCCATCTTATCGAACACCAAGTCGCCCTTGAGATCGCGCGCGGTCAGGTGAACCTCGACCTCAATCTTTCCATCCGCGCGAATCGAAAAGCCGGTCGACTCGACGCGAGAGTCGATCATCGCCCATTGCCGCGTCCAGTAGTTGCGGACGCCGTCCTGGCCATAGACATGCCCGCCCTCCAACCCGTTGGCCCACACTATGTCTCGGTGCATGGTCGCCAGTATTTATGACCTAGCAAGAGTCGGTCAATCAATGGTTTGAGCTAGTTTGGGTCGCTGGCGGGATCTCAAACTGAGACATTACCCACAACCTCGCCCGCTTGCCAGACCTCGCGAATTTTTGTCGTATCCTCTATCCGGCCCAAAGGATTTCCCTTCACTAGGAAGAAATCCGCGGGTTGGCCAGGTTCAATCTTCGACGCACTATGAGCGAAGAATTCGTAATTATTCTGTAATGCCGCAGCGAGCGACTGGCTTGTGGAAAGCCCGGCACGACACATCAAGGCAAGCTCTCGATGCTGCGAGTATCCGGGAAGCTTGAGCCGGAATCCTGTATCCGTGCCCATACAAATTTGAACGCCGGCCGCGTGTAGTTTCGACAAATTCTGGATGGCGATATCGAAAGAGCGCTGAAAAGTTTCCGCTTCTGACTTATCCGCAGCCGATCGTTGCCTTTTCAGTTCTTCCAATCTGTCACCTGCGCAAGCTTGAAAAAGGGGATCGCTTAAGTATCGATTGTTCTCTTTGGAAAACTCCAGGTCCGCTTCCTCGCGCGCAAGTGTAGGAATCAGCTTCACGTTACGCCGTGCCATTTCCCCGGCCAGCTGATCGCTCACCACCTTGTCTCGAACCGAGTGCGCGAGCAGATCAATGCCAGCCTCAACCAGATTGCGCGCATCTTGCTCAAGAAAACATGGGCCGAGCTCTTCATCCCATTTCTGTGCGCTTCTTCGATAACTACTCGCTGGATAGGGACAGGCACCTTGGGAACTTTCTTTTTGAAGTCATCGACCCATAGCTTCACGACTCGGACACCTTGTTTCGCAAGCTGTCGAACCTGATCCTTAGCCGTTGCTTCATCTGTTGGTCTAAATCGCAACTCCGGCACGGTCATTTCCGGAGGCCATCCACCATTGGCTCCGAAACCACAGCCTGCGCTGAAGGGAGTGGCGAGACCGGAAACTTGGACCCGTTGCCTTTCCTGAGATAGCTCCACCATCCACTGTTGATCCGTGCCTAACGAAAGCACATGTCCTATCCCGTTTCGCAAATAGGTCGCGAGCTGATGATCGATCACGCTTACAGTATGGAACTCCGGCGATTCGTTAATCCCATCCGAAATTCCAAGATGGATGTGCGCGTCAGCTAGCAAGGGCAACAACGTGCAATCGCGGCGGTCCAAAACCGAATGCACCCGGCGAGACGAATCGGCCGCCTCAGATTCTCGAGTGATCTCAGCGATCTCGCCGTCGTCACCGATGAAGACGCAGCAGTCGGTCCTTGCGGTTCCGTCTGCACGAATGACCTGCGCGACGCTTAATATCGTTTTCATCCGATCTTCTTCATTAGCTAAGCAATCGTTTATTCGTGTATCTTTACCTCGCTGATCTGGATGATTGGATCGACGTCGCTGTAATTCTTGATATCGCCTTGCAACCATTCCCCGTGCGGAGCGAAAGCGGCAAGAAAGGCATCCGTGGAATCAAAGAGCAATTCGCAAACGGCGAAATATGGGGGTGGAGAACCCTGCGGAATGCCAGTGAGGCCTTGTGAGACGGTCGCGCCTCGCAAGGCGCTTCTAAGTCTGTGCATGCTCGCTGGCATATGCGTCTCGACATAGTAGGCCATGTCAAAGTGAGCGCCTTCCTTAGCCGGATAGAGAATCGTTACTGCAATCATAAGTCACAATCTAAATATCTAAGCCAGCAATCCTGGGGTATCAATTGAATCAGCTTTTGTTAGACTGACAGATTCTCCAGGCCGCGCCCACTCCAACCGAACTCCTTGCTTTTCGGCGGCTGTTTGCGCTGCATTGACAGCATCAGGATGCTCAACATAGAGCGGCGGGTTATGGAATGTGTCGTAGTGGATGGGGCACAAGGCGCGGGCCTGAAGCAGCCGGGCCGCGATCGCGGCTTGCTCGGGAGTAAGAGTGGCGGGAAGTCCGCTTGGCTCAAGACCAGGCATCTGTACAATGACGCCGTTGATGGGCAGAAAAGCGAGCGCAAACGGCCCGTGCCGACGAGCGACGCGCCACCAGTAGCCATGCCAGATGGTATCTCCGCCGTGAAAGATCGCCCCGTCGTCCGCCCGCACCACCCATGAGACCTGATCATCTCCGCGCCAATCCATCGCCGGAACGGCGGTTACGTTAAAGGGTCCTATGGTAAAGCTTTCTTCCAGCTTAACTGGGCTCGCGGCTAACCCTTCCTCGCGTGCTTTGCTTGCCACGGCTTCCGGTCCATAGACATAACCTTTCGAGCCCAAAAGCCGTCGCAGAATTAATGGATCAAAGTGATCGGAATGAATGTGAGTCACTAATGCCGCCGCTTCGCCCGGTGGAGATGCGATAGGTAACAACTCCGTCCGCGGTTGTCCAAGAAAGCCCGCCAACGGAGCTATATTTTCAAGTGGATCAATGAAGAGAGTAAACTCCTCCGCGCTTATTTGAAGGCCGGCCCACGAAAGTCGCGTTATAATCATGATTCAAACGTATCGTCGTTTTGTCAAAATACGAAATGCGCGTCGCTTTTTCGTAAGCGTCTTATAATGCGACGCGCGAACGCAGTGCCCAGCGATCGAACGTGCTGCTCACGAGCCCCACGGCACATAGCAGAACGTAGATGTAATTATCGTTTGCGACATCGTACTTGCTCGCAAAGATCATGCCCACGGCCAGAGTGATCAAGAGGAGTCCGGAGAAGATCCAGGCTGCACGCAAACGAAAGCCGGAGAAAAGCCAAAGCGCCGTGCCGTACTCGAGGAACAGGATGACATTCGCGTGAATTCGCACCAGGAAACCCGGCAAAAGTGAATGTTCCAAGAGGGACGAATAGTAGCCGACAACTCCAGAGATACCCATCGGCGTCTTCACGATTGCAGCGCAGAGAAACAGACTTCCCACGGCCAGCCGCATGAGAATGGAGATCCAATGGAGATTGGAATCAGTGGCGGGGCGAATAAATGCCTGATCGGTGATGGGTGTTCGTTGTTGCATATGCAACAATATCGCACTTTGTTGCAACCGCAACGAAGGATTTTCGGGTGCTTTCGCCAGACGCATTTAATGTGACGCGCCGTAGCGCCGTCGCTTGTGGGCGACTTAACGGTTATGTGCGCCAACTTCGTAGTTACGGGTGCAGGGGCTGTTCAGCCTCCGCGCTGTATCCAAACCGAGCTATGGCGAAAGACATGGTGGCCCTCACGGAGCGGCTCGACCAACTCGATCATGTTTTGCAGATACGGGATGATTTATGGTTATGAGAAGGTGTTAGATTTGGCGTCGGGTAACAAAGAAAAGCTGCGGAGCGGCATCGGCTATTTGAATTTGCTGACTGTGCCGGCGAAACGTTCCATGACTTTCCGCACCGATTCGTAAGGCTGGGCGCCCGCGAGCATCACCGCGCTCTCGATCGGATCGTTCGCGCTACGCACAGTCATCGCCGGCACGGCCGAGAGACCTAATGTTCGCGCGAGCTCCTCGTCGGCGAGGACTTCATCGCGATAAGCCTCTTCGTTGAGAGCGCGGCGGAGCGCGGCCTCGTCGAGGCCAAGACCGGCGGCGTGTCTGAGGATAATGTCAAGCTCGCCGATGTCATCGCCCCTTACAAAGAACGCTTGGAAGAGCGCTTCGTTCAGCTCGGCGGCTTTCCCTCGGGCGCGGGCGAAGGCGACCGCTTCATGCGCCCGGCGGCTGCGCGGTTGCACGGGAGGCAGACGCAGTGTCATCCCGCGCTGAGCAGCCATTGGATAGACGGCACGGGCCCAGATATCCCGTAGATACTCGCCTTGGGGATCGAGCGTCGGCTCGGGAGCTGGGCGCAGCTCGAAAGCGCGCCAGGTTATCTCCACCGCGCCGGCAAACTCTTCCTCGATCCGTGCGAGGAGCGGCTGCTCGAGATAGCAAAACGGGCAGACATAGTCGCTCCAGACGTCGATCTTAACCTGCGTGTTCGTCATTCCGGTGTGATGGTCAAAGCAACAAGTCGCGTTCTAACGCTGCCTGGCGTCACGGCGCGCTTCCGGTTGCGAGGGCAATCGCCTCGATTTCAATCATCGCTTCAGGCGTATAGAGGCCGGAGATCTCGACGATGGTATCGGCGGGATAAGGCAGACGGAAAAACCGGCGGCGCAGTTCGACGACCTCTTTGAAATTGTCCATGTCGGTCAGGAAGATCGTCACTTTGACGACGTGCTTCAAGTTGGAGCCACCCGCTTCGAGGGCGCGGCTCAAGTTCGCAAAAGCTTGCTCGCCTTGGGCGCGGAAACCACCGGAGACGATCTGGCCGTCTTCTCCGTAGCCGGCCTGGCCGGAAATGAAGAGCAAGTTGCCCAGCTTGATTCCTTGAGAAAGGAGGAACGGTTCGTAAGGGTCGGGATTGGTTTTGATCTGCTCGAGGTTCATAAGTTTGGATGTTGGTTAAAGGGTGAATGTTGTTGCATGCACAACAATATTGCACTTTATTGCAACCGCAACGAAACTCTTCCCGTGAGCAGCGCGATTCATGAACGGCAGGTCGCGGCCTGGCAGCAGTTGCTTCTCTGTGAATCGCGCATTGTGCGCCTGGTGGAGCGCGAGTTCGAGGTGCGCGGTCTCGTGCCGTTTATTTTTTACGACATCCTTCTCCAGCTGCGTTACGCGCCGGACCAGGCAAAGCGCTTCCGCGATATCACACCTGAGGTCGTCCTGTCGCGCAGCGCCTTGTCGCGCTGCATCGACCGGATGGCGGCGCTCGGCTTGGTGAAGAAGCTCGATTGCGCGGATGATCCTCGCGGATTGATCATCCGAATTACGGTCGCCGGTAAGAAGGAGTTAAAACGGGCCTGGCCGATCTATCGGGAGCAGATCGAGAAACTCTTCGGTCGCCACTTCAAGGCGACCGAGCTCGACTTTCTCGCCGACCGGTTCGCGCAAATCAGCCGCGCTCTAAAGGACCGGACTTAAAATTGGAGGAACTAAGGGACTGTTAGGACAGGCAAATCCGGCGGCTTCACCCAACTGCCTTTTGATATCGGGCCAGCAATTCTGGATCATCCATCGATCCGTGATGATGCACCTGTCGCCATTGTCCGTCGACCAGTCGGAAAAGTCTACTGGTCCTGATGTCCAACTGAAGGGTCGTTTCTCCCGCTTTCAATTCGCCTCGTTCTCGGCCGACCGCGTAAAAGATTTCTCCAGCTTCGTGCAAAGTGTAGTCGTAAAATTCCACTCTCACCGTGGCAGGTGAATTGAAAATCCGCGCATAGACGGATTTAATCTCTTCCCACCCGCGTTTGATCCCACCAACAGGATTATCCATCACGACCTCGTCAGTCTGATCCCAATTCCTCGCCATCTTTTCGAGGTCCTTCCGATTGAAGGCATCGTAAAATTCGGACAGAGCTTGGAGAGGTTTCGACAGGCTCTCTTTGTCATCGTTTCCGGTGATGGGTGAATGTTCTCGCGTCATTTGGTCAGCCCTTCGATCATTTGCGCGGCAGTTTTCGATTGAGGAATTCGCGCATGAGCGTGGCGATCTCGCCGCCCTTGTCCTCCAGCGCGAAGTGGCCGGTGTCGAGAAGATGCAGCTCAGCTTGCGGCAGGTCACGCAGATAGGCACGCGCGCCGTCGCCTGGGAAGATGATGTCGTTCTGTCCCCAAACGATGAGAGTCGGCGGATGGTACTCGCGAAAGAAGGCTTGGAATTGCGGATAAAGCGCGACGTTCGTGCCGTAATCTTTGAACAGGTCGAGCATGATTTCGGCGATGCCCGGACGATCGAGCAGCGTCTGATCGTGCAGCCAGTTGTCTGGATCCACCCGCGTGACATCGCGAACGCCGTCAAGATACTGCGATTTTGTCGCCGCCAGGGTTAGTCCGGCGCGCAATTCTTCCCGGTGTTCTTTCGAGCCGTCGGCCCAGTAAGCCTTAATCGGATTCCAGAACGCTCCCTTCACTCCATCTTCGTAAGCGTTGCCGTTCTGCACCACGAGCGCAGTCACTCGTTCCGGGTGCATGAGCGCAAGCCGGTAGCCGACTGGCGCCCCGTAGTCCTGCACGTAGAGGGCGTACCGTTTTGCGCCGAGTTGTTGCAACAGGCCGTCCATCAGTATAGCGAACTTGGCGAAAGTATAGTCAAACTCCGTGCGAGCGGGGACCGCACTCTGGCCGAACGCGGGATAGTCTGGCGCGATCACATGGTAGCGGTCGGCAAGCGCCGGGATGAGGTTGCGGAACATGTGCGAAGAAGCGGGGAAGCCATGCAGCAACACCACTGTAGGCGCATCGGCAGGACCGGCTTCGCGGTAAAAAATATCGACGCCCTCAACTTTGATCGTCCGGTAATGGGTCACGCCGGAGTCGAGGCGACCGATTAGCGGTTGTCGTTCCGCGCGGGCTAATCCTGCAAGCATGAAGGACGCGCAGGCGATGGCCTGGATCGCGATTATCGCAGCAGTGGAGGGCAGGAATTTGATTGAGATCTTTTCGTGCCGGCGATCAAAAACAGTCCGCAAGGACGTGTAACTTATTAAATGCATATTCCAAAGTTACAGTCTCGGGTAACTTGTCAATGCATATTTTAATCGTTACACTCCTGAGCCTTGATGTCTCGCTTGCACAACGCCGCCGCTCTCCCCAGGGAGCCCGTGTTTCTCGGAGGAAATTCTGTGATGGATTTCCTCAACACCAGCTTCACGCCGGACGGCGCGCCCGCCGAGGCGATCGGCGACGGCCGGTCGTTTATTGATTGGCTGGTACGCGCGGCTCTCCTAGACGCGGACGATGCAGCCCGCTGGAAACGCCGCTTCCACACCGAGGCCCTGGATGCCGCTGCCGCGGAAGCACGAAAAGTTCGGCAATGGGTCCAGGAATGGATCTCTAAGTGGCGTGATGCCCCTGCCGCTAACTACGAGAGGGAGGTTCGGCGTCTGAACGCCCTGATCGAGCGAGCCAGTTCCTACCGCGAATTGGTCGTGACGAAGGGCGGGTTGCAGATGACCGAGCGTCTCGAAATCGGGGCTGCGGATGATCTAATTGCCCTGGTAGCTGCGCAAATAGCCATGTTCATCGTGACCGAGCAACCCACGCTCGTGAAACGGTGCGCCGGCCCGACGTGCACGCTTTGGTTCCTCGATCGAACAAAGGCGCATCGCCGTCTGTTCTGCAGCGCAGCGGCCTGCGGAAACAGGGCGAAGGTCGCGGCCTTCCGGAAGCGTCAACGGGCAAACTGAATTAAAGGAACGGATTGGCTCCTGCATAAGCACGCGGCGTCAAAGGCCCGTCCGGGGTCGCTCCCATTGGAGACTGCGTAAGAATTCCGCTAAAGCGTGAAGAGGCTTCCTTCAGTCAAAGCCGCGAGTTTTTGATCGGCTTCGAGAGTCTCGCGACTTGGCCGGAAGCGCGCCCTCACATTCAGTCCTCCTTCGCCACCCACGGCAGAACGGTCTCGCCGCTTACCTTCCAAATGTCGCCGCGTTTGCGCAGTCTTAGCTCGTAGAGATTGGAAGGCTCTCCCGCCTTCATCCGGCGGCGAAGCAGCACGACCGCGTTCTCGGCCGTGACCTCGACGTGCAGGAACTCGGCCTCGGTCAGCAATGGTGGGACGCGTTCAACCGACCAGCTGCGGAATTTCGCGATGGTCTCGGCGCGGGCCGCGCGCCGCACAGAACCATCGGCTTCGACGAACAGAATATATTGATCGTCGTCGTAGATCATCTCCATCGAATCCACGTCGTAAACGCTGCCGCGCTCGATCAGCCGTTCGACAACGCTTCGCGAATCCTTCTGCCATTCTTCGCTCATTCGATTCCTCCTGATTTTGTTTGTCGCACGCGCAAGCTTCGCTATCCGAGAGGTCTCATGTAAAATCTCGTGTCCAAGGCCATTCTCGGAAACGCCGGCGGCAATGATTCAGCGGGTATTTGGACGAAGACATGCTTCTCGTAGAAGCGGTGAGCAGCCCGAAACTCCTCCGTTGTTCCCAGGAAGAGTCTTGTGCAACCTTGCTTTCCAGCTTGATCGATTAGTCGATCGAGCAGGCGGGGTCCTACTTTGAACTCGCCACTTCTAAACGAGCTTGCGACGAACATTTTTCGTAAGGCGCCTTCCCCGTTCCCGATGTCCTTTAGTCCGATGGTGCCGACGACGGTCCCATTGCTCTTGGCGACCCAAAACCCTCCAAGGCCATTCTGGTAGAAGCTAGGGATGGAGCGCAGGTCAGGTTGATCCTCCGCTGTTATGTCAAAGCCGAATTCGTCCCGTTGGATGGAGACGATCAGATCGATCACCGCCTGTTCACCGCACTGATCAAAGCTCTCAATCGTAATGGTTGCCATGGGCTTTAGGGCTTTACGAGGTTAGTAGCACGGGTAGGTCTGGGCTGCTAATGCGAAGCGCCGATCGAGCGAGGCGAGAGGAACGCCAGGAGTTCGCGAGCGAGTTCTTCAGGTGCCTCTTCACCCATGTGGTGACCGCACTCCATCCCTCGCCCGCTCAGTTTCTTCGCCCAGGGCCTCCAGACGGTGAGAACGTCTCCGTAGAGTTCTTCCAGATCATCTTTGAGCGCCCACAAGCACAAGGTTGGGCACTGCAGAACGCGGCGGCCGCCCCGCTCCCGCGCGATCACGTCCCAGTTCGAGGCTCGGTCATGCCTTATGACCCTTCACGGTAATCATTTCGAGAAACCGGGAGAGTGCATCCACGATCTCATCCGGAGAGTCCTCCTGGAGGTAATGGAGACCTCGCACCGTGACTTCAGTCTGGTTCTGCCACGAGCGGGCGAAGTCGCGGGCTTTGCCGACCAGCAGCGTCCCCGGTTCGGCATTGATGAACAGCTTTGGTTTGTCGCTCTGCGCCATCCACGCGCCGTAAGCGTTGACGATCGCAACCACGTCGGCCGGCTCTCCGGCGATGGGGAGCTCGCGCGGCCAAACCAACGTCGGAAGCCGAGAAGCGGGCGTCGGAAAAGGCGCGCGGTAAGCCGCCATCTCCTTTTCTCCCAGCAGGCGAAACACGCTTTTGGGGAGAACCGTCTCGATGAAGAAATTCTCTTCCAGCACCAATCGCTCGCCGTCCGGGCCTCGCATTGACCGGAACAGCCGATCGCGACCCTCGGGAAAGTCCTCCCATTCCCTCGGCTGAACGATTGCCTCCATGTATGCGATTCCGGCGACCTGATCCGGATGCCGCATTGCGCGATAGAATCCGAGAGCCGAACCCCAATCATGGAGGACGAAAACGGCCGGCTCCTCAAGAGCCAGCGCGTCAAACCAAGCATCGAGGTAGCGCGCGTGGTCGACGAACCTGTAGGCCTGCGTAGGGGGAGGACCCGATCTTCCCATCCCTACGAGGTCAGGCGCAAGACAGCCCGCGTTTGCTCACGTCGGCAATGATGTTGCGCCATAAGTATGATGACGTTGGGTTGCCGTGTAGAAAGACGATCGGCATGCCCGATCCCACGTCCACGTAGCTCATCTCTGCGTCCGGCACGCGCATTCTGCGTCGCCGATGTGGGTCTTCCGCGCTGATCTCATGCATGATCATCCCTCATTGCCGACATTCGTATCGGCGTCGAAGTCCGACGGCGAGTGTAATTCGCCGCCCTTGGCGAGACGGCCTCGCCGCTTATTTTCCAAATGTCGCCGAGCTCGCGCAGTCGCAGCTCATAAAGTTTAGGGGCTCGTCCGCCTTCATGCGCTGACGGGAGCAGCACGGCCGCGTTCCCGGCCGCGATCCCGTGCAGGAACTCGGCCTCTGGCGGCAGCAGCGAAGCGCCTTCGACCGCCCAGCGGCGGAATTTGGCGATGATCTTCCTCGCGAGCCACGCGGTGCATGGAGCCCCCGGCCTCGACGAACAGGATGTACTGATCGGTCATCGTAGATCATTTCCATCGTGTCCACGTTGTAAACGCAGCCGCGCTCGACCAGCCGTTCGACGACACGTCGCGGGTCGCGCTGCGAGCCTTCGCCCATTCAATTCCTTCCTGATTGCGATGCTCGCACACGCTTGAGAGATTCACGCGCGAAAGTCCGTTCCTCAATAGCCAGACGCTTTCTCGGGCAACATCTCGATCAGTTCCTTTTGTCCATTTAATAAATAGTAAGCAACGAATTTCGCAGGCGCTTGATCCGATGCGTTGTCGAAATGTTCGATGACGGTGTTGGCGGGCTCGTAGCAGACCTGACCGGCGTGGAGAGTTTGCAATTGCTGGCCCTTGATCTGAAACCGGATCGTTCCTTCTGCGAGGTAACTGATGACCGCGCAGGGGTGACGGTGCAGCCCGGTCTTTTGTGATGGTTTGAAAATAATTTCCCGCACATCGACCGATGAAACGGTCTGAGCGCCGATTTGAGCCTCAAGCAATTGTTTGCGCTCGATCTTTTCCTGAGCCGTCGCGCGGATCGAAGCGAAAAAGAAAATCAGAATGGCAGCGGAAAAAATCGACTTGTTGTTCATGTGAAAAGAGTTCGCCGCTCTGAAACACAGCGGACGTATTGAGACCCCGCACAACGCGGCGGTAGACATCGAAGGGTGGCTCCGATGACCGAACACGCAGACCGTCTCTCGCGTATTCTATTCGAAACCCAAGATTGGGTGAGGCGTATACTCAGAATTTAGTAAAGCCAGTTCCTCCGGATCGAGTTTTACATCAAGAGAGGCGACCGCATCATCAAGGTGAGCGACTTGCGTCGCTCCGACGATCGGGGAGGTCACGGCTGGTTGGTGTAAGAGCCAGGCAAGCGCCACCTGCGCCCGCGGAATACCTCGTCTGTCTGCCACTTCGCCCAACTTTCCGACAACCTTTTCATCCGCGGCTTCGGACCCCGCATAGAGTTGCCGCGCGGTTTCGTCGGTGCGGACGCGATCAGTGCTTGAGAGAGCCTGCCAGGGGCGTGCCAAACGGCCGCGGGCGAGCGGGCTCCACGGGAGAACACCGACGCCCTCTTCGAGGCAGAGTGGCAACATCTCCCGTTCTTCTTCGCGATTGAGGAGATTGTAATGCGGCTGCATCGAAACGAACCGTGTCCAGGCAAAGCGGTCGGCCAGATGCAGAGCCTTGCAAAACTGCCAGGCAAACATCGACGATGCGCCGAGGTAGCGCGCCTTTCCTGCTTTTACCACGTCGTGCAAGGCTTCCAGGGTCTCTTCGATCGGGGTGTGAGCATCCCAACGATGGATTTGGTATAGATCCACGTGGTCCATTCCAAGGCGCTTCAAGCTTCCATCGATCTCAGTCATGATCGATTTCCGTGACAAGCCAGGAGCGTTGGCATCGGCACGCATGGGGAAGAAGACCTTCGTCGCGATAACAACCTCATCCCGCCGTGTGAGGTCGCGAATGGCACGTCCCAGGACTTCTTCGCTTTCACCGCCTGAGTACATGTTGGCGGTATCGAACAAATTGATTCCGTGTTCCAAAGCTTCGCGGATAAAGGTTCGACCACCTTCTTCATCGAGATGCCAATTCTTTCCTACTCGATCATAGCTCATGCAACCCAGAGCTATGCGCGAGACCTTAAGTCCCGATCGACCGAGATTGGTGTATTTCATAACTTTGCTTGTTTAACTTAGGTTAGACATCTACCAATCGCGTGTTGGTCTCAGGTTAATTACCGACATCCGTGTTCGCTGCCGCAGAGTCGCCGATGCAGCAGCACGCCGCCGATAACCAATCCAACTGCGCCGAGTTCCAGCCAGCTTGGAATCTGTCGAAGGACGATAACTCCGATGACCACCGCTGTGGCGGGGAGAAGCGCTACGAAGAGAGCATAGGTCGAACGCGCAAGCTTTGTCATGGCAAGCTGATCGAAGGCATACGGAATGACCGAGGACGAAATTCCAACGCCGAATCCCGCAAGGAGCGCGACGGGATCGAGCAGAGCAGGCATCGCGTCTTTGAGACCGAGAGGGGTGATAACGACGGCGGCGACGAGCATGGCTGCTCCGAGCCGGTCGATAGGCTTGGTGGCAGGATCGGATCGTGAAACGCGATGCGCCAAAACGATGTAGAGAGTGAAAAGCACCGCGTTCGCGAATGCCCAGGCGAACCCCAATGGTTCACCGGCAAAGCGGATATCGGTGAGGAAGTAAACTCCTGCGGCCGCGAGTCCGAGAGCCATCAGATTGCGCCAGCTACGAGCGCCGATCAGAGCCAGCGCGATTGGGCCGATAAATTCGATCGCGGCCACCGTGCCCAGCGGTAATCGATCAATGGCGAAGTAAAACGAGTAGTTCATCACGGCAAAGACGGCGCCCAGGCAGACGATGAGCCACCGGGTTTCGTTATTTGTCTTCGCAAACGCCCGCCAAGGTTTGCGCCACAGCACGAAGACGAGAGCCGCGGATACGATTCGTAGCCACGCCACCCCGCTCACCGGCACGCGGGCAAAGAGGAGGACCGCGAACGATGGCCCCAGGTAGTGGAAGATGGCGGAGCCGACGAAATAGAGCTGAGGAGGAATGCAATCCGAGAGCGCAGCTGAGCGGCGGACCGGCGAGTTTGCTTTACTGTCTAAGCGGCGCATATAGGTAAAGTATAGAGGCGTGGAATCTTTACGTGTCAAATTGATTTAGATGGTAAAATGCGTTTTCTGCGAAATAGTGTGGACGTGGATTCCGTCTCATTAGAACCCGGTGACTATGAGGGCACCTACAAGCTGGTCGGTGGCGAGATTAGCTTCGATTTGGTGAACACAGTTTCGTGGCCGGCCACGACCCGGGAACATGACTGGTTGGACCGGCCCTGCAACGTCACGCGTTGGGCAGAGGCCGCAGGAATTTTGAGCCGATCGAACCGCGCCATTCTCGAAGGGCGGTCGGAAGCCAAACTTAGGGAAGAACTGGAGCAGGTGCGTCAGGTTCGAAGTGACCTTCAAAACGTCTTGAGACCGCTCGCATTTTCCGAGCGCTCCTCGCGAGCTGCAATCGAGACACTGAACACGCTGGTTTATGAGATCTCTGTGCTCCGGCGCATCGATCCGACCAGCCACCGATGGATCTGGGCGAATCCGGAGTCGCTGACCGAAATCCTCGCTCCGGTCATATGGAATGCCGCTTACGTTCTCACCAGCGCCGATCACACGCGAATCGGCCATTGCCGGTCATGCAATTGGATCTTCCATGATACGAGCCGCAATCGCAGTCGCCGTTGGTGCGACATGATAGATTGCGGGAGTCGCGACAAAGCCCTTCGCTATTATCACCGCACGAAATCCAGAGATGCTTCGTGAGATGAGATCGCGGCGAATCGCGTGGAGCGCGGTGCCTGCGCAATTCAATGCCGCAATGGTCTGTTTTCAGGAAACAGCCGAATTGCTCAAAGGCTAGAGCCGTTCGTCGCCTTTCAACGACGAGAGTTGTCTCTCGTCGTGTATGCTCAAGCGCAATGGAAAAGTCGCGAGTCGCGACGATCAACTCAGCCTCTTTGATTTTGGCAATTCGAATGGCCGAACAAATCTATCTGACTCAATACGGACTCATGGCCGAACGCCATTGGCGGGAATTTCTCCCAGCAATGGTTCGCGAAATGGAGGCGAACGGCACCTTGATGGAAGCGCTCTTCGAGGCGCAAGAGATCACGCTGGACGAAATGGAAGCGCTCACCCGGCAGCTGGAAACGGAGCAGAAGATGACTCCGCAGCAGGCGCACGACACGGCCTGGGAGATGATTCGGGAGCGATACATTCTCCTCCCGCCGGAAGAGAGCTAAGCGCCTGCAACTACCGCATCCGCGCCGAGGACAGACTCGGCGAAGGGTCGCTCAAGCAGAAGTGTCGCGACAACTTCGTGGCGATCGAGCTGGTGAACAGGCTCGACCAGGAAGGCCGCGCGGCCACGGATGATGAGAAGCGGATCCTGGTAAAATGCGTGGGCTGGGGCGGTATCCCGCAGGTCTTCGCGCAGCATCCCGGAACCGACTGGGAAGTCGAGCGTGCAGAACTTAAGAGCCTGCTGACCGACAGTCAGTATGAAGCAGCGCGCGCCTCGACGCTGAATGCTCACTACACTTCCGCGACCGTAATCAGTGGGATTTACGAGGCCGCGGAGCGACTCGGCTTTGAGCACGGCCGAGTCCTCGAACCCTCCCTCGGCATCGGACACTTCTTCGGGCTCATGCCCGACGAGATGCATGCGCGCTCGCGACTTACGGGCATCGAGGTCGACCCACTCACCGCGCGCATCGCTCTCAAGCTCTACCCGCAAGCAGACATTCGTGCGCAAGGTTTCGAGGCTGCCAGTCTTGTCGACGGCTCATTTGATCTCGCAATTTCAAACGTCCCTTTCGGCGATTACAAGCTGCACGATCCGCAGTTCAACGGCCGCAATTTCCTGATTCACGATTACTTCTTCGCGAAGGCGATCGAGAAGGTGCGAGCCGGCGGGCTGGTCGTATTCATCACGTCCAAGGGCACGCTCGACAAAGTTGATACCAGGCTGCGTGGCTATCTGCACGAAAGAGTTGATCTCGTCGGTGCGATCCGCCTCCCGAACACCGCCTTCAAACAAAACGCGAACACCGAAGTAACGACGGACATCGTATTTCTGCGGAAGCGTCTTGAAGGTGAGCAGTCGAACGGGCTGGCCTGGCTGACTCTAGCCGAGCACGTGAACCGCGACGGCATCAGCTTTCGCATTAACGAATACTTCGCGAACAACCCGCACATGATGCTCGGTCACATGGCGAACTCCGGCACCATGTATCGGAGGAACGAGCCCGCACTCGTGCCCGATGGACGTGATCTAGCGGAAGCACTCCGCGAAGCAATCGCTTCATTGCCACAAGGCATCTACCGCGCTGTGCAAATCCCAACGGAGCGGGAGAGCGCGGAGGTAATCATCGCGCCTGACGACGTGAAGGAAAACGCCCTGGCGTTGCACGACGGCGTCATCGTCATCCGTACGGCAGGGACGCTCACACCTGTCGCGAATTTAGCTGATGAGACGGCTCGCAGAATCCGCGGCTTGATCACAGTGCGCAGTGCCGTTCGCGAAGTCCTGCGCACGCAGCTCGCCGATTCAGGCGACGAGGAAATCGTCCAAGCACGACAGCAACTCAATTCAATCTACGATCGTTTCGTTTCCCGCTTCGGCGCGATCAACGAGAGCGCCAACCGCCGCGCCTTCCGCGGCGATCCAGATCTTCCGCTGCTCTGCTCTCTTGAGGAGTACGACAACGACACCAAGCGAGCGAGCAAAGCCGCGATCTTTCGTGAGCGAACCATCCAGCAGGCGCAACGACCTCGCGCCGCAGAATCAGCGCACGATGCACTCGTGCTCTCACTGAATGAACTCGGACGCATTGACCTGGCGCGGATGGAGACGCTTCTATCACGGCCGCCTAACGAGTTTCTCCCGGAACTGAAAGGACTGATCTATCGCAATCCAGAAACACAGCAGTGGGAAACGGACGATCAGTATCTCGCCGGCGACGTTCGCGATAAATTACGGACCGCACGCGACATTGCAGCTACCGATCCGAGTTACCACGACAACGTCACTGCGCTTGAAGCCGTCCAACCAGAAGACCTCACCGCATCGGAAATCGATGCCATCTGACGCTGCCTTCGAGCAGCCAGCAGATCGCACTACACGCGCATCAGAAGAACGCCGTTTGGCGAATCGTGCAGAGCGACAACACCCTCCTTGCGCACGTGGTCGGCGCGGGAAAGACCTACACGATGGTCGCTGCGGGCATCGAGCTGAAGCGACTCGGTTTGGCCACAAAGCCGATGTTCGTCGTGCCGAATCACATGCTCGCCCAGTTCTCCTCAGAACTGCTCACGCTCTATCCGACTGCAAACATTCTCGTCGCCGGAAAAGACGACTTCGAGGCCTCCCGCCGCGCAAGATTGTTCAGCCGAATCGCAGCTGGAACCTGGGACGCCGTCATCGTGACGCATTCGAGTTTCGAAAAAATACCGGTCTCGCTGAATACACGTCGCGACTTCATCGCGCGTCAGATCGACGAGATCGAAACGGCGATTCGCGAAGAGCGCGCTGATCGCGGAACGCGACTCGTGAAAGAGCTTGAGCGCGTGAAGAAGCGGCTGATCGCAAAGCTGGAGGGCCTATCCGCCGAGCAAAAGAAGGACAACACACTCAAGTTTGAAGAGCTGGGAATCGACCGCCTCTTCATCGACGAAGCGCACAAATTCAAGAACCTTTTCTACGTCACGAAAATGACGCGCGTTGCCGGTCTGCCGCAGACCGCATCAGAACGCGCGTTCGATTTGTTTCTCAAGGTTCAGCACATCCAGGAACGGAACAAAGGCGCTGGCGTTGTATTCGCCACCGGCACGCCGATTTCAAACACGATGGCCGAGATGTTCACCATGCAGCGCTATTTGCAGATGAACACGCTCCGCCGTAATTCACTCCAGCATTTCGATTCATGGGCCGGGACATTCGGCGAAGCAGTCACATCGATGGAACTGAGCCCGGACGGGAGCGGCTACCGATTACAAAGCCGGTTCGCGCGCTTCGTGAATGTCCCTGAGCTGATGCAGCAGTTCCGGCAGGTCGCGGATGTTCAAACCGCGGAGATGCTCAAGCTGCCGGTGCCGAAGCTCGACCAAGGGCGGCCAATCACCGTCGGCGCGCCCAGCACTCCGGAATTGAAGCGGTTCGTGGATCAGCTCGTGAAACGCACGGAAAGAATCAAAAGCGGTCGAGTCGATCCGCGCGACGACAACATGCTGAAGATCACCACCGAAGGACGCAAAGCCGCGCTCGATATGCGCTTGGTTCTCCCGCACGTCCGCGACAACCCCGATTCGAAAACCAACCTCGCCGTCGAGAAGATCCACCAAATCTGGCTCGACTCCGCACCGACCAAAGGCGCCCAACTTGTTTTCTGCGATCTCTCCACTCCCCAGCCAGGCAGTCGGTGGTTCTCGGTCTACGACGACGTTCGCTCGAAGCTGATCGAGCGCGGCATTTCTGCGGGCGAAATCGCATTCATGCAAGACGCGAACGACGACGTGTCCAAGGCGTCGCTGTTCCATTCAGTCCGTGAAGGCAAAGTGCGCGTGCTTCTCGGCAGCACGGCAAAGATGGGCGAGGGCACCAACGTTCAGAAACGACTCGTTGCGCTGCATCATCTCGATGCGCCATGGCGCCCTGCCGACATCGAGCAGCGCGAAGGCCGAATCATTCGGCAGGGAAACCAAAACGATTACGTAAAGATCTTCCGCTATGTGACCGAGGGAAGCTTCGACGCGTACATGTGGCAGACGCTCGAAACGAAGTGCCGCTTCATCGCTCAGGTGATGACCGGCGATGCGACGGTGCGTCGCGCGGAAGACGTGGATTCAGCCGCGCTCACGTATGCCGAAGTAAAAGCGATCGCGTCCGGCAATCCGCTCGTGATCGAGAAAGCAACCATCGACGCGGAAGTCATGCGCCTGACTCGTTTGAAGAGGCAGCACGCGGAAAGCCTGTATCAAATGCGTTACCGCATCCGACGAATCGGCGACAACGCCACGATCACGGAACGCGAAATTGCAAACATTCGCGAAGATCTGTGCAATCGCACGAGCACGCGCGGCGACAACTTTTCGATGACAGTGAAGAACGAAACTTTTACCGATCGCGTGAAAGGCGGCCGCGCGCTCGTCTTCTTCGCTGCGGCGCTGAAGCCGTTCGAATCTTCCAAGACAATCGGCAACATCGGAGGATTTCCTGTTTCCATCGAACGATTCGACGAACGCGCCACACTTGTCATCCACGGCAAACACAGTTACCGCGCCAACGTGAGCGAAAGCGCCACGGGAACAATTGCATCGCTCGAGCACGCACTGGACAGCTTCGAAGACCGCCTCCGTGAACGCGAAACCGATCTCGCGCAATCCCGGCGTCAGTCCGCCGATTTAGCCAAACAACTCGATCAACCTTTCGAGCACGAGGATAAGCTCGCTGCCGCGACCAAACGGCAGCAGGAGATTATCGCCGCTCTCGACATTACGAAAAACCAAGCAGCTGCGAGCGCGGCAGAAGCACTGCCAGCGATCGATGAGGTCGTCGAAAAAAGGCTGTCAAAGACTGTTTCGAATGGAAAAAGTCCTCGACCCGGTCATCCCCGCGCAGTCGGGATGTAAAGTGACTGTCCTTTCAGAATCATTCGCGGATTGGCTGGTCAATTGTGGTCGCATTGAGGTAATCTCGCGCTTTTCCGTCTTAACCCTCGCGGGGGCGCTCTGAGTCGAACAGGCTGCATGACTCGACTCGAACGGAGTCTCAGCTTGAGTCAGACTAGGCCGAAGTTATACCTGTGTAAGAGGCCTAGTAGCTGATCTGCAAAGGCCGGTTCACTCAAGGGCGCAGTGCTCTTTAGAACAAGATTAGACTGCGTCCGATCGAATAGGGCCGCACACAATTGCGACGGATCGTGCCTTGCCCGATAAAGAAGGCCATCCGGTTTGCTGGGATGTTCATAGAGCGCAGCCGACCAGAGACGCCCTGTTATCTGTGAGCCACTGCAGATCCGTTCGTCAGCGCCAATTCGCGCAAGACCGTGGCCAGTTAGGTCAACGAGCGCAAGGTCTCTGGTGATACCGATTACACTTATTGCGCGGACATCTAGCTCCGACTGCTGAACAAAATTGACTCCAGTCGCATGACCGAATGTCTCAATAAAAGCTGCCTCGCAAGTCGCTCCCACATAAAGCACGCCGTATTCGTCGCCCGGCGCATCGAATCGGTTTGCACCTGACCGACCAAAATAAATTGGTCCGCGCTTGATGTTGTGAATTCGCAGCCATTCACCGCCGCGATGGACAAGGGGGAGGCGACGCTTGGGAAGGTCCCATGGCGGCTCAGGGTGTGGCGCAATGTCGACCAACCTAAGCCGCTCCCTGCACCAAATATCGCTCGGCGGCTCTGACTACCTCCTCCACGCGGTCTTCCCGAAGAGCCTTTAATGGCGACTCGCCCGCCAGAAGGTGGTTACCGCTGAGAAAAAAGCGCAGTTTCGCTAAGTCGTTATGACCCGACAATGCAGCGAGAACTTTGGGAAAGCCAGGAAGTACATCTCCATTAGTGAACTGCCAAATCGGAAATTCGGCCTCCTTTTCGGATCCAGTAACCGCGAAAAGAGATCCCTGTTTTAGGTGTACATAAACTTCCTCTTCAGACACAGCTAACCGCGCTGCCACTCCTAGCGCTTGCTCGCAGCCGCCTTCCCTGGTGAGCAGCTCAAAAATTGCACGCCTTCCCCTAGAGAGCGCGCGAGACATCAAAAGCTGCCTTCGTGAATTTCGATCCGGCTTATCATGCAGCACGGATCGCGAAAACTTTTCCTGGATCGAGTCGGGGACTATTCCAGGATCAATCATTGCAACCAAACCACGCATTGCGATCTCCTCGGATTGGGATGGGTCCTCGCCCCTCGTTACATAATCCGCTTTGAGAACCAGACGCGAAACTCCTAGCTCGACGGGATGGCCCACACGTTTGCGCGCTTCAGAGACATCAACCTTACCTTCATCTACCAGCGCTTGGATGAGAACTTCTTCTCGCGGGTCTACGCATAACAGCCTGCTGTTAGGAAACCGATTCTTCAGGACAACCCAAACTTCTTCGTGTCGTAGGCCGTCGATGATCAACGTCCGATCTTCGCTCGGACGCCTTCCAGCCAGAGCACCTTCGACCATCGCGGCCGGACCCTGCTCCAAAAGGAAAGCCTGTCCGAAATCCTGAAGATTGGCAGTGCCTCCGCTCTGCTTGCGCAAGAAATCACCGAAACTGACGACAGATACGCCGGGATAGTGCCGCATCAGTTTTGCTACGACGGAAGTTCCGGCGCCCGTTCGGCCAGCAACGGCAATAACGTCCATGTGAATTCCCTACCGCAGCTTGGCAAGCTCGTCCATTACAGCCGCAACGGCCAGCGCTCTGGAATGTTGTTTCAAGACAATCTCTGCCGCATTGCGGAGATCCATTACTTCGCTTTCGACGGCGTGATCTAAACGACGGCGCGCATCGTTTAGGTCAATAGCCGATCGTGCCATGAGCCTATTTAGCAACGCGGGCTTTTCGATGTCGATGAACACAAGACGCGCACTCTCAGCGCGCTTTTGGAGCGCCCGCCAGATTGCTACGTGCCTGATCCCTTCAATAACGCAGCGGCTTAGGGGGATCGCGGCATAGAATGCGAGAAACTCGTCGACTACATCAGCAGGTTTATTCTTGATTACATACTCGCGGCCGAACGTCTGTAGATCCGCTCCCGCACCTATATGTCTAAAGAAATCGCCAAAGCTCAACAAACTAGCGCGAAGCTGAGGCGCCAAAGCCATTGCGAGAGTGGTTTTTCCGGATCCTGGCAGCCCAGCGACTCCGACCAACAAGTTAGCTGTCACAAAAGATTAAACGCAGTCTTCGCTTCAGATCGACGGATGACCACCCAGCCGCGTCGATCTTTCTTCGCAAACTTAACCGGAGGCAAGGCGTGCACGTCGTCGATTCGCAAAAGAGTGGCGTATTTTGCGTGCGCGCGTTCGATCCAGAAAGTCGAGTCTTGCGCGCAGATCGCTTGCGCGAACTCTCTGCGAATTTGCGTCCAAGATGCGGGATCGATCACGTAGAACCAGGTCTGTGCCACTCGACAAGATCCGACGATTGGACCCCCCGAT
Organism: Chthoniobacterales bacterium; assembly: GCA_013815325.1. GTDB lineage: Bacteria > Verrucomicrobiota > Verrucomicrobiia > Chthoniobacterales > UBA10450 > Palsa-1392. Next base: position 30,379 of record JACDGM010000028.1, read on the forward strand.
TTCTTGAGCAACACCAAGTCACCAACGTCGACCTGTTTGAATGGCGCTCTGCGAGTCAGTGAGAATCTCGACTCCACGGTTTTCTTGCCATTAAGAACGAAGCCTAGAAACGGCTCGACAAAAACGGCGACATGGATGCCTACATCGGGCGGGGCACCAAATCGCCACGGGCTTGAGAGGTCGCGCACGTCCAACTTATTAGAATGCGATGAGGCCGCGTCGTGCGGAACACTGTCCTGTGGTGTCCGAATTTGGTCTGCGCGAAACTCCGCGTTTTCGCTGGCGGCGAGTTGCTGTAACTGTCGAACCGCAATGTCAACGCGCGTCAACTCCTTGGGCTTGAGGGGACGCCCGATCGACGCCTCAACGGCTGCAGCCGGACACTGATCCGTCTCGAGCGCCCGCGCTATAGCTAGGAAAAGTTTTGCTCCGGCGCAATCGAAGACGCGGTTGCCGGATGTCCAAATCTTCGCCTTTTCTTTGCGCGGATCTCGGCGGCTTACGCTTACAGGATGATCTCCCACCGACAGGCTGCGAAGGCTCGGATCACAAAACCCACCTCGTTTATTCTCCAGAACGCGCAGCCGCATCGTTCCGAAGGCAGCTTCTTGCCAATGCTTTCGAAACTCGGAAGGCCTTGGTCGTGCAACTCGGGTGTTTTTCTCTAACCGGAGAACGAGCAAGTCAGCAGTACGCCAGTTTTCGGGGTAAGCCGACAGTCCTTCTGCTCGAAGCGCATTCTTTTCAAAAAACGGCGACTGATATTCGATGGCATCACGCTCGAAAGTTTCGCTTACGAACCCCAAGCAACGAATCCACTTAGCTAGCTTCTGGAGATCCCGACCGATGCGCGGTCGAGTTCCTATCTTTGGTGTGCTTAGGATCACCCGGCCGCCGACACGACAAACCTGCTGCGCCACCCACAGAAATGCGGCCATGTCTTCGTAATACCAAGGAGGGTCAGCAACGATTACGTCTCCGGTGACGCGGGGAATAGGATCCACAACAAGGTCGCATAATAAAGCATCACCCGTGGCCACATGTTGCGGAAACAGATGCACGAGAGCTGAGTTCGTATCGAGCAGGATCATTCGTCGGGACAGCCCGGCTTCGTCCTTCCCCTTGAGGATTGAAGGTGTTCCCAGCCCGATCCACAAGCTAGAGGTTGATGAGCACGACGACATTCTGCGGAGGAGCGCACTGACCGTGCGTGGTGTGAACCGCCACTCCGAATCAAGCGGATGTGGAAGCACTTCGTCAGTCTTGGTGGCGGCTCCCGAAAGCGACCGTCTACGTTCTCCAGATTCAGCCTTGATAAGCTCCCGCGCACTGCAAGACCCGTCACGGGCCAACCTCATCGCAGTGAGAACTGTAGCGGGATAAACACCAGGCAAGCACTTCAGAAGGTCAGCAAAATTAGCACGAGGATGCACCGTTAAGTGGTCCTTAACGAAATCAATCACTAGCCGTTTTAACGCCGGCTCGTCGGCGGCGGCGGCCAACGGATGTGAAAGATCAGGAAAGCTGCACATCGCAAATTCCTATCAGTCTCACGTCAGAAGAAAAGCGACGCTCGATTTCGACCGTCCACGCCTCTATTGCAGCTTTCTGTACTTTCTCTGCGTCAGCATTGATCGAAGGCAGACGGTTCCGCAAAGGAGTGAAGGAACGGATCTCGAGCGGAATGGTTCGAAGCGGAAGGTTTGGATGGATCTGCTGCAGTTCGTCACAAAATCGGCCGACCTTCTCGCGAATATTTAACAAACTCGGGCCCGTCAGCGTAACGTAGGCATAGAGATCCAACCCGGCCGACAGCAACCGACCAAAGAGCTCAAACTGTTTATTGAAAAGGTCAGGCTCCGCTTTGGTATTAAAAGAAAAAGACTCCGCATCGAAACCTTTGAAGCAACAAACGCGGGCGTAGTTTCCATAACTAGCGATGCGATTTCGCTGTTGTTCCGACAGAAACCGCCAGAAGTAGTCAGTGCTTAAATTATCGTCGCTCCAGAGGAACGTTTTTTCTGACAGACCTCTCTCGGCAAGAGCATCCATCATCCATGGAATCCACTCCGGTACTAAGTCGGGCTGTCCGCCAGAGAGATCAATAACAACGGGACGCTCCGGGAGTTGCAAATACCACTCAACTAGTTGAGCAGCGGAAACAAAGGCTGAATGTTTCAGATTGGCGGACAGAAGAGCGAAATCAACATAGCAGTACCAGCACCGCCAGTTACACGCTGCGTTCTGGAATACCTGCACGGCCATCGACTCCTGTCTGTCCCACCCCAGAGCACGCGAGGCTGGCTCCAGCGGAAGGGGGTTTTCTGGCCATCCGACACTCGTTCTTCGGTGGAAACGATGGACCCGCCCGAAACCGTGGCAATTCGGCGGCAGGCTTAAATCCAGCTCTTGCTGTGATCCACGTAAGTCTGTCATCAGCAGCCGGCCGCCTTCGACATCAATAGCGCGAGCGCGCAAATGCTTCGAGAAGTTCTCTGTTTTGATCACGGCGACTGCAGCTGTATCTGCAGTGAATCACGAATTTGGGGCACGCTTTGCGGGTAGTCCGGTAGCTCGGGAAAGCGTTCGATGACAAACTGGTTGATCAAAGCTGCGAAGAAAGTAATCGCTTGATTTGACAGCGACTGCTCTGGCGCAATGCCGTACCAAGTTTCAATGCAAGTGCGGCAGCATGTCGCCGTAGCGTGTTGTGCATAAAAATAGGGATTCATCTTCTCGGGCGTCTTGTGCGGCCACGGCACTCGCCTGCCATCGAATGCATCCTTGGGAGGACCAACCCGTTTGCGTACGAACACGGCCGTTCCGTCTAGCAGAGCGATACGTCCCTTGCGAATCCCATAGTTCTTCGCCCATTGATTCGGTTCTATGCTCCAAAACTGAGCGCGGATGTACTCCGTCCGGAGAGCCGCGATGACGAAAGCGAGGTCGTCTACGTCTAGGTTCCGGATTCGTGACCACTCAAGTGAACGGTCACCGCACGAGCGACACGCGCCTTCAGTACCTTCACGTTTCATCTGCGGCGTCGGTCGATAACAATGTAGCGAGTTGCCGCAGCTTGAGGCTGTGCAAGATAGCTCCAGTTTCTGACGTTCCTTTGGCATTAACGATTTCCCCCTTCTGGAGATGGGTCTGAAAATGCGCGCAGGAGAAGATTGGCATCAACCTCGCTGAGAACGTTCAGCCGGATATCCGTCAGCAGTCGGCCCCGGGCCGCCGCAAATGGATCCTTGCCTCCAGCCTGCATAGTCATCGCGGTCGACCACCACGTCTCATCCTGCTGTGACAACCGAAACGCCATGTGATTCGCGAGTACTCCGACCTCAATGTGTTCGCGACGGGCTACCCCGGGAACTATCCGTTTGAGATTGCGGATATCGCCTTTCGCTGCGTTCACGCAGGCTTTTTCCACCTCCTCAGAGCGACCATGAAAAAGTACGTCTTCGGCTAGATCGTTCGCCTCCTCCTCTTCGGGTGCACCGCGGCGTTCGGGAGTGATCGGATGTACCTCGATGATTTCGAAAGGCGATGTCAATTGCCCAGCCCTCACTCGCTGAACAACGTGCGCAAGTTCGTGCAGAAGATCGAACAACCATTTAGCGACCAAGCGACTGCCCTGCTTCAGAACGATTATAGGCCGCGCCTTTATGACCCACACTGCTCCATGAAAGGTGCCGGGGTCTTGCAGCGGCAACACTGGTATTCCCAGTCCCCATACGTAGTCTAGGGCGGCGTCGAAACTGATAGTTTCGTCACTACCCCCGGTGATCCCAGCATGGACTTCCTGCCACGAGCTAGGCAAAGGCAGTAATGCGATGTGGTTGACACACTGTGCAGTTAAGGCGGCTAGGTAATGCGCATATAGCGTATATGCGCTTACTGCGTCTTCGCCGGCAGTAGCCGGTATTTTGTATCGCCCCACGGCGAGTGCCTGTAGGTCGAGCTGCGGGACGCGTTCGCTGAAGAGGTCGGCAACCGAAAGGCCGAATACTCGCGCAATTACACCTGCCGCTTGGAACAGAACGCCTGCTTGCTCTTCCGATCCGGAATCTTGATACAGCTGGGAAAAGATCTCTGCAGGTAAAACCCGCTTAATTAAGGCGTCGGATCGAAGGCCAACCTTTTTTAAATTCTCGATTAGCTTCTTGGCCGTAAAACCTGAGCTGGGAATGAAAACTTCCTCCCGAACGTGGAGGCCCATTGCCGCGACTACCTCGCGGATCCGACCGAACGTTGTATTCGCATATCCGGTAGATTCCCACCTTTGAATCTGTTGCTCTTTCACGCCGATTTTTTCCCCGAGTTGTTTCTGCGTTAGTCCGCGCACAACGCGCCCGGCGATCAAAGCCCGCGGGAACTCAGCTAGTGAGCTAGCCTCGATGATAGTTTGCTCTCCGGATCGAAGTCGTTCGTATTCGTCAATTTCGGCGGCCAGTTCTTCCCTCTGGCTGCTTAGCGCCTCCTGTTGGAGCGCTAAGAGTTCGCTGGAGACAGTCGCAGACGTCCCCGTCGCGGCGACTTCAGAAAGCGCTGATTCAAAGTCTTTGAGGCGAGCGCGTGTTATGCGGTACTGGCGTTCGTTGCTTATCATTTGTTCGCAGGTCTGTAGCCGACGATGCCCTTTCTGAGACCCGACAGCTTGTCTGTCTGAAAGAATTCAAGAAAAGTTCTGAATGGCGAGGTTGTCTCGGCTGCGCCACCCGCCGGAAAGAGTTCCCCCCCAAACTTCGCTTTTTGAAGGGCGCGCAGATTATTGAATGAGAAAAACGCCGGTTCGATTTTGCGGAGCGCGCCCAAGTCGACACCGTCGACGAGCCAGCAAACGTCGAAATCTGCAGGGTGCTCCTTTTGCGTTACGAAGCTGCCGTCGATAAAGACAGCTGTGCATCCTGCCATCCTCAGGCATCCCACAGCACGGGCCAATCCATACAGCAGTGCCTCGCGGTGGCTGTTCCCAGCAAATCGCGACGCGATTTCTGACCATTCGGCCCAGTGGATTCCCCCGGGCAGGAAGCCGTCATCGGAGAACGCAGGGAGCATTGAGCTAATGCTGACACAACGTAAATGTTGTGTCAAAGAGTTTTCTTTGTGCATTTCGCCAATTCGGAGCATTTACCAATCCGGGAAGCCGGGCAGGTTGCGGAGCGTGTAATAAACGGCCGCGAGGTCGCGGCGCGTAACCAAGAAATCGTCTCTCTATGAACGTCCGGCCAAATCCTCGTTATGCCGAGTTCGTTTACCGGCTGGGCAAAATCTCCCGGAAACCGTCGGCGTGGGAAGGAGTCACTTTCCGTGCGGTGGAACTGGAGCACGCGTCGCCCGAACATATCCTGAACGACCAAGGCAGCCTGAAATACGGCGGGCAGTAGAATGCTCCAGAAACTTTTCCGGTGACCAATCGAACCCGGCGTTCGACGGTTCAACGCCTTTGCAAGTCATCGAGCGCGGAGAAAACCGATCGGCTCTGGCGCATGGATCTGGCAGTTTCGAGAAGGCAATCCGGGTTAATAAGAAAAACCCTGGTCTTTCTAGACGCGCCTGTGCCGCACGACACCGGTGCTTCGACCGCCAACATGCGCCCGCGGCCTCAACGAACTGCTTCTCTGTTAAGCGTCGCCCCGAACAATCTCCCCTATTTCAATGCTGGCTCGGCAAAGTGTAAGCGAAATCGTAGCAGTGCTTGTTGTCAGCGATGATGATTTTCATCGTGCCGCTCAACCCAGCAAGCTGGCCAGTTCCCGAACCTGGCACCACCTCGACATCCAGCGTAAAAGCGCCAGCGTTCATTGTCCCTCGGTGAACCAGGACAAACGTTCCCTGATGTCCTTTCAGGGTGCCCGTCACTCGTTCGATAGCTACATATACGCTCGACGCGTCTTTCGATTCGCCAGCTCCTTGGGCGATCATTTCGCCTTTGCTCGTGGCTTCAAGATCGCCCTGAAATTGCTTGTCGATCGTCATCCGGGCAATTGAAGGAGCCAGCGATCCGGGCAGCGCGCTCGGCGTCATCTTCACTTGGAAAGAGCCGGTTGCTTGAGTTTTGATTTCAGATTCGGGTTTAGACATAGGAATGGGCGCTCGCGGATCAGCGAGAACGGTTGCAGCAAAAAAAAGCGGCGCGACCCAGCCAATAATCGCGTTCATCTCCCGACTATGTTCTTCGCGGCACGCTCTTCAAGGCCCGAATCACTGACGCACGATTTTGACGACGCTCGGAGTTCCCCTTGTGATTACGTCGTTCGGTAACCTAGGTTCCCACGAACCCTCCTGATGCGTCTACGCCGCGGGAGACTTTGCCCGCCCTGAATCCCGCACAGACTCCGAATTTGCCTGTTGGAGGTGTGATCATCTGCGCCGTCCTGTCGCGCTCGAGGCTTTCCGCCTCTGATCCCCTGCGGATGCCAGCCGCTCCGTTGCGGGTGGGCAGATCATCACGGGAGGGAGCTGATCGCAAGCTGGCGCATCGCCTCGCGTGAATCCCCTCTCGATTGTATGGCTCGCTGTGCGCCGTAAAGGTATTGCTCGCTCCGCTGCGCTCCACCTTGACTGTGCTCGCCCGCCGACGGGAGGTCGTTATCGATTCACGCGAGAGGAATCGTGGCGAGCGGAAACAGTTGAGGCTCATTCTCCAGTCAGCGTGCTGCCTCGCATGGGCGCAGCAAGAGTTCGCTGCCGCGGACGACAAGCTCGAAGGTGCGTGCACGGACTTCGGCGAGCATAACGTCGGCGACTGCGCCGCGAAGGTGCTTCTCGATCGCGTCGCGCAGCGGACGGGCTCCTAATCGTGGATGGAAGCCGCGTTGCATGATGAATGCGACAAGCTGTTGGCTCGCGACCAGGTGGAAGCCTTTGTCGCGCAGGAACGAGAGTTCGCGCTCGATGTGGAAGCGCGCGATTTCCATCTGCACGTCGTAGCTGAGACGGTTGAACACCAGCTTCTCCGCGATGCGTGCATAGAGCTCCGGTCGCAGCGTGCGCTGCGCCTTTGCGAGAACGTGACGCTCCATCGTCGTGAAGGATGAATGCTGAAGCGTGAGGATTTCTGACGCGGCAATGTTCGACGTGAAGACCACGTAGAAGCCGCTGAGGTCGAGCGTTTCGCCGCTCGCCATCGTCACGCGCGCTGCGTCGAGGATCTGCAGGAAGAGATCCAGCACCCGCGGATGTGCTTTCTCGATCTCGTCGAAGAGCAACGTGCCAGTCGCGGACTTTGCGCGCGCCATTCCAAGCAGGCCGACTTCTCCGACTCGGCCGCCGATTAAAACGCCGACACTCTCCTGCGTTTGATGCTCGGACATATCGAAACGAAAGAGCTTGTCGTCGCCTAACAAGTATTCGGTAAACGCGATCGACAGTTCTGTTTTGCCGACACCGGTCGGTCCTAAAAAAAGAAAACTGCCGCGCGGACGAGTTGCAGTCGTTAGGCCGAGTTCGCCGCGATGCAGCGCGGCGACGACGCGCGGAACGACGTGATCTTGCCCTCTGATTCTTTCGCATAGGTGCGCTTCGAGATGGCGGAGTTGCTCCAGTCGGTCGGCTGAAATGTTAAGTGCGTTCATCGAACGCAGCCTGCCCGCTTCGGCATCGCACGGTCGCTCTCGCGTCGGAGCAGCCTGCACTCATCGGCGCGGTAAAACGTCGCCACATGAAAACACTTCTCGCGAAACAGTTCCTTCCCATGCTCGCGCAAGCTGGCGGCCTCGCCCAGGGCGCAAGCAAAGCGATGGGCATCGTCATGCTGATCGGGTTCATCTTCGGCACGATCTGCGTTGTCGGCGGCGGCTTCGCCATTCGCCGCGGCGACACGGACGCCGGCAAGCTTTCGATCATCGGCGGCCTGATCATCGCCGGCGCGCCGGTGATCGTGAAAGCGCTCTTTGCCGCGTTCGGTCTCGAAAGTTCGACCGTCGATGTCGGCGCGTTTCAATGAGCGCTGGCGCGACACATGAGCTGCGTTTCACGGAGACGAACAGCGCGGACGACTCGGCCGGCAAGACGTGGGGACTGGAAGGTAACCTCTTCTGGTTCATCGCGGGCGGGGCGTTCGCCGCCGTCGTGACGCTGCTCATGCTTTTCAGCGTCTGGCGTTGGCCTCTGCTGAGCGCGGTTGTTCCGGCGTTAATTCCGCTCGGCGTCGCGGTGCTCTACGCACTCGCCTTTCGCCAGGGCAAACCGTCTGGCTACGACATCGATCTCTTCGAGTTGTGGCTCAAAGGCTCCGGCTTCGGTCCTGAATTTCCGCGCGATGCGCGCACATCCTCTCGTTCCACTTATGTTTGAATCTGCTCCTGACGGCTACTTCGTTCGCGACCTCATTGTCTTCCACGGGCTACGCAAAGGCTGTCATGTCTCAAAAGGTTTCGTCATCGAACCAGCGGACCTGAGCGCCGCCGCGCCCGAGCATCTCAACGCGTTTCAGGATCAGCTCGCGTTGCTGCTTTCGTGTCTGCACGAGAAGCTGCGGCTGCAGGTGCAGTGGTTCTGCGATTCGGATTATCGCGCAGAGTTGCTGCGGTATAACGAGCAGACGGAACGCGCGACGAACGTCTGGACGCGCCGCTGCCGGAACGAACGCTTTGCGCGCTATTGGCAGGCGATGGTCGATCGACGACTGCGTCGTCAGCGACTCGTGCTTTTCTTCTCGCGCGCGATCGACACGTCACCCGCGCTGATTGCGACTGCGTCGAAGCAGCACGCGCACTACAGCGCGTTGTTGGAAGAGATGGCGACGGAGTTTGAGCAGCTCCAACAGATGCTCGCGAACATTTTCCCCGGCGCGCGCGTTACGCCAATGAAGGATGCGGATCATTACCGTCATTGCACGACATTCCTCAATCCGTCGCTCGGCTCGCGCTTCGATTACGACACAGTCGAGACCTTTGATCCAGAGCTGTCGATGCAGGAGAACTGCTGGCTAAGCGAAGCGCAAGGCCTGACGGAGGGCTCAGGCTTCTGGATGGACGGCTTTTATCATTCGGTGCTCGTGCTCAGCCGTTGGCCGAAGGTGACACATCCGGGTTTGGTGCAGCGTCTCACCGCGCTACCGCTGCTCGACTACAACATCACGGTAAACATCGAGTCGCTCTCCGCTCGCGTGGAGATCAACCGTGAAGAGAAGGCGCACGATCGATTGGCCGGCGACTTCGCGAGCGAGAAGCGCCTCTCACTTCTCACCGCGATGGAGAAGAAGCAGAAGAAGATCGCGGCGCTGATGCAAGGACACACGTTGCCATTCAACGTGGAATATATCATTCGTGCGTGGGACCCAACGCGCGAAGGTCTCGCCGCAAAAACTGCCGCGCTCAAGAACGCGATCAACGGGATGAACGGCGCGCAGTATCTAGCTTGCGCGCTGCCGACGACGGCGAAGAAGCTCTTCTATCAAAGCTGGCCGGGTTGTCCCTGGGGCCGATATCCGCACCGCAAGCTCTACGCCGAGACTCGTTACCTGGCGGACGTGTTGCCCTTCAGCGCGACCTTTACCGGTCACCTCGAACACGCAGAAGCACTCTACGAAGGCAACCAGCGCAACCTCGTCGGCGTAACGACGTTCTCCGGTTCAAAAGGAAACGAGACCCCGCAGCACGCCGTCTTGCTCGGCATGAGCGGCGCGGGCAAGAGCGTGACTGTCTGCGACCTGCTCTCACAGACAGAAGCTTTCTATGATTACACTGTCATCATCGAGGAAGGACTCTCGTATGAAATCTACACCCGGACGGTCGAGCCGAACGCGCGGCCGATCATTATTCAACCTGACGGCGATCTGACGATCAACTACCTCGACACCCACGGACTACCGCTCACCGCGGATCATCTCGCATCAGCAATGGCACTCGTGGCGAAGATCGCCGGCATCAGTGTCGATGAAGACAAGCAGCTCGCGCGCGAAGCGCAGATCGCTAAGTATCTCATACTGCTCTACGGCGATGCGTTCGAAGAGTGGAACCGGCGCAACGCGGATCGCGTTATCGAAATTGCACGGCATGCGTGCGCGCTCGCAAAACTGAAACGCACCCGGCCAGGCACAACACTCCTTGACCTATTTGTAGAAACTCGAGATCGCGAGCGTGCCGGTTCAGACGTACGCGATCGGCAATTACCCGAAATTACCGAAGAAGAAACACTTCGGTTCCTAAAGGAACCGAACACGCGACGCGAAGTGCGGAACCTCGCCTTCGCTTACTTCCGGCCGGAGGAATATCCAACGCATCGGATGTTACAAGAGTTGATCCAGCTCGATGGCTCCGACTCTGCCGCCGAAGATCTCGCGACTCGTCTATTGCCGTGGTGCGCCGATGGCAACTACGGGTGTCTGCTCGACGGCATCAGTAACATCTCACTCACCGGTAAAATCGCTCACTTCGAATTGGGCTACATCCCTGAAGCGGCGAAACTACTGCGTGCTGTTGCCGGATTCTTAATCACCAACTACACGCGGCAACACATCATCACGATGCCGCGCCGATTGCGGAAGCGGAACGTCTACGAAGAAGTCGCGCGACTGCTCGACATTCCAGGCGGCGAACAGATCGTCAAAGAGAGCTACGCGCAAATGCGGAAGTTCAATTGCTGGAACATCTCAATCGTTCAGCAATACGGCCGCTTCAAAGAAAGCCGCATCCGCTCGGCCGTTTTCGGCAACAGCCGCCAATTTTTCCTCATGCGTCAGAACGATCGCGCCGATCTCGAGGACATGGCGCGCGACATCGGCCTCACCGAATTGACGAAGCACGCAATTCTCTCTTACCCACTGCCGGATCAGCAGAAGGACGACAAATTTGCCGCCTTCACCTATTTGCACAACGATGCACAGAATCCGATCTGCGGCACGGCGCACAACGTCGCGTCACCCGAGATGCTCTACCTTAGCGGTAGTAGCGGCGCGCAGTTTGATGAGCGAGCGCGTGAACTTCGCGGAACCGATGACGTAATTTCCGCGATGGAAACGGCAACCTCCGAGAAATAGCGTCGACTAAACGAAGGCTCCTAACTTCATGCGGTCCGTTTCGTCCTTGATCCTTTGTCCATGGAGATCAATGGCACGAAGAGGCGAAGGTCGATAGGTGGGACAGTGCCGCAGCAGAGCGAGCGGTCCGGCGACATCGAGCTGGAAAGTAGGCACATCCATTGAGACTCTCCATTTGTCGCTCAATAACGCCGCTCGGCTGACAGATGACTACGAACTCTGTGCGTCTTATTTGGCGGGTGATTTCTGTTCCTCAGCGCGAAGTGTGGTCTGATCGTCGCCCAGCACGAATTTCCGCGCATGGCTTGACCGTTCGTCGTTGAGCGCATTCAGGTTTTCTCGAAGCCGCTCAGAAATCGCCTGAGCAACTCGTCCAATTGTTTGCGTTGTCCGGCAGTAAGCGGGACGACCAATTTTGCTTGAGTCTCGACATGGGCCGTGACCGCCGCTTCGATGACCTCCAGTCCCCGTGTGGAAAGCGACACCAGAAAACCGCGGCCATCGTCGGGGTTTCTGACGCGCTCGACCAGCCCGGCCTCTTCGAGCTCATCGATCCGATAGGTCATCGTGCCGGAGGTTACCATGGTCGATGCCATTAAATCTCCCGGCGATAACGCATAGGGCGGCCCGGATCGGCGGAGAGTAGCCAGGACATCGAAGCTAGCGCGGTTCAGGCCATGTTCCGCGAATGTCTTTTCCATCGCGCGCATAAGATGCTGACGCAGGCGGGTGATCCGCCCGATCGTGCCCATCGGCGCGACGAAAAGATCGGGGCGTTCTCTTCGCCACAGTCGGCGCTCAGTCATCAACTTCGCGTCCTCGAGGAGAGACTCGGCTTGCCCTTGTTTCTACCGAACCGGCGCAGAATGGAGCTAACTCCCGCGGGCCAACGGCTCCTTGCCTCCGCCGAAACGATCCATCAGGAAATGGAGCTGGCGGGGAGAGAGCTGGCGGCCATGCGAAGGAGTCCAGCTGGCCGCCTTCGGGTCTCGACTGAGTGCACCACCTGTTATCATTGGCTGCCTGCCGTGCTCAGCGCCTTTCAGAAAAAGTACTCGACGATCGAAGTCGAGATCAACATCGAGGCAACGCGGCGGCCCTTTACGACACTGCTTTCTGGCGAATTGGACGCGGCGATCGTCTATTCGACCCGAAGAGACCGTCGAATCGCCTTCCGTGAGTTGTTCAAAGATGAGTTAGTCATCATTATTCATCCTGAACACCGACTCGCTGCCAGAAAGTTCACTCCAAATCTTCGTCCGAAATTGCGTCCCGAAAGGGACTATCTGCCGCCTTCTCCCGCCTCCCGCTTCCTGTTCCACCATACGAATCCGCTCGTTCCAGCGATATAAATGCGGCGATGTGTAGAGGCCGACTCCGGCGCCGTCACCTGTTAAAAGTCACGCTAAAAATTCGCAGGTCGAGCCTTTGCCGTTGGTGCCTCCGACTAAAACGTGAGGATACTTTTGCTGAGGTTCGTCAAGCCGCGCCAGCAGTGCGTGAACGCGTTCGAGGCCCGGCTGAATCTCAAAGCGCTGCAAATGCTCTAAATACTCCTCAAAGTGCGTCATGAATTCCGTTTTAGAGGCGTGCCATGAAATCCCACACGATGTCGCCCGAACCCGGCAGGTCTTCGTGTCCGAAGTCGGGATAAACCAGCACGTCTTTGGGCGAAGTGATTTTGTTATAAGCCGCGAATTGTGTACTCGGCGCGCAAACCGTATCCATTAAACCAAGCGGCATGAGGATTCGGGCGCGAATGCGTGGCGCGAGATGCTGGTTGTCAATGTAGCCCAGCGCGGTGAAAACAGCGCCTTCGCGTTCGTGGCGCGGATCGAAGTGGCGAAACCACTGGCGCAGTTCTTCATAAGCCGCTACGTCTAAATCCATCTCCCAGACGCGCTGATAATCGCACAAAAACGGAAATGACGGCGCCGCGAGCTTGATTTTCGGCTCTAAAGCGGCGCAGGCTAAAGTCAGAGCGCCGCCCTGCGAGCCGCCCATCGCACCGACGCGCGCCGGGTCAACTTCATCGAAATTCATTACAATGCGCGCGAGCAGCGCCGTATCGAGAAACACGTCGCGGTAATACAACTTGTGCGGCTCGCCGTTCAGCGCATCGGCCAGGCCACGAATAATGTGGCCGCGCAAAGTGTGGCCCGACACGCCGCCGGCATCGTTGGAGGCTCCACTCTGCCCGCGACAATCCAGCGCCGCCACACTATAACCGCGCCCGACCCAACTCAATTTGTCGTGCCATTCGCCGCTGCTGCCCGAATAGCCGTGAAACTGCAAAACCGCTGGATGCGGTGCGCCTTTCGATGTGGGACGCAAATATTTGGCGTGAACACGCGCGCCGCCGGTGCCTGTGAAATATAAATCGAAGCATTGGGCGAAAGGCGCATCCATTTCGTGCGGCACGAGTTCAATTTGCGGATCGAGCGAGCGCATTTGCGCCAGAGCGGCGTCCCAGAATACGTCGAAATCCTGGGGTTTCGGGTTGCGTCCCTGATATTCGCGCAAGCGCTCCAACGGCATATCAACCAGCGGCATGGCGTCTCCTGAAACGAAAATGTGCGGCTAAACAAGTTTGCGGAAGACCTGGCGCTCGCAAGTGAGATTTTTCACCAGACGCGGCGAACGATTGGGCGAGGGCGAGGCAAAAGCCTGCAAGCCGTGCGCGCGACAAATCTGCGCGGCGTTGCCCGCGTTTTCCCACGTCGAAGTCGAGGTTTCTTCACACAATACGTCGCGCGCAGACACGCCATTTTGTTCGACAATCACCGCTGAAACGCGTGCTTCAGAAGGCGGATTGTCCCCGATGCCCCGCGGGCCGGGTCGTAAGCGAGGCCGACTTTTGAAGAATTCGTTCAAGCTGATCATGATAATTTCTCTCTGATCCTCAAACGCGGCATGTCCGGCAAACGGAATGTTCAGCAGTTTTGAGTTCTTGAGGCCTTCCGACAGTTCAAAGACCGTTTCTCGTGAAATCAGGTGATCGCTGTCGCCTCTCATCATCAGTAGTGGGCAGAAAATTTTCGTGACCGCTTCGTTGGGATAGCCGGTCGGATTTGGATCGAGCCACATTTTCACCAACGCTTGGGCGAGGCGATCGAAGTTCGGTTCCGGATTAAGTTTTTGATACAGGTCGTAAGTCGCCGGGAATTTTTGCCGCCAACTCTCACCGGTGACTTTCGCCAGCAACTCACGCACCGGTTCGGTATTCTTCAGATGTCGGAAGTTTTAGCCCCGACCACCAGACAAAATCCTGCAACGTCGCCGGACCGTGACTGGTGAACTAGCGCCGGGCCAGTTCCGCCAGAGCCGCGTCACGCGGGAGACTCCGCGCCTTTGGCACCCATTCTTCGAGCAACGCAAAAGTGGGTTGTTTTCCGGAGCGCGCGGCGTAGCAGATCACGCCTTCCTGCGCCAGGCGCCAGAGAATGTGATAGCCGCGTTGTGCGGCCGTCGAAATTCCGGCCTGCTCCAGCAACTCCATCATCTCCGCTCGTGTCAGTTGCCG
>JACDGM010000029.1 GCA_013815325.1 Chthoniobacterales bacterium
TCCTTATTGTCCTCGATCTCCCCTGGGATGTGCGGCTGGGCGCCTGCCGTGTCTGGATGGAGCTGGCCAAGCAGTGGCGGGCCATGGGTCACAGCGTCGAGCAGTTTAGCTTTTCTGAAGCTTTCCCCGGCGTGGGTGCGACCGGCTATTCCTTCTCGCTGCAGCGGATCGCGTTTGTGCGCAAGGCGGCCGCGTTCGTCCGCGCCAACGGACATCGTTTTGACATCATCGACGCATTGATCGGCGCCCTTCCTTTTTCCAAAGAGGAGCTCGGCTTCGGCGGCGCGATCATCGCGCGCTCCGTCGGACTTTACCGTCTCTACGGTCGCTTCGAGGAAAGCGTGTGGCGGCGCTGGCCGCGCCTGCGACGAGGCAGTCTTGCGGGGCGGTTGTTTTATCGGTTCGTTAGGCACCGGCTTTGGCGCGCTTCTGAGACCGCGGTGCGGAAGGCCGATCTCGTGAACGTGCCGAATGCGGAAGAGGCGGCCTGCCTGCGGGACGAGGCGGGCGTTACCAGTGCGATCATCGTCCAACCCTACGGGCTGACTCAGGAATGCAGACGCGCTTTGAAAAACGCCGCGTGCGACCCGGCACATCGGCTCGCGCAGAAACGCGTTTGCTTTATCGGGATGTGGAGCGCGCGCAAGGGAGCGCACGATTGGGAGAAAATCATAGGGCACGTGCGCGCGCAGGTACCGGCGGCGCAGTTTCGCTTTCTTGGCACGATGACTGAAGCCGGAGCAGTTCGCAGCGACCTCGGGGCCGGAGCCGCGGAAGGTGTCGAGCTCATCACCGATTACAAACCCGATGAGCTCCCGGCCTTGCTCTCTGATTGCACCCTCGGTGCGTTCCCGAGTTACGTCGAAGGTTTCGGCCTGGCGGTGCTCGAGCAACTTGCCGCGGGGCTGCCGACGGTGTCTTACAATATCTCGGGGCCGCGTGATCTCCTCGAGCAACGGCTCCCGCAACTCCTCGTGCCGCCGGGCGACATCGACCGTTTCGCCGCGGCGCTCTGCGACATCCTGCTCGCCTCCGCACCGGCCTATGCGCAGCTCTCTCGCCAAAGCGCGGAAGCGACGACGCGATTCTCCTGGTCGGAGATCGCGCGAGATACCCTGCGCGCTTATGAAACATTGCTCGCGGATGGCCATCATGAAATGAAGAACGCCACCTCTGCTCGCTTGAACATTTCTGAAAATCCCCGAGCCGCGGCGAAGCGGTCAGTCATCTGCACACTTTACGAAGGCGATTATCACCTCGGCTTGGGAGCGTTGGTAAACTCATTACACGCCCGCGGTTTTCGCGGGGATTTCCATGCCGGCTTCCGCGGAGAGCTCCCGCCCTGGAGCAGAGAGGGAGCGCGCAAAGCCGAAACCGGCTGGCTCTTCGATGTCGGAGAAGACTCGACCCTTCACTTCGTGCCCCTCTGCACGAAACAGCATTTCAATAATCACAAGCCGAGCTTCGTGCTGCACCTGATGGAGCGTTATCCCGACGTGCAGAATTTTTTTTTCTTCGATCCGGACATCGTCGTTAGGGCGGATTGGGATTTTTTCGAACGCTGGGTCTCCCGAGGCATCGCCGTCTGCGAGGACGTCAATAACTACATGCCGCGCCACCACCCCGTCCGGCAGGCTTGGAAGGAATACGCGCAGAAGAACGGATTCCCGATCCGTCAGGAGCCGGATAAGTATTACAACGCGGGTTTCTTCGGTGTGCGGCGCGTGGATAAGAGCTTCCTCGAAAGCTGGCAGCAGCTCTTCGCCTCGCGGGCGGCCGACGGTGCCGACTTGAACGACTTCGCCCTTTCCGATTTTGTCTATCCCTACATGGCCACCGATCAGGATTTGATGAATCTCGCGCTCATGCTCGTCGATCGTCCGATTACGGCGGTCGGCCCGGAGGGGATGGGATTTCGGCCGGGCGGTTACGTCATGTCGCACGCGGCCGGCGAAATCAAAAGCTGGCGCAAACGTTTCGTGTGGGAAGCGCTCAAGGCCCGCGCCCCGACCGCGATGGATAAGGAATTCGTGCAACACACGCAAAATCCCATCAAGATTTGCTCGACAGCTCAGCTGGCATGGAAGCGAACGGGCGTCACTCTTGGCTCCGCGATCGGCAGGTTTTACAGACGCGCAGGCGCATGAGGGGCTCTCTGCATTCCAAACACGACTCGTTAGGCTGGTGAGCGCCGCCATTTTCCAGATCGTGCCGCGCGCTCCCGGCAGCCGCGAGGGAGTGGGTGATTACGCCCGCCTGCTCGCTACCGGACTCGAACGAAATCATGGCATAAAAACCACTTTCGTCTCGGCAACGCCGGGCGGCGGGAGCTGGACGCTGTCTGCCGTTTCAAACGAGCAATGGCGCGCGCATCCCGCGAAAGCCATCGTCCTGCACTACGTCAATTACGGTTATCATGCCCGCGGCCTCCCCTTGTCTCTTCCCCGCCAGCTCCGCCGGATACGGCAGCTTTGCGGCGGGCGATTAATCACGATCTTTCACGAGCTCTACGCGGCCGGCTCATGGCGGCAGAGCGCCTTCTGGCTGCAACCGCTGCAGAAGCGCATCGCGCGGGCCCTCGCCGAGCAATCAGGTGTCTGCATCGTCAGCAGCGCCCTCCTCGCCGAACAACTGAAGCAATTGGCGCCCACGGTGCGCGTCATCGTTAGGCCGGTAGTTTCGACGTTCGGTGAACCGAAGCTGACGGCCGAGCAAATCGCCAACCGCGATCCGCCACGCTGGGCGATCTGCGGCGGCACGGAATTGATCCAGCGCTCGCTCCATTCCTTCACCGGCACCGGCGAATTGTTCGTCGTCGGCGGCGCGGATCGCCCGGAAATTCGTCACCGCGTCGCTCAGGCGCATTACCTGCCTAACGTTGAGACCGCCGCCGCTTCCGCCGTTCTGCGGACCTGCGCCTTCGGCTGGATTGATTACTTCGAGCGGGCTGATGTTCCGACCGAAGCGATTCTCAAATCAACCACGTTCGCCGCGTATTGCGCACATGGCGTGGTGCCGGTTTTGCCTCATGCGGGTTCGCGCATTGCGCTGGACGATGAGGCGTTGCCGGGACCCTTTTCGCTGGAGAACCTGCCGCCAGACTCCGCGCGCCCGGCAATTGCGCAGAGCATTTACGAGTGGTACGGACGCAACGCCTCCTCGCCTCGCCTCGCCGCGACCATCGCCGGAGCGATCGAATCATGACGGCGGTGCGGCTCTTGGTGGTTCATTGGAATCAGCCGGAAGCGTGCGCGGCGACGATTGGCCTTTTCGTTAGGCAAAATATCCCGCTACGCGTCACCGTTATCGACAACCATTCGGAGCTGGCCGCTTTCGAGCAGTTGCGCGGCCTGCTCGATTCGCCGATTGAGGTCGTTAGGCTGGAAGAAAATCGCGGCTGGGGCGGCGCCCTCAACGTGCTTCTGGCTCGCTGGCTGAACGAAGAGACGAATCCGTTTTGCCTCATTAGCGCACATGACGCCGAGCCGGGAGAAAAGTGTCTGCCGCTCCTCGTCGCCGCGGCGGAAGCCGATCCGCGGCTGGGCATTGCCTGCCCGCAATACTCCGAGCCCTTCGTCGCGACACTCTCGAGCCGTCGCGGAATCTTCCCCGAAACTGTCGCACCTCGCGCGCCCGGGACGGTGCAGGAAGTGGATGCGCCGCACGGCACACTGATGCTCGTTAGGCGCGAATGTCTTCAGGAAATCGGCCTCTTCGACGAACGCTATTTCGCCTATGGCGACGAGCACGAGCTCGGCCTCCGCGCGAAACATCGCGGCTGGAAAGTAGCGATGATCTGGGGCGCGCTCGTCACCAATCCCGGCACGCGCACCGCCAGCGCGCTCCGCAGCTATTTGTTTGCCCGCAATTCGCTCCTCATCGTGCACGATTATTTCGGCCGGCCGGCGGCTTGGCTGCGCAGCCTTCTTCTACTCGGCAATACGCTTAGATTACTGCTTGTTTCGGGTGGCGACGAAGTCTTTTCGGCGCGCGCGCGCTTGCGCGGCGTGCGCGACTATTTCGCCAGCCGCTATGGAAAGCCGGCGCGGCTATGAAGATCCTCATCTCTTCGCACGCTTTCGCGCCGAGTATCGGAGGGATCGAAACGGTGACTGCGCTTCTCGCGAAAGAGTTCGTCAGGCAGGGGAGTGAGGTGGCTGTGGTCACGCAGACCGTGGAAGAGAGCCTTGAGCCGTTTCCGTTTCGGGTCGTGCGCCAATCAACGTTAGGCGAGCTCCGGGAGGCGCTCCGCTGGTGCGACATCTTCTGGCAGAACAACCTCAGCCTGCGCACGCTCTGGCCGGCGCTCTTCCAGCGAACTCCCGTCGTGATCACGCATCAAGGTTCCTATTGCCGGCGGCCGGCGGGGATCGATCTCGTGCAACGGCTGAAGCACGCCGTCGTTAGGCGCAGATCCAGCGTCGCGATCAGCAAGGCGGTGGCCGATTGCTTCGACGTGGATTCCCACCTCATTCCGAATCCTTTCGACGCCCAACTTTTTGCACCGGGGCCGCCGGCGGAGGAACGGTCTAACGATCTGATTTTTGTCGGTCGTCTCGTGACGGAAAAGGGGGTCGATCTCCTCCTCCACGCGCTCAAACAGCTACCAGCCTCCACTCGCCTAACGATCGTAGGCCTGGGGCCCGAACGCGCGGCGATGGAGGAATTGGCGACGCAGCTCGGGCTGCAGGAACAGGTTTACTTCGCCGGTCCGCAGCGCGGCGTGGAGCTGGTCAGATTGCTGCAGGAGCACAAAATTCTTGTCGTCCCCTCGCGCTATGACGAACCGTTTGGCGTCGTTGCGCTGGAAGGAATCGCCTGCGGCTGTGTGGTCGTCGGCTCGAGCGGCGGAGGTCTGGCCGAAGCTATCGGCGCGAGCGGCCTGACGTTTCCAAATGGCGATGCGGCTCTCCTCGCAACTTTGCTCGGGCGCCTGCTGCGCGAGCCCGACGAACGCGCGCGCCTTGCCGCGAACGGCCCTGCACACCTCGCGCGCTTTCATCCCGCGGTCGTCGCGCAGAGCTATCTCAGTCTTTTCGCAGCCAAACTCCGGTGATTCTTCTCTCGCATCCGACCGCCAATCAGAACGTCCGCCAGACGGCGCTCGCGCTCGCGGAAGCCGACTTGCTCGCCGAGTTCTGGACGTGCGTAAGCTGGCATCGGGGCGGCCTTCTCGATCGGTCGTTAGGCGGATTCGGCGGGCTGCGCAACGAGCTCCGCAGGCGTTCGTTCCCGGATGAGCTGGCGCCTTTTCTCCGCAGCCATGCCTGGCGCGAATGGGGCCGGCAACTTGCCGGCCAGCTCGGTTGGTCTCGCCTCACGAGCGAAGAGAGCAGTCTGTTCAGCGTTGACGCCGTTTACAGCTCGCTGGACCGGCGGGTCGCCCGGCGCCTAACGACTCCGGCGGCGATAGGCGCGGTCTACGCCTACGACGCCGGGGCGCTTGCCTCCTTCCGCGAAGCGAGGCGCCACGGGCTAAAGTGCATTTACGAGCATCCGATCATCTACTGGCGCCTCGTGCGCCAGCTGCAGCGCGAAGAAGCGGAGCTGCACCCCGAATGGGCGTCCACGCTCGGCGCGCTCGCCGATAGCGATGAAAAGCTGGCGCGGAAAGACGAGGAGCTGGCGCTGGCGGATGTCATCATCACGCCGAGCACATTTTCGAAGGAAAGCCTCGCGCTTGCCCCCGGCATACAGGCTCCCGTGCGCGTGATTCCTTACGGCGCGAACTCGTTAGGCCAGAAGCGTGAACCTAACGACCAAAGGATGCGCCTGCGCGTGCTCTTCGTCGGCTCCCTCACCCAGGCGAAAGGTCTCGGTTACCTGCTCGAAGCGGTCGCGCGCCTTGCTGGCGAGATCGACTTCACTCTCATCGGCCGCCGGGTCAGCGCGACCGTCCCCGCCCCCGCGGTGCTCGATCCATACCGCTGGATTCCTTCCCTTCCTCATGACGAACTCCTGCAGGAAATGTCGCGTCACGATGTACTCGTTTTGCCATCGCTGCATGAAGGCTTCGGCCTCGTTATGAGTGAGGCGATGAGCCAGGGACTGGTCGTCATCACCACGCCACATACCGGCGGCCGCGACCTTATCGTGGACGGCGTGGACGGTTTTCTCGTGCCGATCCGTTCAGCCGATGCGATCGAGGAAAAGCTTGCGCTTCTCGGGCGCGACCGCGATCGACTCGCCGCAATGCAGGAGGCAGCTCAGCGCAAAGCCGCCTCGCTGACTTGGGAAAATTATCGCCAGGCGATCGTGCACATGGCACGAGAAGTGATGGAGAAAGAGCCGATCACATGACGACTATCGCGGATGTGCGGGAGAGATCCGCCCAACTCACGCCGCCAGCGGCCGGCGACGCCGCCCGCACCATTCGCAACATCCGGCGCCTCATCTGGCTCTATCTCGCGCTCCTGATCTTCGAAGGCGCGCTCCGCAAATGGCTCGTGCCACAATTCGCCGCGCCGCTTCTGATCGTGCGCGATCCAGTGGCGCTTCTGATTTACGCGCTCGCTTTACGCGCGCGCGTTTTTCCCTTCAACACCTACGTCATCAGCCTAACGATCATCGCGATCCTGTCGTGGGCGGCCGGCATCATCGTCCTCTCACCGTTCGTCCCAATCAAGACGGTGCTGCTCATCACAGCCTACGGAGTGCGCTCGGATTTTCTCCATTTGCCACTCATCTTTATAATCCCGGCGGTGCTGGATCTCGAGGACGTGAAGCGCATCGGATGGTGGACCATCGTCGGCATGATCCCGATGGGCATTCTCATGGCGCTGCAATTCAATGCGTCGCCCGAGTCGTTCATCAATCGCGCGGCCGGTGTTGGCGAAGGCATGCAACTCAGCGCGGGCGGCGGGAAAATCCGGCCCCCGGGCCCCTTCTCGTTCATCTCTGGGGCGGTTTATTATTTAAGCGCGGTCGCGGCGTTCATGTTGCATGCGGTGCTCACGAAACTTCCCTACAGAACATGGTTGCTCGCGACGGCAGGAGGCGCTCTCCTCATCGGCATGGGCGTCTCCGGCAGCCGCTCGACGGTGCTCGCAGTCGGCGTGGTGGTGGCTTCGCTCGCGCTCATCCTTCTCGTTAGGCCGGCGCTCGCGGGGAAGCTCGGCCGTTACATTCTTCTCGCCGCGCTGGTGCTCTGGCTCATCAGCTATCTGCCTGTCTTCCGCGAGGGTCTTGGCATTCTCTCCGATCGTTTCGCAGAGGGAGCGGAATCGAGCGATTCGTCGATGGTGAATGGCCTCGTCATGCGCACACTCGGCGATTTCACCGAAGGCCTGCAGGTGCTGACGCGCACACCGCTCGGTGGCTTCGGGCTCGGCGTGGGCACAAATGGCGGCGCCAATTTCCTCGTCGGTCACGCCGAGTTTCTCCTCGCGGAAAATGAGTGGTCGCGCGTGCTTCTCGAGAGCGGGCCGATCCTGGGTTTCGCTTTTTTGTTCTGGCGCTGCGCCATCACTTTTCGCATCGGGCGTCTCGCCCTGCGCCAGCTGACCTATGGCAACACGCTGCCGCTCTTTCTTTTTAGCGCTGGATTTTTTGCTCTTTTGGAAGGGCCTTTTGGCCAGCCGACCAGCCTCGGTTTTGCCGTGATCTTCGGCGCACTCTCTCTCGCCGCGCGTAATCCGGAGCACGACGAAGCGGAGCCCGAAGAGGAGGACGAGCCCGAGGAAAAGGGGCCACGCCGCATCGGCCGCCGTTCCGTTTACGCCGAACGGCTGCATGATTCCGGCTTTCATCGCTCCCATGGTTCTTCTGATCGGTAATTACCCAGCCGATCAGCAGGAAAGCATGCAGCGTTTCGCCCGGATGATGCTGCGCGGCTTAACGACCGCGGGAGTGCCGGTGGAATTGATTCAGCCGCGGCCATTGTTAGGCCGGATGCGTTTGGCGGGCGGCTTCGTCGCGAAGTGGCTCGGCTACGTCGATAAGTTCCTGCTTTTTCCGAGAGAACTCAGGGCGAACTTGTCGCGTGACGTGCGCCTCGTCCACATCTGCGATCACTCGAACGCGATGTACGGTGCGCAGGTGAGCGGGCGACCGATCGTGGTCAGTTGTCACGATCTGCTCGCAGTCCGCGGCGCGCTGGGCGAAGTCGAGGACACACCGGCCTCCGTCACCGGCAAATTTCTGCAGCGCTGGATCGTCGCGGGACTGCGCCGGGCGAGCGCGATCGCGTGCGCTTCGGGCGCAACGTTGCGCGATGCGAGGCGCCTGGTCGGGCAAACCAATGGGCGACCGCGGCTGAGCTTGATCCATCACGGCATTAATCATCCTTACAAGAGACAACCGCCTAACGAGGCGCGGGCTCGTCTCGCTAAAGTCGCGCGGCTTACTCCGGAGCGGCAGTTTCTCCTCCATGTCGGCTCGAATTTGCGCATGAAAAACCGCGAGGGCGCGTTGCGGATTTTTGCCCTAACGCGAAACGATTGGAACGGCCAGCTCGTTTTCGCCGGGCAAAAACTGACGCCGGAACTGCGCTCGTTAGGCAAAGAACTCGGGGTGCTCGAGCGCGTGATCGAAGTCGCGGGACCGGATGACGACTTACTTGAAGCGCTTTATAACTGTGCGCTGGCGCTGCTTTATCCTTCCCGCTTCGAGGGCTTTGGCTGGCCGATTATCGAGGCGCAGGCTTGTGGTTGTCCGGTCCTCTGCGCCGATCGCGAGCCGATGTCGGAAGTCGGCGGCGACGCCGCCATCACGCACAACGTTGAGGATGAGACGGGTTTCGCACACTCCATTTTGCGGCTGACAGATCCCGCGGAGCGCGCGCGCTGGAGCGAGCGGAGCCTGCATAACGCGGAGCGCTTCCGAGCTGAGGATATGATCGCAAAATACATCGCGCTCTATCGCGAGCTCGGCGTCGCCCTTTAAGCCATGTGCGGGATCGCGGCTCATTTTTGCGCGCGCGGTTTGGCGGCACCGCTCGACCTTCGCCTCATCGCACATCGCGGGCCGGATGCGTCGGGTGAATGGATTTCGCCGGACGGCCGCTTTTGGTTAGGCAACACCCGCCTCGCGATCCTCGATCTCTCGCCCACGGGCGCGCAGCCGATGATCGATCCGGAGACGGGAAACGTTCTCGTGATCAACGGCGAGATTTACAATCACCTGAAGTTGCGCGCGGAAATGCCGGACGTTGCCTGGCGCGGCACGAGCGACACCGAGACGGTCCTGCACGGCTATGCGCGCTGGGGCCGCCAGCTTCTCGTTAGGCTGAAAGGAATGTTTGCCTTCGCCCTTTACGATCGCGGGCGCGAAGAGCTTTTCGTGGCGCGCGATCGCCTCGGCATCAAGCCGCTCTATTATGCGGTCGATGACGATGGGCTCCGCCTCGGTTCCGAGACGAGGCTGCTGAGCGAGCGTTCGACCATTTCCCCTGCGGCTGTTGCCGCCTATCTGCAATGGGGCGCTTGCCCGGAACATCGCCTGCTTTTTTCCGGCATCGAGTCGCTGCCTGCCGGTCACGCCATGGTCATCGCCAACTCTGGTGAGCGAGAACTCTGGCGCTACTGGCCGGCGCGCCGGCGCTTCGATTCGCCTAACGAGTCCGCGCCCCGGACGCTCCGGGCCCTGCTCGAGACCGCGGTGCAGGAGCACTTGCTTGCCGATGTGCCGGTCGCCAGCTTCCTCAGCGGCGGCATCGACTCATCAATCCTCACCGCCCTCGCCGCGCAAAAGATGGAGCGCACGCTGGAAACATTTTCCGTCGGGTTCGATGTGGCGGGGTTCGACGAAAGCGCGGTTGCGCTCGAGGTCGCAAAGCGTTTCGGCACGCAGCATGAACGGCTGCTGCTCAGCGAGGAGGAAGTGCTCCGATCTGTCACCGAGGCGGTCGCGCATCTGGACCTACCCTCGGTTGACGCCATCAACACCTACATCGTCTCTCGCGCGGTCGCGCAAAAAGGCGTGAAAGTGGCGCTCTCCGGTCTCGGCGGCGATGAGCTGTTCGGTGGCTATCCGAGTTTCCGTGATGTGCCGCGGCTGCGATGGCTCGGGCGACTCCCACGTATTGTGCGCAAGGCGATCGGCGGACAGCGTCTGGCCGATCTGCCTAACGAGTCCGACGCCGCTGAGCTCGCGCAATGGCGTCGGCGGTTTTTTACCGATGAGATGTTGCGGCGGGCCGGTTTGCCTAACGAACCCACGCCGCTCCCCTGCCCGGTGGAGCTGCCGGACGATTTCGCCCGGACGAGCTGGGCGGAGCTGACCGGCTACATGCGGCGGATGCTCCTGCGCGACTCCGATCAGATGAGCATGGCCGTCTCGCTCGAGCTGCGGGTGCCTTTTCTCGATCATGAGCTCGTCGAGTATGTGTTGGGCCTGCCGGCGGCGGAGAAGAAACGTTACGGCGGGACGAAAGGCCTGCTCGTCGAAGCATGCCGCGATTTGCTGCCGCCCGCGGTTTATCAGCGCCCGAAAGCCGGCTTCGCGCTCCCGATGAAGAATTGGATGGCCGGTCCACTCGCGGCCTTCGTCGAGGAAGGGCTGAGCGAAACGGTCCTGCGCGAGCTGCTGCCGGAAAAATTCGTCGCGGAAGAGCAGGCCGATTTTCGTGCCGGCCGGCTGCATTGGACCCGCCTTTGGAGCATGGTCGTGCTCGGGCATTTCGTTAGGCAAGGCCGCTCCCATGAAAATCCTGCGCTGCATTCATTCGCTTGATCCCGCGATTGGCGGCCCGCTCGAGTCGGTGAAACAATCGACGCTCGTGCTGCAGCGGCGCGGCAACGAAGTGGAGATCGCCTGTCTCGACGCGGTCGATGGTCGCGGCGTGCGCGAGTTCCCCGCGACGGTGCACGCGCTCGGGCCGGGGCGGGGCAGCTACGGATATTCGGCGCGAATCGTTCCCTGGCTGCAGCAGAATTGCGCGCGCTTCGACGCCGTCGTCGTCCACGGCATCTGGCAGTATCCGAGCTTCGCGGTCTGGCGCGCGTTGCGACGCAGCGCGACGCCTTACTTTGTTTTTCCGCACGGCATGCTCGACCCGTGGTTCAACCGCACCTATCCGCTGAAGCATTTGAAAAAATTGCTCTATTGGCCGTGGGCCGAGTATCGGGTGCTGCGCGACGCCGCGGCCGTGCTTTTCACTTCCGAGGAAGAACGGCGGCTGGCGCGGGAATCGTTCTCCCTTTACCGAGTAAAGGAGGTCGTGGTGAGCTACGGCACCGCCGCGCCGGAAGTTGATTGGCTGGCGGCGCAGGAAGAATTCTGGAATCAATTCCCGCAGCTGCGCGGACAGAAGTTTCTCCTTTTTCTCGGGCGCCTGCACGAGAAGAAAGGCTGCGATCTTCTCATTCAGTCTTTTGACTCGTTAGGCGAGCGACCGTGGCAGTTGGTGATCGCCGGCCCGTGCGCGGACGAGACCTACCTCGCGCACCTCAAACAACTCGCGGGCACGCTGCCGATCACCTTCACCGGTATGCTCAGCGGAAATTTGAAATGGGGCGCGTTGCGCGCGGCGGACGCGTTTGTCCTGCCTTCGCATCAGGAGAATTTTGGGATCGCGATCGCGGAAGCACTCGCCTGCGGCACGCCGGTCTTGATTTCAAACAAGGTAAATATCTGGCGCGAAGTAGTCGCGGATGGCGGTGGCTTCGCGGAGGAAGACGATCTTGCTGGCACCGTACGCTTGCTCGAACGCTGGCGCGCCGTGTCGTCCGCGACGCGAGCCGAGATGAGCGCGCGGGCGCAAGCATCCTTCGCGCGACGTTTTGAAATCAACCAGGCGGTCGATTCTTTTCTCCAGGTCTTGGTGGAGAGAGACACGGTAAGACGCAGGGATTAGAAAAATTCGCCGATGGGCTCCGACTTGTCAGCGGTATCGTGCCTTTGCACCATCATCCTTCTCTTGGAAGACAACGGCCGTTTCAAACTCGACCCTGGGGAGTGACGGAGGCCGGCTTTCGCTGCGAAAGAGATTTTAAGGAGATGGTTGCTGCTTTCTCGCGGTCGTTGAAGCCGTCCCGCGGATTCTACACACATTGGAGGCCGGAGACCGTTCCTCCTCCCGGCCATCGATCCCTCGCCCTCACTCGCGAACCATCGAGAATATTTTCACCGAATCTTAAGAAATACTTGACTGTGGCCGTCGTATGGCCTGAAAACGGGCTCAGGTATGAAAAGTATTCCTCTCAGGTTAACAGGCTGGATCGCTTCGGCCAAATGCGAAGCTGTTCCATCGCGGGAAGTAACACGTTTTTCATTTATTCTGACAATGAGAAAGCTCAAACCAGGTTTATCACGGCATTCCGTTCAAATACTCCTCGCCTTATTACTCCTCAACTTATCTCCTCACCTGTTCGCGCTTGGGCCGACTCTATACCGCCATAGCGAATGCCTGGGTTGTGCGGATGGCTACGATAGTACGACCGGCACCGTCACTATCCAACTCGGTAACCGATCCTACGTAGATGGCCATTACGAAGTCGGATGGTGCGACAACAACGGTTACAATTGTGGCAACACTAATTTTTACATTACGAATGGAGCAATCAGTTCCGGGGGCACGTTTACGATGAATTCCCTCTTATACGGCGATGGACGCGGCCAGGTAACCTATAACTTCGCCTTGGTTGTGGACCATGACTACGCGGTAAGCCGACCGGCTAGCGGCCAGTATGGCTGGATCGATGGTGGCGAGTCTGCGGCGTACAACACGCCGGGCGATATCGCCTCAGATCATCCGCAGAGCCTTACCGTAGTTGTCGATCCGATGCTCCCAACACCGACGCCCACAAACACCACCGACAAAGACAAAAAGGACGGCGGAAATGAGTGTGGCGATGCGCCGGCGATGGCGCGCTACAGCGTGCATTCGATGCTGGTCAGCCTGAATATCGAGGATCGCCCGCTGCGTTATACTCCGCCACGCGGCCCGGCCGTTGATTTTCTCGTCACTTACGATCAAAAGGATAAGCAACCCGCGGCCTTCACATTCAGCAACCTAGGGCCGAAGTGGACTTTCGGGTGGCTGGCTTATGTAAGCGATGATCCACTCAGGCAGCCGCCTCAGACAGCAGTCTACGTTCCGAACGGCGGAACGGAGATTTACTCATTCGATCAGACTTCTCTGTCGTTCCTGCCTCATCCACAAAGCCACGCGACACTGGTGAAGACGGGAGCAGCAACCTATGAGCGACTTTTGCCGGACGGCTCCAAACAAATTTTTGCGCTGAGTGATGGGGCGAGCGCGTATCCGCGCAAGATTTTCATGACGCAGATTGTCGATGCTGCGGGCAACGCGCTGACGATCGGTTACGATGCGAGCTTTCGCATTACAACGCTGACCGACGCCCTTGGTTTGGTCACGACGCTCGCTTACGAGTTGCCCGGTGATACACTGAAGATCACCAAGGTGACGGACCCATTTGGCCGTTTTGCGACATTTCAATATACCGCTGGACAATTGACCACGATTACGGACGAGATAGGCATCCAGTCGCAATTTACCTATACGAGCGGCACCGATTCGATCAATTCGCTCGCGACGCCATACGGAACGACCAATTTTTCGAGCGGCGAGAATGGCACCAATCGCTGGGTCGAGATAACTGATCCCGTGGGTGCGAAAGAACGAGTGGAATATCGCGACAATGCGCCGGGAATCTCAGCAAGCGATCCCGTCGCGCCGAATGCCACGGGGATTACCAACTCTGGCCTTGATGTGGCGAACACATTCTATTGGGACAAAAAGGCGATGGTAATCGCCCCGGGCGATTATACGAAAGCGAAGATAACCCACTGGCTCTACAGCGTTGATGGGTCGCTCTCTGGAATTCCCTCCAGCGAGAAGTCGGCCTTGGAGAATCGCGTCTGGTATACCTACGCCGGTCAGCCGGATTACACCCATGCCGGCCCAAGCGCTAATCCTTCCCAGGTCGCGCGTGTCCTCGGCGACGGCAGCACGCAGCTATCGCAGTTCGAATACAATCCGATTGGCAAGACAACGAAGGCGACCGACCCCGTGGGCCGCGTCACCACTTCCATCTACGATACGAATAGCATTGACCCACTCGAGATTCGGCAGATGATCGGAACGAACAACGAACTGCTGCGCAAGTTCACTTATAACGGGTTGCACGAGCCGCTCACCGACACCGACGCCGCAGGGCAAGGGACGATCTTAACTTACAACACCTATGGCCAGATGCTGACCCGCCAGAATGCGAAATTCGAAACCACGACCTTCGCTTACGGCGGCACTGTCCCGACCGGCTATCTCGCGTCGATCACCAGCCCGCTGTTTAACGGCAACTCCGCCGTCACCAGCTTCGCCTATGACAGCTTCAATCGCGTCCGGACGGTGACTGATACGGACGGCTATGCAGTCACGACGGATTACGACAATTTGGACCGGAAAACCAAGGCCACTTACCTCGATGCGACCTACGAGCAATTCCAGTACACCGATAACGTAACCGGGGCGATGAAACTTGATTTGACCGGGAGCCGCGACCGCCGCGGCCTCTGGACCTACCGCCATTACAATGCCAACCGGCAGATGGATTCCATGACCGACCCGGCGAACCGGACGACGCAATACGGCTGGTGCATGTGCGGTGCGCTCGAAACCATTACCGACCCGAAGAATCAAATTACTACCTTCAATCGTGACATTCAGGGGCGCGTTTACCAGAAAATTTTCAACGACGGTACCGCGATCAATTACCTCTATGAAGGCCAGACGGCGCCGAACACCGTCGGCGCCATGAGCCGGATGTAATCGTCCACCGACGCGAAGAACCAGCGCACCAATTACACCTACTTTGCTGACGATGATGTCGCCCAGATTACATACACTGATACGAGCGGGCAGCCACTGAATCCGGCCACGCCCTCGGTGACTTATATCTACGATCCAAATTACAATCGTGTCTCCACAATGGTCGACGGCAGCGGGACGACCGTATATGCCTACAACCCGGTGACCGCCCCGCCGGCTTTAGGCGCAAACCGTCTGGCCAGCATGGATGGGCCCTTGCCAAACGACACGATCACGTTTGCTTACGACGAACTGGGACGGGTGGCTAATCGGTCCGTCAACGGAGCGGCCAATTCCGAGAGCTGGGTCTTCGATAGTCTGGGGCGAGTGGGCACCGACACGAACAAACTTGGCATGTTCAATTATGCCTACGTTGGCGTCACGAACCGGCTCAACACCCTCACATACCCCGGCGGGATGACGGCCAACTACCTCTACTTTCCCAATTCTGAGGACAAGCACCTTCAGCAGATTAAGAACCAGACGAGCGCCAGCGTCTTGCTCTCTCAATTCGACTACACCTATGATGACGAAGGCGAGATCAAGACCTGGACGAAAAACTATCCGGGCCTGGCGACACCCCAGCGCTATGATCTCACCTATGACAACGCCGACCAGCTGACGAACGCGCCGCTGAAAAACACCTCTACCAACGCGCTCGTGCGCCAATACATCTACGGCTACGATCTCGCTTCGAATCGTAGCTCGGAGCGGGTGGCAAGCCAAACCACCACATCTACGCCGAACAACGTCAATGAGATCACGAGCCAGAGCGGCGCGACCAACCGTAGCCTCGCGTACGATTTGAATGGCAGCCTGACTAACGATGGCGCGGCGCGCACGTTTGAATGGGACGGAGCGAACCGGCTGGTGGCGATCAACTACACCGCGAATACAAATCGAAGCGAGTTCACCTACGATGGCTTGAACCGATGCGTAAAGGTCGTCGAGAAAACTAATGGTTCAATCGCCTCAACCCGGAAGTTTGTCTGGTGTGGGAATGAGAAGTGCGAGTTTCGCGGCTCGAATAACGGCATCCAAATGCAGTTGTTCGAGCAGGGGCAGTATCAAGATGGCGCTCCTTATTTCTACATGCGCGACCATCTCGGATCGACCCGGGAGATGACTGACGGGAGCGGCACGGTCGTAGCTCGCTACGATTATGATCCCTGGGGAAGATCCACAACCCTGACTGGCACGAACAAACCCGACTTCAACTTCACCGGCCTCTATCAACACGGCAAAAGCGGGCTCGATATGGCAACCTACCGCTTCTATGACCCGGAGCTTGGGAGATGGCTGAGCCGCGATCCGATTGCCGAACGCGGAGGTTTGAACCTTTACGGCTACGTGGAGAATAACCCGGTAAACTGGGTTGATCCTTGGGGACTAGATTACACACAGACAGGGCCCAACTTGACTATCGATACCGATACGAATACACGGACCCGGGGAACGGGAGATCGTTCGCATCAAGACCAACTCGCACCAGGCTCCGCAGGAAACAGCGTTCCGGGTGTAGTGGCGCCGCCGGGGCACGGCATCAGTGTAGGTGATCCCGCAACACTAACTACAAACGGAAGAACGGTGCAGTGTGTAACTACTGATACTACTGATAATAATCATGGTATAAATCATGAGCATAGACCCGAGGTCAACCAAAGAGCTGCGGAAGCTGCAGGTTTACATTTGGTTCCGGGACCTCAAGGGCCAATGCCTTCTAATGGCCAACGTGGAAATCCCGACATACCGGCTACGATTCATTTTCCCACCGGCCATCCTTAAGTCGCAATTTACTAAAATTAGCGAGTCAAACTAAATGGAAATTTTGATGCAATCGCGGCCATGATCAAACCCTTTGTTGCTCTGCTATGTGTGGTCGTCGCCGCTTCGTGTTTCGCTGACGAACCCGGACCTCATTACAAACTTGAGGATCAAACCAAGCCCGACAACCAGTTCGAGTTTTTTGGCGAACCGCACATCGACATTGTCAAGGAGGTGTATCGACGAACCGATGAAGGTAGCCCTGTGTTCAAAATAGTCCTAAGTTCACTTGCTGATTCCTCAAAGAAAGAATTGCTTTTCGCCTATGACCGAGCAGCCGACGCCGATCTTTCGCCAGATGGAAAATGGTTTGTGATCAACGACCGTCCGGGTCGGGGCCAATGCGAGCCTCGTTTGTTCAAACAGGAGAGAGGATTGAAGTTCACGGAGGTCAAGGAGTCCAAGATCCAGCAGAAAGCCATCGACTTTTTTACTCGCTATAACAAATTCCCTGAGAGCATTCGTAAACAATTGATTGGGAAGAGTGATTGCTTTGTGGAGTCCACGCTGTGGTCTGATGACTCGAACTCTTTGCTGCTTCGCATCAGCAAGGGCCAAACAGGCGAGCCAATCTGGATCTACGATTGGCGTTGCATCTATGACCTCAAAACGGGGGATCTTTCCACGGACCTCAAGATCTTAAACCGTGGTTCAATCTTACCCGGCAAGTATCTTGTCCCAAATGAGGCGACCAACGGCAGAAAAAAATAAGGAAGATGGCTAAGCCGCGATCCCATCGGCGAGGATGGAGGGATCAATTTGTATGGATATGTTGAGAATGACACAATCAACGCGTTTGATACCTCAGGACTCGATGCGGAAATTACCGTTAACCGAATGAACGGGCGCAGTGGACCAAGTGACGTGACAGTCGTAGAAAACGGAAAAGTGTCTATGCAGTTCACCGGCAACCCTAACCCTTACGAACCTGGTACGCGGGGCATCCCGGCAGGCGATTACGTGCTCTTACCGAAACCTGAGTCCCAGATGTATCCAGTTGGAGACCCCGGCGACAAACAGAATTCCACCTGGGCACTCCGTCGGTCACTGACCCGAAATATCTCGATAACCCCGGACAGGTTGCCGCAGACTGGCAAAATGTCCGCATCCATGGTCAAGGTACCGTTCCCGGGCGCGCAGATTCCAGAGGATGCTTGACTGCTCCCGGGAATGTACCGGCGTTGATCGAGCAGATCATGCAACGGAACCTAAATAACGGCGGCACCCGGGTGCACGTCATCGATGTGCCGCGCTAAATGAAGTTTATCGTAGGTCTCATTTTTGCGGTGGTCAGTATTGCCCCCGCTACGCAAAATCGATGGGTAGAAATGGACGCTGATGACTATGCGTCGCATGCGCGCTTCATTGAGTATTCTGGTTTATTTACCTCGACTAATGGCGAGGATGTAAAATTTTCGTTTAATGTAAGCGCCGTCCGCACGACAAACGCCGCGATTCCAAGTCAGGCGGGTGGCTTGCCGGCTAACCTACAGTACGGCTCGAACGATCGCAGGCCTGAAGTGCTTCAAGATGTGATCGTCGCAATGGAACTCAGAGTGGGCGAAGACGCGGTTCGGATACCCAAGGCGGCTTACGTGGGATTACTCAATCCTCTGTTGCCCGCTACACTGGAGGTTCTACGACGCAGAGTTGGCATCGTGGTAGCGTTTGATGGAGGAAGGGGCGAGAAGCACTACTCTTGCAGGTTTGTTTTTTCCCAAAACAAACTGCTGTTTCGACAGATTAGAGACAGGGAAGATGGACCTGTTCAGGTCCTGCAGTTTAATTGATTCGGCAACAACACCGATGACAGCAAAAACTCATCGCGAGTAGGAGGGCAACCCCAGATCAATGGCGCGGCAAATTCACAATGTGGGCGTTTGATAGCCTCGGTCGACTGAGCAACGGGATAAACAATCTAGAAGTGGTTTCAAAAATGTCTCAGAGTTAGCATGAGGCAAGCGAGGTGAAAGAAGCCTTGATAGACTGGCAGAAGTCGGTCTTGGCGGATGAGGAGTCGACGGAAGTTGCCCAAGTGAGCGAAAGTGCGCTCAATCTTCCAGGGCTTGCGGTAGCGGCGCAGGGTCCGGCCATCGTTGCGCGAGGCGGCACGTCGTCGCCGCCGGTGCGGACAAAGCAAGACAATACCCCGCTGGAGCAAGCGCCAACGCAACGGATCGCTGTCGTAAGCGCGGTCGGCGATGACACGCAGCGGACGACTTTGTGGCCGACCGCGCCCGGCGCGTGGGACCGAGATCCGAGCCAAGGTGCTTTCAGCCAGAGTTACCTCCCCAGGACTGGCCGAGCAGAGTTGGCTTCCCAAAGGAATACCTTGGCCGTCTGCCACCACCATCCACTTTGTACCTTTGCCACGTTTGGTTTTACCCACGCAGAGCCCCCTTTTTTGGCCGGAGCAAAGCTGCCGTCCAGGAATACTTCCTCCCAGTTGAGCTTGCCTTGGGCATCGAGTTGCCCGAGCAAGCCACGCCAGATTTTAAACCAGACCTCGCGCTCTTCCCATTGGCGTAACCGTCTCCAGCAGGTACTGGCCGAGGGATACACCTTTGGTAAATCGCGCCAGCGCGCGCCGCTGCGCAAGACCCAGAGAATCCCCTCTAAAACCAGGCGTTCGTCCGCGGTCGGTCGGCCCCGCCTTCGCCGCCGCGGGGTCTTGGGTAAGAGCGGTTTGATTTTGTCCCATTGCTTGTCGCTGAGTAAGGAAGGATCTCGCATCCCGAGCTTTCCACACCATCGGCGCCAAAAGTACAAGTCCTAAATGTCGTGGTCCCACCCAGAAATTAATTCCCTCTCTCTTCCCACCGTGATTTTTGAAACCGCTTCTAGGCATCCTAACTACGGCTACTTCAACGTGACCAACCGGCTGCAGACGCTCACTTATCCGGGGATGACGGCGAACTACACCTACTTCTCTAACCCACAGGGCAAGCGCTTACAGAAGATCAAGAACCAGGCGAGCGCCAGCGTGCTCCTCTCGCAGTTCGATTACACCTATGACACGGAAGGGGAAGTCCCTCACCTGGACGAAGAACTATCCCAGTTTGGCCACGCCACAACGTCACGACCTGGGCTACGACTATGCGGACCAGCTGCTCACCGCGCCCTTGAAGAACACTTCCACCAACGCACTGGTCAAGCAATATACTTACGTCTACGATCTGTGGAGCGAACCGGACGCTGGCGCGCGCTGCCGCCGACGCAGCCCGCGAAATTGAGGCAGAAAGAGCAAGCATGCGACGTTTTGAAATCAATCAGGCGGTCGATTCTTTACTTCGAGTTCTGCAATCGGCGCGATGAATTTGCGAGCTAAAACCGGAAGGCGCTCCTGTAGACGTTTCCCTCTGGGAAACGCGAGGGTGGTGCTCGCTCACACCTCGCGTTCCGGCGAAGCCCATGCCCGCGCTTCGCAGAGCGAAGCGTCTACAGCGCGCTGCGGATGAAAATCACGATCGTGACTGGCGCATTTTTTCCCGTCCCGCCGATCATGGGCGGCGCGGTCGAGAAGGTCTGGTTTGCGCTTGGAGAGGAGTTCGTTAGGCAGGGGCACGAGGTCGTGCAGATTTCTCGCGCGCACCCGCGGTTGCCGCCCACGGAGGAAATCGAGGGTGTGCGGCACCGGCGGATCAGCGGCTTCGCGCAGCCGCGCTCGATCGTTAGGCTGAAGCTGCTCGATCTGCTCTATTCGCTCCGGGTTCGCCGCCTTCTGCCGAAGGCCGATATCCTGGTGACGAATACATTTTCACTCCCCCTACTCGTGCGCGGAACCAATCGCGGACTCGTTTACGTGCACGTGCAGCGCGGACCGAAGGGGCAGATGCGCTGGTACGGCCATGTCGCGCGTTTGTGCGCAGTCTCGCGGGCAATCGCTGACGACATAATTTCCGAAGCGCCGCAACTGCGCGATAAGGTCCGGGTGCTGCCGAACGCGCTTCCGTTTCGCATCGAGCGCACTCCGAGTGGCATCCGCGAGCAAAGACTGCTTTTTGTCGGCCGCGTCCATCCGGAGAAGGGCATCGAATTGTTTCTTCGCGCACTCAGCCTTCTGCCGCGCGAATTGTTAGCCGCTTGGGAAGTTAACATGGTCGGTCCGCATGAAACGGAGCTGGGAGGAGGCGGCGATACATTCTTGCAGGCGATGCAAGCGCTCGGCCGCGCAAGCGGCGCGCCGCTCAAGTGGCTCGGAAAAATTTTCGATCCCGCTCATTTAACCGCGCAATATCGTTCCGCTCTGCTCTTCATTTATCCATCGGTCGCGGAGACTGGTGAAGCACTGCCTGTGGCCCCACTCGAAGCCATGGCGAACCGCTGCGCCCCGATTGTTTCCGGCCTCGCCTGTTTTCGTGATTACATTGAAGATGATGTCACCGGCTTCGTGTTCGATCATCGAGCAGCAGAACCGGCGCAAAATCTTGCGGAGCGACTTGTGCAGGTGCTTCGTTTGGGCCGCGATGAAATCATGAAAATCGGTGAAACAGCGCAGGCGAGGGCGGCCGAATTTGAGGTTGAGAAAGTCGCGCCGCGTTACCTCGAAGATTTCGCCAGTTTGCTCGCGGCGCATCCTGCGAAGAAATGAACGCACCTCTCGAGCCGGTCGATCGCGAACAGGCCTCGCAATTCTCCTCACCTTGGTCGGCCGGCGAGCGCTTCCGGCGGATTCTTTGGGAGTTTTGCTGGATCTTCTTCTGTATCTGGACGCCGAAACCGGCCAACCCCTGGCGGCTCTTTTGGCTCCGGGTTTTTGACGCCAGGATCGATGGGATTCCCTTCGTGCATCAGCGCGCGCGGATTGCGATCCCCTGGAAGCTCACTTTACATGATCGCGCCTGTCTGGGGGACCGGGCGAATGCCTATTCGTTAGGCGAAATCGAAATCGGCGCCCGCGCGGTCGTGGCGCAGGAAGCTTATTTGAGCACCGGCAGCCACGATTTCACGCGCGCATCCTGTCCTCTCGTCGTCGGCAAGATCACGATCGGCGAAGATGCCTTCGTGGGAGCCCGGGTTTTCGTTATGCCGGGGGTGACAATCGGCGCGCGCGCCATCATCGGCGCCTGCTCGGTCGTGACGCACGATGTGCCTAACGATGTCGTGGCGGCGGGCAACCCGTGCCGCGTTTTACGGCCGCGGGAGATGGCTCCGGTGGATGCGCCTAACGAGGGAGCCGCCTAGAAACTGGACATGTGGACTCGCCCACGGCGTAGCCCGTCCACGGGGGGAGCGGGAGCATGTCCCTCCGGGCGCTGGCAGGAGGTGCCGGCGGATTCGCGGCGGCGTTAGGCCGGTTTCCGAAAACGCGCGGCGATTTGGGTGAAGAGACGCCGCGTCCATTCCTGCGGGAGCCGCGCAGTCAGGTTTTCAATCTGGCTGACCACCGCTTTCGGCGTCGCGCGCAGGAGCAATCTCGTTTTCATGTGGCCGCTCGTGAGCGGGTTGGTCATAAGGGCGAATGTTTGCAGCTCGAGGCCGGCGCTGGCCGCGAGCGGAGCGATTTCCTCGGGGTGAAGCAGGAAAATGTGGCCGTCAGAATCGGGCTTGAACTGTTGCTCTTCGTAGATGGCTGGATCGGAGCAGTCGGAAAACTTTGGCAGGTGATTGCGAAAATAGGCGCCGTTCGGCGTCGTCATGATGATGTAACCCCCCGGCCTAACGAGTGTGGCGATGCGTGCCAGGAACTGATCTGGATGCGCCGTGTGCTCGATAATTTCGGTGATGAGCGCGGCGTCGAAAAGGCGCGGCAGATCGATCTCGAAAGCGTCGCCCGGAGAGTAAGTGATTGCGCCGCGTTCGTGTTTGAGGCGGACGTAATCGGCCAGCTCCGCGCGTCGATCGTTCCAAGTCACTTCATACCCCATCTCCGCGAGGGTGAGGGAAAAATTTCCTTGGGCGGCGGCGACATCGAGGACGCACGCGCCCGGCTCAAGGACCTCGGTGAGGAGCCGGATGGTTTCACGCCGCCGCTTTTTATAAGCATAGACGTAACCGAGATGGCGGAAGGGGCCATACACCTCCTCGAGGTCGTAGAAGTAGGAGGACTTCCACGATGGCGGCCAGTTTTCGTCGAAGGTCGGGCGCTTCACGAGAGGAGAAGTGCCGGGCGAATCGATCCCGCAGTTGCGGGCGCTGGCTTGGGCAGACGGGGCTGTGCCGCGACTATTTCGATCCGGTAAAGCGTTCGCATCAGAGGCTCAAGAGCGTCGGTATTTGAGCGGAAACTGTGCCCAATCACAAACCAATGCGCAGGCTCGGCGGAGGCACGGATCGGAGGGGCGCGGCGGCCCGATTCCTGCAAACCTCATAAAGCTGGCATGATCGCAGAGTCACAGAAAACCGACTATGATATGTCGGCCGTGGAAAAGCGCTTAGCCCCCGTCCCCCTCTCGATCATCGTGCCAATCCGCAATGAGGCCCACAATCTGCCGCGCTGTCTCGCTTGCGTCGAGTGGGCAGACGAGGTTTTCGTCGTCGATTCTGGCAGCACCGACGGCTCGCAGCAGATCGCCAAAGAGCGCGGCGCGCGCGTCGTTCAATTTACATTCCATGGCACCTGGCCGAAGAAGAAAAACTGGGCGCTGGAAAATCTGCCTTTCCGCAATGAGTGGGTCTTCATCCTCGACGCCGACGAAGTGTTGCCGCCGGGCGCGGAAGCGGAGTTTCGCCGGGCCATCGCCGCGGCCGGCGCGACGGTCGGATATTGGATCAATCGCCGCTTCATGTTCATGGGGCGCTGGCTTCGGCACGCCTACTATCCAAACTGGAATCTGCGACTTTTCCGGCACTCGTTAGGCCGCTATGAAAAGTTGACCGACGCCGTAACCGAGAGCGGCGATAACGAGGTGCACGAGCATGTCATCGTGCAGGGGCCGACGGGGCGGCTGCGTTGCCAGATCGATCATTATGCATTTCCTTCGGTGGAGGTTTTCGTCGAGAAACACAACCGCTATTCCAACTGGGAGGCGCGGGTTGCCGTGGCCGGGTCGCCGACGCAAAGCTCCGGCAATCTCCAGAGCGCGGCTGTGGCGAAACGGCGGAAGCTGAAAATGCTCTCGCAGCGGCTGCCATTTCGGCCGCTCTTGCGTTTTCTCTACGTTTATTTTTGGCAACTCGGTTTTCTCGATGGACGCGAAGGGTATTACTTCGCGCGCCTGCACGGGTTCTATGAGTTCCTCTCCGTCGCGAAGACTCGCGAGTTGAGGCAGCAGCGTCGCTCGGCCTAACGCCGGAGGAACGCGCTCCGCACGCCCAGTCAAGACTTGCACCTACACTTTCACTTACACCGAGCCTGGGAACGTAAGTTAAAGTGCAAGTAAAGATGGACGGATCGCGGGAACGCGATCCCTTAGAACTCCGCGCTCCCAGGCGTCCGCGCGAAGGGGATGACGTCGCGAATGTTGGCGACACCGGTGACGAACATGAGCATCCGCTCGAAGCCCAAACCGAAACCGGCGTGCGGGACGGATCCGTAACGCCGCAGGTCGAGATACCATTTGTAATCGGCCGGATCCATCTTGTGCCGGCGGATGTTCTCCTCCAACACTTCGAGCCGCTCCTCGCGCTGGCTGCCTCCGACGATTTCGCCGATTCCAGGGACGAGTAAATCCATCGCCGTGACCGTGCGATCGTCATCGTTCAGGCGCATGTAGAATGGCTTGATCTCTTTCGGATAATTGAAAACTGTGACCGGACATTTGAAGTGCTTTTCGGTTAGCCAGCGCTCGTGTTCGGATTGCAAATTGAGGCCGTAATCGACCGGAAATTCGAACTTTTCTCCGCTCGCGAGCAGGAGCTGGATCGCCTCTTCGTAGCTCGTCCGCTGGAACGGCCGCTCGACCACGAACTCGAGGCGCGCCAGCAAGTCCTTGTCCACGAACTTGGCGAAAAGCCCGAGGTCCTCCCCGCAGTGTTCGCGAATGGCGCGCACGAGATATTTCACCATCTCCTCGGCCAGATCCATGTCGCCCTGCAGATCGCAAAAGGCCATTTCCGGTTCGATCATCCAGAATTCGTTGGCGTGCCGTGAGGTGTTGGAATTCTCCGCGCGAAAGGTCGGCCCAAAGGTGTAAACCTTCGAAAGCGCGCAGGCGAAAGCCTCCGCTTCCAGTTGGCCGCTCACCGTGAGATAGGTCGGCCGCGCGAAAAAATCCTGGGTGTAGTCGATGCCGCCATCGTTAGGCAACCGCAGCGGGGTGTTGGGATCGAGCGTCGTAACGCGAAACAACTCGCCCGCCCCTTCGCAGTCGCTGCCGGTGATGATCGGCGTATGCACGTAAACGAATCCACGCTCTTGGAAGAACTGGTGCACCGCGAAGGCGAGCCGGCTGCGGACGCGGAAAACGCAGCCGAACAGATTCGAGCGCGGCCGCAGGTGCGCAATCTCGCGCAGGAACTCCGCGCTGTGTCCTTTTTTCTGCAATGGATAGCTGTCATCCGAGGCGCCGACGATCTGCAAATCCTCGGCAACGAGTTCCCAACTTTGGCCTTTGCCTTGCGAAGCGACGAGCGCGCCGCGCGCTCTGATCGAAGCGCCCGTCGTTAGGCGCTGGATCGCGGTGTAATTTGGCAGGGTGTTCTTCGCGATGATCTGCAGGTTGCGCAGAGAGGAGCCATCGTTCAGTTCGAGGAAAGAGAAATCTTTCGAGTCGCGCCGGGTTCGCACCCATCCTTGCACCTCAAGAGCGGCAACGGGCGCCACACTCTGCAATGCGTCTTTGACTGAAGTCGCCGAGACCATGGCAGAAATTCGCCGATGATCCTGATCCGACAAGCAAAACGGCTCGTTAGGCAAAGCCCTGGCGAGTCCGCGTGTCCAGGTTCAGTCCCCGTTCGCTGGCGGGCGCGGCTTCGTCGCTCAGCATTTCTTCGACGTAATTCACCAGATCGGAAAGCTGAAAGGGCTTCGCGATAAAGCTGTAGCCCCCAAGAAATCCGAGCGAACCGATCTCTCCGTTGGCCGCCAGACTGCTGACAAAGACGATCGGCACGTCTTGCAACGCGGGGTCAGCTTGGAGTTGCTGCGCGACCGCGCGCCCGTCGAGTTCCGGCATCATCACGTCGAGCAGGATCAAATCCGGTTGGAAATGGCGCGCCGCGTGCAGCGCGCGGAGGCTGCGATTTTCTTCCTTGATCACATAGCGGCCGGTCGCTTCGAGCGCCTGCCTAACCATCGCGGTGAGACGCGGTTCGTCGTCGATCAGGAGGATGCGTCTTTGGAAATACATGGGCCCGGTTCGCTATGGAAATTATAGCAACCGCTATGCCACGACGTTTCGCCCGCCTCGCCGTAGGACGGCCGTCCCGGCCGCTCGGCAGAAGACGAACTTCCTGGGCCGATTCCCATGCGCAGTCTGCCGCCGTCCGGGGCGAACAGGCCGCGGCTACACCAAGCCGCCGCCGCACCGGGCAAGTCGCGCCTTTTTAATCCCTCTTCCTATGCTTAATTGCCCTCTTGCTCTTATGCCGAACCAAGTGAAGAAGGCGGCCGCTCCGCAGGCAAACTTTGAGCAAGCCATGTCACGGCTCGAAGAGATTGTGGAAAAAATGGAATCCGGCGATCTGGCGCTCGAAGATCTAATCGTGCGCTACGAGGAGGGGATGCAGCTGGTCAAGGTTTGCCAGGAACGGCTCGCCTCCGCGGAGGAGCGCATCGAAATGATCACACGCAACAGCGCCGGGAAACCGGTTGTAAAAGAATTTGAAGCCGCTGCCGCCGCGCCTGTGCCCATGCCCGCGCCCCCGGCCAGCAAAGGAGAACCCAAAAATGTCGACGTCAGCCTCTTCTAAAACCCCTAACGAAACCGGAGCAAAGTTGCTCGTCGGCATCCATTCGCCCGCCGACATAAAGGCCCTCCCGGAGGACGACCTCCCGCAGCTCGCGCAGGAAGTGCGCGATGAATTGATCAAAGTCCTCTCGCAAACGGGCGGCCACCTCGGGCCAAATCTGGGCGTCGTCGAGCTCACGATTGCGCTTCATCGCGTCTTCACCACACCGAAGGACAAGCTGGTCTTCGACGTCAGCCACCAAGGCTACGTGCACAAGATGTTCACCGGCCGCCTCGACCGCATCCACACGATGCGGCAATACCAGGGCCTCAACGGATTTCTCCTGCGCACCGAAAGCGAGCACGACGCCTATGGCGCGGGGCACGCGGGCACGGCACTCTCCGCCGGGCTCGGCATGGCGGTCGGGCGCGACTTGTTAGGCGCGGATGCCAACGTCGTTGTGGTCGCGGGCGATGCGGCGCTCACTTGCGGGATTAGCTACGAGGCGTTGAACAACGTCAAGGCGCAGACAAAGCGCTTCATCGTGGTGCTCAACGACAACGAGTGGTCGATCGCCAAAAACGTCGGCGCGATCGCGGCCTATCTGAACAACATCGTCACCAATCCAACCTACGCACACCTGCACGAAAAGGCCGGCCGTTTTATCAAAGCAATCGCCGGCCGGGGCATCCTCCATCTCGCGCACAAGGTCGAGGAAGGGTTCAAAAATCTCCTCGTCCCCAGTGTTATTTTTGAGGAGCTCGGTCTGCGTTACTACGGCCCGATCGATGGCCATGATATCCCGCTGCTCACGCGCACGTTCGAATTCCTGAAGCGGCAGGACGAGCCGGTCCTGCTCCACATCCTCACGAAAAAAGGAAAAGGCTATGAGCCGGCCATCGCCAAACCGGACAAGTTTCACGGGCTCGGGAAATTCACGGCCGAGACCGGCGAAACCGTCGCGGCGACCACTCCGACCTATTCGGAGATTCTCGGGAAGACGTTAGGCAAATTTGCCGACACCAACCGCAAGATTGTCGCCATCACCGGCGCGATGCCGAGCGGCACCGGTCTCGGTTTTTTCCAGGCGCAACATCCCGACCGCTATTACGACGTCGGCATTGCGGAAGAACACGCTGCGCTCTTCGCCTGCGGCCTCGCCACTCAAGGACTCAAGCCGTTCTTAACGATTTATTCCACCTTCATGCAGCGCGCCTATGACATGATCATTCACGACATCGCGCTGCAGAATCTTAACGTCGCACTTTGCATGGACCGCGCCGGCTTGAGCGGCGACGACGGTCCCACGCATCATGGTCTTTTCGATATCGGCTACCTTCGTCCGGTGCCCAACATCATCCACATGCAGCCGAAGGATGAGGACGAATTCGTGGACATGCTTTGGACGATGGCGAACCATCATTCCGGCCCGATCGCGATTCGTTATCCCCGCGGCGCGGGGACCGGCGCGAAACCGAAGGCGACACCGAAGCTGCTCGAAATCGGCAAGGCCGAAGTGGTGCAGCACGGCAAGGACGTCGCCATCTTTGGCCTCGGCAACATGTTCGAGATGGCGCAGGAAGCCGCGCAAAAACTGGAGGCGCAAGGCATTTCCGTGGCGCTGATCAATCCGCGCTGGATCAAGCCGCTCGATACCGGCACCATGGAGTTTTTCGCGCGCAGCGTGCAGGTGCTTTGCACACTGGAAGATCACGTTCTGCACAACGGTTTCGGCTGCGGGGTGATGGAACATCTCGCAACGCAGCGCATCAGCACCCCGGTCGTGCGGATCGGATGGCCCGATCAATTTATCGAGCACGGCACCATCCCGATCCTGCGCGAGAAACACGGCCTAACGAGCGACGCGCTGGTGGAAAAGGTCCTGCCGCTGCTGAAAAAGCCCTCGGCCGGAGTGCGTCCCAGCGCTGCTTAATTCGAGCTAAGGTCGAAGTTAGCAGTAACTGCCTCGAGGGGATTGTTCCCCCGCTTTCAGTTGCGCGACCGTTTCGGCGAACGAGCCAGAGGAGCTGTTTCCCATTCTTCTA
Organism: Chthoniobacterales bacterium; assembly: GCA_013815325.1. Lineage (GTDB taxonomy): Bacteria > Verrucomicrobiota > Verrucomicrobiia > Chthoniobacterales > UBA10450 > Palsa-1392. The sequence continues at coordinate 28,411 of JACDGM010000029.1, forward strand.
GCGCTCCACGCTCCTCTTTATTTTCGGCGAGCAAAAGGCGGTAAGTTTCTGCCGCCGCGCGCAGTTTGCGCTGGCGAAGATCGGGTCGCAGGCTTTCCCGAACGAATGAGGAGAGGCTTTGCCGCGGCGATTTTAGTTTCGCAATCTCTCGCAGTAAGGCCGCATCTATCTTTACGGTCGTAACCGCCATGCCAATTGAGTAGCAACCCGACAGCCGCCGGTCAACTTCCGGTAAAAAACGGGTTTCCAGCCTGTTCCGTAGCCGGACAAGACAGCCACGAGGGCTGTGTTACGATTCGACATGAGTGCCATCGAAGCCTCCGGCCTCACCAAAGTTTACCGCACCTACCGAAAGGAGAGCGGTCTCTGGGCTTCGGTCAAAGGACTCGTTAGGCGGCGTCACGAGGAAACGCGCGCCGCGGATAACATCTCCTTCACGATTGAGGAAGGCGAGCTCGTCGGCTTCCTCGGTCCCAACGGCGCGGGCAAAACCACCGTCCTGAAAATGCTCTCCGGCCTGCTCAATCCCACCTCGGGTCAGGCGCGGGTCCTCGGCTTTGTGCCGTGGGAGCGACGCGACGAGATGAAGCGGCAGTTCAGTCTCCTCATGGGCCAGAAGAACGCCCTCTGGTGGGACCTCCCGGCGCAGGAATCGCTCGAGCTCAACCGCGCCATTTACGGAATCGACCGCGAGCGTTTCAAAAAAGTTGTTGGCGGCTTGAGCGAGCTGCTCGAGGTGCAGGATAAGATGAACGTGATGGTGCGGGAGCTGTCGTTAGGCGAACGCATGAAGATGGAATTGATCTCCGCCCTCATCCACGAGCCGCGCGTTCTTTTTCTCGACGAGCCGACGATCGGCCTCGATGTCGTGAGCCAAAAGCGGGTCCGCGAATTCCTCCGGCTTTACAACTCCGAGCACCGCATCGTCACCATGCTGACGAGTCATTACATGCAGGACATCGAAGAACTTTGCGAACGCGTCATTGTGATCGATCACGGCAGGATTTTTTTTGACGGTCCGCTGAGCGACATCATCGACCGTTTTTCCGGCCATAAAGTCATCAGCCTAACGTTCGATGAAGAACAGGAGCGTGACTTTACCGCTTTTGGCGAAGTCGTCGAGCAGACGCCGCTCAGCGTGCAGTTGAAAGTGCCGCGCGCGAAAGTGACCGATGTTGCCCGGCAGCTTTTAAGCGCCTGCTCGGTCTCGGATATCAACGTCCAGGAATTGCCGGTCGAGGATGTCATTCGGCAGCTTTTCGGCGAACGCAGCGCGGCAACGCGCAATACGTCGATAGGCTAGACCCAGGCTCGCGCCATGGACTCGCGCAGTTCGTGCACGTAGCCGGGGTTCAGTTCGAAAGCAGTCTCCGGCATCTGGGCGGCGGTCGTCTGCTCGCGGTACGGCCTGCTCTCGACGTAGCCGGCACCGAGCAACGCGTTGAGCACGTCAGTCAGGTCATCCGGCGGCATCTGGGTATGCTCGAGCAGCTCGGCGCCGGAGGCCCCTTCGGCGAATCCTATCGCTTTCAAAACGGCCCGCTCGCGGCCGCTGAGTTTGATTCGACGCATACTCTCTCGAACCAGCACGTCGCATACCGCCCTCCTTCTTTACTCCGGGGGAGCGCTTGGTAAACTGCCGGCCCCATGCCGCTCTCGGAAGACAACGTGAAAGACGCGCTCAAATCGGTGAAATATCCGGGCTTCAGTCGCGACATCGTTTCCTTCGGTTTGCTCAAAGGAATCGATCTCGGCGGTGGCGACCTGGTCGTGCAGCTGGCGCTTGCCACAAACGACCCGGTCATTCCGCAGACGATCAAAAACGAATCCGAGGCAGCGCTCCGCCATCTTGAGGGCGTGCGCAGTGCAAAGGTGCGAATCGACATTCAAGCGCCGCCCGCCGGCAGCGGCAGCGCGGGTGTCGGCGCGACGAAAATCAGCGGCATCAAGCACGTCATCGCGATCGCCAGCGGCAAGGGCGGCGTCGGCAAATCGACCGTGGCGGCGAACCTCGCGGTCGCACTTGAGCAAACGAAGGCGGCTGTCGGTTTATGCGATTGCGACATTTACGGGCCGAGCATTTCGCTCATGTTCGGCACCCGCGACCGGCCGATGGCGACGGAAGACAATCGCATCATCCCGATCGAGCAATATGGCCTGCGCCTCATGTCGATGGGTTTTCTTCTCGACGACGCGTCGCCCGCGATTTTGCGCGGGCCGATGGTGACGCGCTACACCCAGCAATTTCTCCGGCAAGTCGAATGGGGCACGCTCGATTACCTCGTGCTCGATCTGCCGCCGGGCACCGGCGACATCCAGCTCACCATCGTGCAGACGGTCGCGCTCTCCGGCGTGATCATCGTGACCACGCCGCAGGAAGTGGCGCTGATCGATGCGCGCAAAGCCTCCACCATGTTTGAAAAGGTCAACGTGCCGGTGCTCGGCCTGATCGAAAATATGAGCTACTTCCTGTCACCCTCGGATGGGCAGCGCTACGACATTTTCGGCAGCGGCGGCGGCGAGCGTGAAGCGAGACGGATCCGCGTGCCATTGTTAGGCCAGATCCCGATCGACATCGCCACCCGTGAAGCGGGCGATCGCGGAATGCCCGTGACGGCGGAAGCGAAGGACTCCGCGGTCGGCGCGGAGTTTATGAAAATCGCCCGCCGTTTGCGTGAACTTTTACCAACTTGAGCTTGCCAGCACAGCCGAGGATTACTAAATAAAAGCGGCCTTGGTTCGTCTCATGCTTAAGGAGAAAGACAACAATCGTTTGATTGATTTCGTTCTATGAAAGATTCGGCTGAGGGGAGCGCTGCCGAGGAGGCCAACTCCCAATTCCTCAAAAACTCCGTGCTCTACAAAGAGTTCCTGGCGGAGCGCGAAGAGGTTTTGAAACACAAGTGGATCGAGAGCGAGAAGGCCGGGGCCGATATTGGCTTTGAAAAAGCTTTGCTCGACTGGATCGTGAAACATCGCTCTAATTGGCGCGAACGTAGAATGCGCGAAGCGCGGCTGGCGAAGGTGCCTGCCTGAATTTCGCGAGCTTCCTTTAAAGCGATCCCGCGAGGTCGCGAAGGAAATGAAAAAAGACCAGCCGCCTAACGAAACCCGTTCTGTCCGCATCTTCGATGCGGAAGCGTTGCGCCGCGCGTTGCGGCGAATCGCGCACGAAATCATCGAGCGCAATCGCCACCTCGACGGCCTCGTCCTAGCCGGCATCCCGGCGCGCGGCGTCGCCCTCGCCCAACGCCTCGCCGCCGACATCGAAGCGATCGAAAAAGTGCGTGTCGCCACCGGCGTGATCGATGTCTCGATGCACCGCGACGATCTGCGCCAACGCGCGACTCTGCCGGTCGTTAGGGCATCGGAGCTGCCCTTGCCCCTGGGCGAACGGACCGTCGTCATTGTCGACGACGTTCTCTTCACCGGCCGCACCTGCCGCGCGGCCCTCGACGCGATCGGCTCGTTCGGCCGGCCCGCCTCCATTCAATTCGCTGTCCTGATCGATCGCGGCCATCGCGAGCTCCCGATCCGGCCCGATTACGTCGGAAAAAATTTGCCGACCTCGCGAATTGAACGCGTCCGCGTCCGCCTGCAAGAAACCGACCGAGAACCCGACGCCGTCTGGCTGGAGAAAAGCGATGAAACACCCCAAGCATTGTCATCCTGAGCGGAGCGAAGGACCTCACGAGCAACCGGAATGGCTGCGAGGCGAGTGCGAGCCAGGAGTAATCCGCGAGGTCCATCGCTACGCTCAGGATGACAATGCCCGCGATGGCGCTCCCTTCGCTAATAAATCATGACTGTACACTGGACCCGCAAAGATCTGCTCGGCCTGCGCGAGTTGTCCGCGGAAGAAATTACGCTCGTCCTTGAGACCGCCGACGCCTTTAAACAAGTCGGAACCCGCGAGGTCAAAAAAGTTCCGGCACTCCAGGGCAAGACGCTCATCAACCTCTTCATCGAGCCGAGCACGCGCACCCGCACTTCCTTCGAGCTCGCCGCCAAACGCCTCAGCGCCGACATCGTCAACATCACCGCGGCGGCCTCCAGCCTAACGAAAGGTGAAACACTCAAGGACACGGCCAAAGTGCTCGAGGCCAATCACGCCGATCTCATCGTCCTGCGCCACAGCTCCGCCGGCGCGGCGCAATTCCTCTCCACCCGCGTGCGCGCGAGCGTGATTAACGCGGGCGACGGCGCGCACGAACATCCGACGCAGGGACTGCTCGACCTCTACACCATTCGCGAAAAGAAAGGCGCGGTCGCTGGGCTCCACGTCGCGATCATCGGCGACATCCTTTTCAGCCGGGTCGCGCGCTCGAATATTTTCGCGCTTCTGAAAATGGGCGCCCGGGTCACGCTGGTGGGGCCGAGCACACTGGTGCCGCGTGAATTCGAACAGCTCGGCGCAAAGATCTCGCACCAGCTCGACGAGGTTTTGCCGAGCGCCGACGTCGTCAATCTCCTGCGCATCCAGCACGAACGGCAGCGCAAAGAATATTTTCCCGGCCTCGGCGAGTACATCCGTTTTTTTGGCCTAACGAAAAGCCGCGCGAAACTCCTGAAACCCGATTGTCTCATCATGCATCCTGGGCCGATCAATCGCGGCGTCGAGATCGACAGCGACCTGGCCGACGGCCCGCAAAGCGTCATTTTCGATCAAGTGACCAACGGCCTCGCCATCCGCATGGCTGTGCTCTACCTCTGCGGAGGAATTGTCACGCGATGACGACGCTCATTCGTAACGGTCGCATCATTGATCCGGTGAACGGACGCGATGAAATCGCCGACCTGCTCATCGTCGATGGCCGGATCGCGCCGCTCGATCAACGATCAACCATCAACCACCAACTCGATGAAATTGACGCAGCCAATCTCATCGTCTCGCCCGGCCTGATCGATATCCACGTTCATCTTCGCGAGCCGGGTTTTGGTTGGAAGGAAACGATCGGGTCGGGAGCGCGCGCGGCGGCGGCGGGCGGATTCACAACTGTCGTTTGCATGCCCAACACGTCGCCGGTGGCCGACAGTCCGAGCACAATCGCGTGGATTAAAGACCGCGCCGCGGAAGTCGCCGGCATTCATGTTCTGCCGGCGGGGGCGATTTCGAAAAACCTCGCGGGCGAAGAGCTCGCACCGATCGGATCCCTCGCGCAGGCCGGCGTGGTGGCGATCACCGACGACGGGCATTGCATTCAGAATAACGAGCTGATGCGACGCGCGGTCGAGTACGCACGGATGTTCGATCTGCCGGTGCTCGATCATTGCCAGGATTACAACCTCGTCGGCAACGGCGTCGCACACGAAGGCTACTGGAGCACGCTTCTCGGGTTACCGGGCTGGCCGGGCGCGGGCGAGGAAGCGATCGTCGCGCGCAACATCCTCCTCGCGGAATTGTGCGATCATCGAATTCATTGCCAGCACATCAGCGCGGCAGGAAGCGTGCGGCTCTTGCGCGAGGCGCGCGCGCGCGGGCTGAAAATCAGCGGCGAAGTTTGCCCACATCACATCGCTCTCACAGATGCAGCGATCGAAAACTTCGACACCGATTACAAGATGAATCCGCCCTTGCGGACGCAACGCGACGTTGACGCGCTTCTCGAAGGCATCGCTGACGGCACGCTCGATATCCTAGCGAGTGACCACGCACCACACGCCAAGTTCGAGAAGGAAGTGGAGTTCGACGCAGCGCCTTTTGGAATTGTCGGACTGGAAACCGAGCTCGGCTTATTTCTCGATCTGCTCGTGCATCGTCACAAAACGGTCGACCTGCCGCGGCTGATTGCGCTTTTCACGGTCAATCCCGCGCGATTGTTAGGCTTGGAGAGCGGCACGCTCTCGTTAGGCGCGCCCGCCGATATCACGCTGATCGATCCTGCTCTCGAGTGGACGGTGGACGTCGGCACTTTCGCCTCCGCCTCGAGGAACACGCCCTTCGATAGTTGGAGGCTCAAAGGTCGCGCCGTGCGCACGATCGTAGGCGGAAAAACGGTGTGGGCCCTGTAGACGCTCCGCAGAGCGAGCGTCTACAGAAACGCTCGTCCGTACTGCGGGGGCGGCGGCATGTTCTGATGGAGCGGGCGCGCCGCATGGAGCGGCCAATAGGGATGCCGCAGAAACTCGCGCGCCATCAACACCAGATCGGCTTCGCCCGTTCGCACGATTTGATCCGCTTGTTCCGGCGCGGTGATCATTCCCACGGCGGCCGTTGCGATCCCCGCCTCCGCGCGCACTTTCGCGGCAAAGGGAAGTTGATAGCCGGAGCCGACGGGGATTTTGGCAACGGGCACATTGCCGCCGCTCGAGCAATCGATTACATCCACACCGAACGACTTCAACTTCTTCGCGAGCGCAACTGAGTCCTGCCCGGTCCAGCCGCCCTCCGTCCAATCGGTCGCAGAGATGCGGACGAAGAGCGGGAATTTTTCCGGCCAAACTTCGCGCACGGCGGCGACCGTCTCGCAGAGAAACCGAACCCGATTTTCAAAGGAACCGCCGTACTCGTCCGTGCGCGCGTTGCTGAGGGGCGAGAGAAAACTGTGGAGCAAATAACCGTGCGCGGCATGGATCTCCAACACCTGTGCGCCGGAGCGCAGCGCCCGCGCGGCCGCCTGCGCGAACGCGTCGCGAATGCGCTCGATTCCGGTGCGATCCAACTCTTCCGGCGTCTGATATCCTTCGTCGAACGGCAGCGCGCTCGGCCCGAAGATCGGGCTCCAACCGCCTTCGTTAGGCGCGAGTGGCGCGTGCCCTTTCCACGGCGCGCTCGTGCTCGCTTTGCGTCCGGCGTGCGCGAGTTGCATCCCCGGCAGCGCCCCTTGCGCGCGGATGAAATCAAAAATGCGCCGCAACATCTCGACGTGCGCATCCTTCCAAATGCCGAGATCCTCCGGGCTGATCCGTCCCTCTGGCAAGACCGCCGCTGCCTCCGTAAAAACGAGCGCCGCGCCGCCGACCGCGCGACTCCCGAGATGGACGAGGTGCCAATCATTGGCGAAGCCATCGTGGCTCGAGTATTGGCACATCGGCGAGACCACGATGCGGTTGCGAAGTTCCACCTCGCGCAGTCGCAGTGGTGAAAATAGGTGAGCGCCCTGCTGTTGAAACACGTCCATAAATCGCACGGCCCGGCTCTTTAGCCTAACGAATCGCGGTTTAGCCTAACGAATCGCGGACAGGTGTGCCAGCGCTTCAATCTCGGCGGTCTGCGGAAACATATCGAAAGGCGTGACGCTGCGCAGGGTGAAGCCCGCGCCCACCTCGGCAAGATCACGCGCGAGGGTCGGCGGATTGCAGGAGACGTAGAGTAGCGTGGTAGGCGGGAGCGCACGCAGGATTTTGCGCACATCGGCGCCCAGACCGGTCGCGGGCGGATCGACAATTACCGTCGTTAGGCTGAGATCAGCGCGGGTCAGCTCGGCTTCGAGACGCGCCGCAAGGTCGCCGGCAAAATAAGTTTCATTTGCGGCGGCGTGTGCTTCGGCGGCGGCGATGGCGTGAATATCCCAGTCCAGCCCGACTGTCCGTGCGAATTTGCCTAACAATCGCTTGGCGAAAAATCCCGCGCCGCAATAAGCGTCGATGAGGAGCGACTGCTCCGGCGGGATGAGCGACGCGATCCTCTCCGCCAGCTTTTCCGCGACGGCGTCGTTCGTTTGAGAAAAAATGCGCGGGCCGCTGCGCGCGCGCAAGGTGTAATGGCCATCGCGCGGGCGACGGGCGCGCAGCGCGGCCAACTCCTCGTTCACAGCGTCGGCAGAGATGGGGCAGCGCTCGACGTCGATCAAACGATGCACATCGCGCCGAAAAAAGCCGACAACGCCTTCTTCGACATGCACGGTGATTCGATTGCGATAGCCATAAGCAAGCGGCGAAGGAACGATCGACTGCAGCGGCGGCTCGCGAAATTTTCCGATCCGCTGGAGCGCCTGCGCGACCTGTTGCGTCTTCCAATGGAGCTGATGCCGATAACTCATGTGTTGATAGGCGCATCCGCCACAGCGACCGAAGTAGGGACACTGCGGCTCGACGCGCTCTGGTGAACTCTCCTCCAGCCTAACGACTTCGGCTTCCGCGAAATTTTTCTTCTCACGCGTGATGCGCGCCGCGACCCGTTCGCCCTCGACCGTGAACGGAACGAAGACCGCCTTGCCCTCGGCGCGGCCGACGCCTTTCCCACCAAAGGCGATGTCATCGATCTGGAGGTCCACTACGCGTTCCATCTGCTGACGTTCGCAGAGGTGTCGGCTGGCGTCGATTGATCAGGGGACGAGGCCAGAATTTGGGGCTCGGCTAGCGCACGCGAGACGCGTGCACTACGCGGGATGAGCGCGGTCGCGTTGCGACGTTGCGATCAAAGAAGCGCCTGGACCGTCTTCAGGTCCGGATCGGTTTTCGCGATCGTGCGAAAGCTTGCGTCCATCTGGAAGCTGATCTGCAAATGCTTCTGCGCGTCGCGCGGGTTCCCGAGGAGCGCCTCGTAACAACCCATGTTGTAGTAATAAATCGGCTCGCGGCGCAGGGCGGAGGGACCTTGCAAAAGAATCTGGCGCGCCTCGGCGGTCTTCCCGAGTTGATTCAGACAAAAGCCGGCGTGCAAAAAACCGGCGCCGCAATCGGGCGCGATGCGGCAGAGTTTGCGGCTGAGGGCAAGCGCGCGCGTCCAGGATTTGCGGTGCATCAAATGGTGGAGACGCAGGAGGAGGACTTCGGGGCGATTCTGCTCTCCCTTGGGAATGGCGTCGAGTGCGGCCATGGATTCGCGGTCCATGCCGAGTTCGGCGTAGCCGCAGGCGGAACGCAATTGCCACTCGAGTGTCACCCGCTCTGTAAAAGCAAAAATCGCGCCTGTAGACGTTTTGACTCTGCGAACACGGGGGAGAGCTGCCCACGCCAGTCCCGCGTCGCCCAGAGGGCGGCGTCTACAGAAGCGTTTCCAACTCGCGCACCCGCCGATCGAAAAGCGCGAGCGTGCTCTCGACCGGGGCGGAGCTGGTCATGTCGACCCCCGCGTCCCGCAAAGTCTCGAGCGGAAATTTCGCGCCGCCGGATTTGAGGAAAGCGAGATACGCCTCGACCGCGCCCGGCGCGCCCGACAGGACGCGCTCGGCCAGTGCGATTGCGGCGGAAACGCCGGTGGCATATTTGTAAACGTAAAACGCGCTGTAGAAATGCGGGATGCGCAGGCACTCGAGATCGAGCTCGGGATCGAGCACCACCGCCGTCCCGAAATATGCCTCGAGTAATTTGCGGTACTCGCTTTTGAAGACATCGAGGGTGAGCGCCTCGCCCCGTTCTTCGATCGCGTGAATGACCTTCTCAAATTCCGCAAACATCGTCTGCCGGAAGAGCGTGCCGCGGATGTCGTCGATCTGGCGGTTGATGATGTAGGCGCGCATTTTCGGGTCGCCGGTCTGCTCGAGGAGGTGATGGGTGAGCAGCTCTTCGTTAAAGGTCGAGGCCACTTCAGCGAGGAAGATCGGATAATCGGCATCCTGATAGCGCTGCGTCCGCTGCGCATTCCAGGTGTGCATCGAGTGCCCGGCTTCATGCGCGAGCGTGTAGACGTCGGAGAAGACGTCGCTCTTGTAATTCATCAGGATGTAAGGCGGCGCGCCGTAGCTGCCGCTGGAGAAAGCTCCGCTCCGCTTCCCTTTCGATTCGTAGCGGTCGCACCAGCGCCCGCGCAGACCTTCGCCTAACGAACCGACATATTCACTGCCGAGCGGCGCGAGCGAGGCGAGAACTTTCTCGATTGCTTCGTCGAACGAAACATTGGTCTCGATCTCGGCGACGAGCGGCACATAGGTGTCGTAGTGATGCAGCGCGTCGAGGCCGAGGACGCGCCGGCGCAGCTCGTAATAGCGAAAGAGCGGCGCCAGATTTTGCCTAACGGATGCAATGAGGTTGTCGTAAACCGCGACCGGGATGTCATCCTTGAAGAGCGACGCCTCCAGCGCGGAGGGATAATTGCGCGCGCGCCCCCGGAAGACGTCCGCCTTCACCGAATAGGAGAGCGCCGCTGCGAGAGTGAACTGGTGATCCTGAAATTCCGCGTAAAACTGGTGAAACGCGCGCTTGCGCAGCTCGTGATCGCGCTTCACCAAAAACGAGCCGAAGGAACTCTGCGTCAGCGGCCGTTCTTCGCCCAGCTCGTCGAGGAGCGCGCCGAACTTCATGTCGACATTCGTCAGTTGCGAGAAGGCGTCGTCGTAGCCGTCGAGCGCGGAGCTGCCGAGCGCGAGCAGACGCTCTTCTCTTTCCGAGAGGACGTGCGGCCTCATCCGGCGGATTTTGTGCAAATGTAGCTGCCATTCCCTGAGCGCGGGATCGGCGAGATAATGCGCAAATTTCTCGTCGGGGATCGCCTGGATTTCCGGGACCATGAATGATCCCGTCTCGCCGATCGTGGTCAGCAAATTCTGCAGCTGCCCCATGCGCGCGAGATACTCAGGATGGGCGCTGTCCTCCGCCAGCTGGAGCGAAGCGAAGTGATAAACGCGCTCGATTTTTTGATCCAGCGCCTTTTCGAATTCGAGCAGCTCCGCCAGCGTTTCCGCCGATTCGCCGGCACGGCCTTTCCAGTTCGTTAGGCGAGGAAAGGTCGCTTGGATGGAGGCGAAGTCCTCGCTCCATTTATCGGCGCCGGCGAAGAGCTGGGAGAGATCCCATTTGTCCGCCTCGGGAATCTGGTCGCGGGTGGGAGTTTTCGTTTCGTCCATCCCGTTTTCTCGCCGCAAAAGCGGCTTCTGTCACCCGTGGCGGGTCGGAGTGCATGCGCGTTCTAACAAATGCGGCGGCAACCTCAGGATTGCCGCCGCCTCGCTTTCTCCACTTGGCCTAACGACTAACCGTTATCCTCGTCTCCCGCGCCGCCGCTGCCGCGCCGGCCGCCCCGGCGTCCTTCGCGACCGCCGCCCCGCCGATCGTTTTTCGCCTCGTCCATCGTCTTCTGCTGGTCGGGCGTGAGCATCGGGCGAATTTTCGCCATGGTGTCGTCCATCACCGCTTTGCTTTTCTGCATCGCGTCCCGGTGAATCGCTTCCATTTTTGGTTTCGCCTCGTCGAGGATTGGCTGGACCTTGGTCGTCTGCTCCGGCGTCAGGTTGAGGTTCTCAACCATCTTTTCCATCGGATCATGACGCATGCCGCGCCCGCCGTGGGGAGGAGATGCCTCCGTCTCCTGGCCTTGGGCGAGGGCCGCGCCTCCCAGAGTAAGCGCAGTGAGAGCTGTGAGTGAGATGAGTTTTAGTTTCATATGTTAGGCATTTGACCAGTCGGGCGTCTGGCCAGTTACAGATTTCCGCGCACGGGCGCTTGTAACCGGGATGCAAATTGACCGGTCATAAGCGTTAGTGTGGATACCGTTTGGATGACATGGCCCAGGATTTGGACGCCGGGGAACTCATCCCCGCCGTTCTCCAACACGACGAAGAGGCAGCCCGGGAACTGGTGCGCCGGCTCTATCCCCTGGTCGCCAGGCTCGTGCGCTCTCATCGCCCGCGGCGCACCCCGGAGGAGGATCTTTGCCAGATGATTTTCATTAAGATTTTCCAAAAGTTATCTCAATTTTCCGGCAAGGTTCCGCTCGAGCACTGGGTCTCGCGCGTGGCGATCAACACTTGTCTGAACCAGATCCAATCGGAAAAGGTGCGGCCGGAGCTGCGTTATGCCGACCTCAGTGAAGAAGAGGCGGCTGTCGCGCAGAATCTCGCGTCCACCTCCAGCGAACTCGGGCCCGATCATCATTTTGCGGCGCGCGACCTGGTCGAGCATCTGCTCGCCGCCCTCAAGCCGCGCGACCGTGTTGTGATCGATCTGCTTTACCTCCAGCAACTCTCGGTCTCGGAAATCCAGGAGCGCACCGGCTGGAACACGTCGGTCGTGAAAGTGCGGGCTTTTCGTGCCCGCCAAAAAATGAGACGACACCTTGCCCTGCTCACCGCCAGAGGAGAAAGATGAATTCGACCGCAGCGCAAATCGATCGGCTGCTGCGCGCCGCAGCCGCTCTGCCTAACGAAATTCCGCCGGAGATGCCGTTTGGCTTCGACACGCGAGTGGTGGCGCTTTGGCGAGTAAACTGGCCGGGCGATCCCGCGGGCCTCGCGCGTTTGCTGCGCCGCGTCATGCTCATCGCGGCCGCTCTCATCGTGCTGGCGAGCGCGGGAGCTTATCGCGAGCTCATCCTGGGCGATGAGCCGGGGGAATTGTTCGGCGACGAATATGAGATTGCCGATTCTGCGATCGGCGGAGTGTTCGACCAATGAGTGCACCGCTCCGCTGGAAATTGCTCGCCGGTTTTCTTCTCGTCTTCCTCGCCGGCCTCGTCGCGGGGGCGTTTCTCGGCGCGGCGCAGGCGCGACACCATCGGCTGGATTTCGCGCATCACGGTTCGTTAGGCGAAAAAGTCCGCAAGCGAATGCAATCGCGCCTTGATCTTACCCCGGAACAGATGGCCAGGGGCGCTCCAAGCCTCGATAAAGCCGCGCGTCAGTTGGAAGAAATCCGCGCGCAGACCGGGCGGCGCGTGCACGAGGCGTTCGCCGCCGCCGATGAAGAACTCACGCCCTATTTGACGCCGCAACAGCGCGCCAAACTCAAGGCACTGGAGGTCAGACACGACTCGAACCGAAGTCCCGACACCGATAACAGTCGAGGGATGTAGCGGCGGGCGTGTCGCCCCCTTTGAGGGACGAGGTTAACCGTCTTTTTTCGACCGAGACTCTCCGTCAGCGGCCGACGCGGCCCCCCTGCTCTACGGCGTGTGTTAAACTGCCCGGAGTGAATGCGCGCTTGCTCTTCGTTTTTGCCACCGTCCTGTTCGTCCATTCCGCCACCCCCGCTGACTCTCCTCCGGAACCTTCACTTCTCCTCCGCCCCTCCGCAGTTTTCGACGGCCAACAATTGCACGCCGGCTGGGCGGTGCTCGTGCACGGCGACAGGATCGCCGCCGTCGGACCCGCCTCGGAAGTCACGGCGGGTGGCGCGGGCCCGATCGACTTGCCTAACGACACCCTCATCCCCGGGATGATCGAAGGCCATTCCCATCTCTTTCTTCATCCCTATAACGAGACGCCCTGGAGCGAACAGGTGACGAACGAGTCGCTCGCTTTCCGCACTGCGGCCGCGACCGCGCACGCGCGGCAGACGTTGCTTGCCGGCTTTACAACCGTGCGCGACCTCGGAACGGAAGGCGCGGGCTACGGCGACGTCGGATTAAAAAAGGCAATCAACGAAGGTATCGTGCCGGGTCCGCGGATGATCGTAGTGACGCGCGCGATTGTGGCGACTGGAAGTTATGGGCCGAAATTATCGGCCGATCTGGATCTCCCGCAAGGCGCGCAGGAAGCGAGCGGCGTCGAAGAGATCGTTAGGGCGACGCGTGAGCAAATCGGGAAAGGCGCGGATTGGGTAAAACTTTACGCCGACTATCGCTGGGGCGCGGGCGAGCCTTCGCGTCCGACGTTTTCAGAGGAAGAAATGGCAGCTGCGGTAAAAGCGGCGCACGATGCAGGGCGCCCGGTCGCTGCTCACGCCACCACCGCGGAAGGGATGCGGCGGGCCGTTCTTGCCGGAGTCGATACGATCGAGCATGGCGATGAAGGCACACCCGAGGTATTCAAGTTGATGAAAGAACGCGGCGTCGCCTTTTGCCCGACGGTTGCGGCGGGCGACGCGATCGCGCAGTATCGGGGCTGGAAAAAAGGGAGCGACCTGGAGCCGGAAGGCATTCGTGCCAAGCGCGCGAGCATGAAAGCCGCACGCGCGGCTGGCGTGACCTTTGCAATGGGCGGCGACGTCGGCGTGTTCGCGCACGGTGATAATGCGCGGGAGATGGAACTGCTCGTGCACGAATACGGCTTCACGCCGCTGGACGTGCTGCGACAGGCGACGAGCGGCAATGCCGCCATTTTCCATCTCGCCGATCGCGGCAGCATTCGCGCCGGCGGACTCGCCGATCTCGTCGCGTTCGAGGGCGATCCGACGAAAGATGTGTCCGCGCTAAGACAAGTGCGCTTGGTGCTAAAGGGCGGCATAATTTACCTCCAGATGTAGAAGCTTTTCCTGTGGGAAGGATGAGAGTTGCGCTGCCGAAGGTAACTCACCAACGGCGCCTTCAGCCGCGCTCCCAGAGGGAAGCGCCTACAGAGCGCGCGAGAATAATCGAGATGTGGGCAGGGTTGGATTCGAACCAACGAAGGCGTAAGCCAGCGGATTTACAGTCCGCCCCGTTTGGCCACTTCGGTACCTACCCGCGAGACGAGCGTTTGATATAGGCTCGCTCTTATTGGGTCGCAAGCCACCGTTTTGCCATCACCAGATCGGCGCTCGTTAGGCCGTGGCCGGCTTCGGCGACATACGTCGTCACCTCCGCGCCGGCCTCGCGCAAGAGATCGATCAGACGTCGCGTCTCGTCCGGCGCGATGATCGCATCCTGCTTCCCGCCTCCAATCCAGAGGCGCGTTCTCGAGAGGTCGGGCAGGTTCTCCGGGACCACTGGCACCATGGCCCGGAACAAAATAGCGGCACGCAGGACTTCAGGTCGAAGAAGGAGAACCGCGGCGGCGATGTTCGCGCCGTTGGAATAGCCGACGGCCACGAGTTTCTCCAGCATAACCTTGCCCCGCGGGCTGAGCAGCGCCGCCGCCGGATCGAGCGGAATAAGATCGTGTTCGTCGCCGCCGGTGCCGTGCAGGAGAAGAAGAGTCCGGCCGGAGCTGCCCGGGATTAATTCGTGGATGAAGTTGAGAGAATCCACTGTTCGTTAGGCAAAAAATTCGGCAATCACGTCCACGACCTCGCGCTGCATCTCGAGCGTGAGTTCCGGGTAGATGGGCAACGCCAGCGTTTCGCGCGCGGCCCGCTCCGTCTCGAGCAGATCGCCGGGGCCATAACCCAAACCGGCAAAACATTTCTGCTCATGCAAGCCGAGCGGATAATAGATGGCCGAACCGATGCCGCGCGCGGTCAGATGCTGCTGCAGCTCGTCGCGCCGCGGCGTCCGGATGACGAATTGATGGTAGATGTGATGATTCGTCAGGCCGCGCTCGCGGTAAGGCTCCGCCGGCAGTGTTATGCGATTCGTTAGGCGGGAGCGGCTGAACTCCTCCCGATAAATATCCGCGACCGCCCGCCGGGCCGCGGACCATCGATTGAGGTAGGGCAGTTTAACCTTGAGGATCGCGGCTTGGAGGGCGTCGAGACGAAAGTTGCCGCCGATGAAGTGGTGGAAATAGCGCGGCTCCATTCCATGCTGGCGGAAGATGCGGAAGCGTTGCGCGAGCCCGTCATCGTCGCAAACGATCGCGCCGGCATCGCCCGCCGCGCCGAGATTTTTCGAAGGATAAAAGCTGAAAGAACCAACAAGACTCATCGTGCCGGCCTGGCGCATGCCGGCTTTCGATGGATACTCCGCGCCGATTGCCTGGGCGGCGTCTTCGATGACCGTGAGCTCGTAGCGCGCCGCGATCTCGTTGATCGGGTCCATCTCGCAACACAAACCGAAGAGGTGCACCGGAATGATCGCCCGGACGGTACGGCCCGCACCATCAATCACCTGGTTGGCGGCGTTCCTCCGGCAATGCCGTTGCAGGAACTGCGCGAGCGCCGCGGGCGAGATGTTGAAAGTCGCCGGATCGATGTCGACAAACAGAGGCGTCGCGCCGAGACGGGCGATGCAGCCCGCAGTCGCGAAAAAAGTGTAAGCCGTCGTGATGACGGCGTCGCCAGGAGCGAGACCGAGCGCCATCAGGATTGCCAACTGGGCGTCGGTGCCAGAGGAAACGCCGATGGCGTGGCGCGCGCCGCAATATTCGGCCAGCGCCCGCTCGAACTCCTCCACCTTCGGCCCGAGAATAAAATTTTGGGTGCGCAGAATCTCGTCGAACTCCCGCCGGATCGGTTCGGCGAGGAGATCGTACTGGGCGCTCAGGTCGAGCAAGGGCACGCGCATGCGCTACCGAAGCATGAGAGGCGCGCGCTGGCGAACCTTCCTAACGAGCGGATTGACCGGCCGGAAGCGGTCAGGTAGCGTGGCG
>JACDGM010000112.1 GCA_013815325.1 Chthoniobacterales bacterium
TCCCAAAACACCACCGCCTCCCGCGCCTTGCGCAAGTAACGGCCCGCCTCCACCCATTGCTCCCGCATCAACCCCTCCGGCAGGATCATCTCCCGCGAAGTCCAGCGAATCCCCGCCGGCAACCGCAATTCAATTTGTTGATTCATAAAGTCCTTTTACCTGACTTCCTGGGTTCCAGATTCCCGCTCAGCACGCGTTAGCCCCGTCTCCACAAAAGCGATCCGCGCCGCCGAATACTTCGCGCACGCCTCCGGGCTCTTCCCGAAAATCCGAGTCGTTGACCCGAGCGCCCGATCCCAAAAGCGCTTGTAATGACTCATCAGCGCCCGCGTGCAACCCGCCTGGCGCGCCACGTGCGACATGTTCTTCACCCCATTCATCCGGCTCGCCAGACCAAACGAAAACGCCAGACCCCACACCTTCGCCGCCATATCCCCATTCGGCTGCAAGAGCACCGACATGATCTTCGCCAGGTCATGCACCAGTCGCTCCTGCACGGCCCGCACCATCTCCGCCTCGTGCCACGCCTGTATGCGCGCGGCCGCAGCCAGCGGAATCCCAAAATCCTCAGCCATGATCTCGTGCGGCTTATCCGTCAGCTCCGCCATATCGGGCACAAACGCCTCATGGACCGTCCGGCAACCATCCACCGAGTCGCCATTTACATAAGCAAAGATACCCGGCTTCATTTTAATCCAGGTGCATCCGATGCATGAGCAGACGATGCCGATCCCTGGCATCCTCAGAGCGCGCCAGAACGGCCGCTTTCTTCCGCCGTCGCGAACCCGCATGACGCCCCAAAATCGCGCAAGCGGCCCGAAAATCGCAGCGATAGCCATCCATGATCGCCCGAACTCGCGCCGAGAGTTCAGGCGCCATCACGCCACCCCTCCACGCAGGCCCAAGAAAACGAAAATCCCTACACTCCGCCCTACACTAAACCCGCTTTTGAGAGGGAGTGGCTGGAGAGGGAATTGAACCCCCGACACTACATGGGGCCGGAAATTGTGCGTTTTTGGTTGTGCGCACGAGGGAAAGGGTTGTTTTGGTTCGCGCCTTGCCCTACACTGACCGACACTGTGGCTTCGCTTTATCAACGCGCTCGCTCGCCGTTTTGGTGGATCGAACATGTTGACGCAGCCGGCGCGCGCCGGCAGGAATCGACGAAGCTGCGCTACGCGGTCGCAAGCGAATCGCGCAAGGCGCATCAGTTGCGCGATGAGTTGACGGCGCGGGAACGCGCGCAGTCGAGCGGCGGCGGCACGAGTAAAGAGGCTTGGGAGCGCTGGGTGCCCCGGTTCCTCGAGCAGCGTTATGGGGGCAGTCCCCTCACCCATCAGCGCGCTCTCGCGGCCTGGCGAAATCTCGAAGCCTTTCTGCGCGCTCATGAAGTAGTCGTCCCGCGCCAGCTGACACGGCAGCAAATACGCGACTTTATTGGCTGGCGATCGATCAGCCAGCCGGAAGCTGGAACGCACAAAGCCGCAAAAAACACGGCGTTGCTCGAAATAAAATTCCTCGGGATCATTATGCACGAGGCGCTTGAATCCGGTTTCTGCGCCCATAACCCCTGCCTCAAGCTCGGGATCAGCCGCGACCAGGCAAAGCGTAAGCCGAAGATAACGCCAAAGGAGCATCTGCTCATCACCAGGGCGCTGAAAGGTGAACCGGAGTGGATGCGGATAAGCTACGAAATTGCCTGGGAACAGGGCTGTCGGTTCAGTGAAACGTGCCTGCCAACGAGCGACGTGGATCTCGCCCGAAACACGATCCGGTTCCGCACGAAAGGTCGCAAAGAAAGCGTGACGGAATTCCCGCTGAGTCCGCGGTTGCGGCCACTGTTCGAGCGGTTGCGACGGGAGAAGCGCAAAGCGACATTCGAGATGCCGGCCATGCCCGGCAAAGCCTGGTGGTTTTTCTTCCGTCGAATCGGGATGGCGCATCTCTGTTTTCATTGCACGCGGGTGAGCTTCATTTCGCGCTGTTACGAGAACGGGATACCACGGGAGATGGTGATGCGCCTGGCAGGGCATACTTCGACCGCGGCGCATGAAATTTATCCGCGACTTGAGTCATCGGGGGATCTGCTGCAGGAGATGAGGAAGCTGATGTAGGGCCCCCTTGATGTTGGCGGGGGCGGGCGGCTTCATGGCTATCCTGGCGGCGGCGCATGATTCGTTTGAAATCGGACCAGGCGATTTTGCCTTCGATGAGTGGCAGGTTCATGGCGGCGAGGGAGACGCGGCGATAACCGGAGGCGAGAGATAGCTCAGTGAGGTTCATGGCTTGATCGAGGCGCACTTTGCTTTGGATGAGCTGGGGCGATTTCATTGCGCGGTGCGGCTCCGGGCGGTTTTTTCGGCGTGGCCAGTTTTACAGGCCAGGTGGATTTGCTCGCGCATGCTGTAAGAGGCAGGAAGACCGCGGCGCTCAAAGAAGGCGTCACAATGTGCATTGATCTGGGCTATGTCGGACCATGTGAGGCCATGACCGACGAGGGCAGACATGATGGGCAGCGCGGCGTCCTCTTCCTCATCTGGCTGGTTTTGGATGCTCATCGGAGTCGAGTGGGAGCGCGCTGCCGGAGGATCGCTTCGCCTAACGAACAGGGGGCGGGAGGGCGGTTAAGGCTGCGCACGGCGACGAGGTAAGAGAGACCGGCCAAGGTAGCGACGAAGGCGATCATGCGGTTTGTTTCTTTTCCAAATACGCGCGCAGTCGCAGCTTTTTCTCACCATTTTCAATCAGTAATCCGATCGCGCCTAAATTCCCTCGCTGGCCTCCGAACAGCCGCATTATCTGCCGAGGCGTGAATCCCACTCTTCGCCACCGAGCCGCTTTTATTTCGGGCGGTTCTGGCTGTGAGCATCCGTTTTGGCACATCTCCCCGACGAACTCGATCCAACCCTTCGGAAATCCGCTGATGAATTGTAGGTTTGCTAACGGTTGTTGATTCATAAAAGCCCTTTTACTCGTTAGGCAGACTATTTCGCAGGCGATCATGCGGCTCGTTTCTGGGCGCAATCGGCCAGGCCGCAGAGCGGGCCGAGCTCTTGGAGGGCGGAGCGGACGTTGATTAACTGGAGGTAGCAGTCGGAGCAGACTTTGCCGCAATGGGGATCGCTGATGCGGCCGGGAGCGAGATGGCAGACGTTGCAGTCGGGAGTAGGATTAGGAGCAGGAGCAGGAGCAGGAGCCATGGTGCAGTAGAGGAAAAGCCAAATGGCCCCATAGGCACCGGCGCAGGAGATGATGAAAACAGCAATACCCCCGACGATGATGAGGAGCGTCGTCATGCCACGCGATGGTGTATTTCGGCGAAGAGGATAGCGGCGGCGGTGAGGCTCCAGAGTGTCCAGATAAGAGTCATAAGAAAGTTAGAAGGTAGAATGAAGAAGGCAGAAGTTTATTAGTTGTGACTGGCGATGAAAGCGCTGGCGGCGGCTAGGGCGGGGGTCATGCCGTGATCAACGCCAAGGCCGAGGCGAGCGAGACAGGCCTCGCAGAGCTTGCAACGGACGATTTCGACCTGAAGACGGAGGGTGCTCAAGGGCGGGGCGGTGGCGAGACTTTCGCGCAGGGTGAGGTTAAGAGTGGCAAGTTGGGCGACCTCGGGGCGGGCGGGGGCGGCCTGGTAAGTGAGCCGCTTCCAGAGGGCGTCGCGGTCGTCGATAAGCGTTTCGAGATCGAAGGTTAGAAAATCGGAGTCAGTAGCGAGGAACATGGTTTCTCCTTTCGAAGATGGCGATGATGACGCCGCCGAGGACGAAGATGGCGGCGCCGAGGATGAGATTGTTAGTCACCCACGCGGCAGCGGCGGCGGAGGTGATCCAGAAAAGAAGGATGGCGGCCCAGAGGATATCGGCCTTCACGCGGGCACCGCCTCTCTAGCCGCTTCGATCTTCGACTCGACAATCTCTTCTAAGAGGGTGACGACCTGCCGATTCCTGGGCCGGTTTTCCAGTTTTGCCAACTGTTCGATTTTCTTGAGGAGTTCCAGCGGCATCCCGCTCACCGTGATCTGTTCCAACTGCTCAGACATGCCAGACCGTAAGCTGCCGTCCTACGGCGTGTCAATTAAAAATATTGACGAAAAGTGAAAAAAAATGAATCCTCATGTTTATGAAGGCCACACCACGAGGGCACGAGAGGGCGGCAGACAAAGCTACGATGACGATCTCATGCCCAAAAATTCTTAAGGATCGCATCAAAGAGCTGGCGAAAATGGAAAGCAGAACGATCTCGAATTGGGTGGTTTTCGAACTGGAGAAGATGGTAGAGCGGCGATTGAATTCGCCGCCGCCGAAAAATCTCTTGCACAGCCTGAATGAACCAGAAGGGCACTATGGCGCCGTCACCAAAAAAAAGGCGGAGGGCGGAAAGTGATCGACATTCGGCCATTCCTGAAACGTTGATTCGTTTATGGCCCAATTTCTCTATGCGCTCATCGGGATCGGGGTTTTAACGACGGGGGCAGGATTAGGAGCAGGAGCAGGAAGAGAGCGTTAGGGCGAATCGAGTTTGTAGACTTCGACGAGGCCGACGCCGGGGACGGGGGCGCCGCTGACGATGGCGGTGTAGTTGCCGGGGCTGAGGGAGGCAATGAGGGCTGATTCCTTGGACGAGGTAGGGGCGATGGCGGCGTCGCGCAAGGCCTGGGCATCGGGGCCGGTCTCCCAGCCGTGGTTGCTGCGCAGGACTGTGCCCTGGCGATCGAGGAGATCGATGTTGGCTTCGGTGAGGGCGCCTTTGACGCCGGCGGCGCCGAGCGAGGGACCGATGGCGCGGACGGCGACGCGCTCGGGCTGGGTGAGGATAAAGCCGCCGATCATGACGTTATCGCCATCGGCCACCAGCCCGCGGGTGCTGATGTTGACGAGGCCGGAATCGGTCACGCGCAGGTTGCCGGGAGGGAGCGGCGCGGTTGTGACCATGACGCTGATCTCGGAGCTGTAGGCGCTCTCCTGGCCGGCGTTATTTTTGGCCTTAACCGCGATATAAAGTTTGCCGGCTGGGACGTTGGTGAAGCTCTGGGAAACGGTGCTAGACGTGACGGTGGTGGGGTAGGTCTTTGATACTGTGCCTGAGCCGACAGTGTAACTGGTGGCGCCGACGCTGGCGTCCCAGGTGACGGTGAAGTTAGGCCCGGCCGGCCATGGCGTGGGCGTGGGCGTGGGGGTTTGCGCCTGCGAAGAGGCGGCGGCGATAGTTATGGCGATAAGTGTTGTGAGGATGGTTTTCATGCTGCGATTTGGTTGGGTTCGAATCTACGGTGACAAGGGAAAGTGAGTTGTTCGTCGTTGCGCGGGACGCCGATTCTTTTCAGGCAAAAGCGCACGCGATTAGAAATCCTGTTTATCTCAATCTCATCGAAGCCCATGCTGTGCCCTACATCAAAGAGCCGTTGCTCCGGGCGCAGGCCCAGCATTTTCATTTTGTGCCAGGCGCGGGCGATCTCTTCGAGCTGGTGCTCCTTTGGGATTGTTGATGGTTGATGGTTGATGGTTGATGGAGGGGAAAGGCTCATCAGACTGTGTCATCTCCATGAATGAAATGCGGGAATGAGCAGAAGAGATCGCGTTCACTCGCGCGCCGCAAGGTGAGACCGAGGAGTACCTCCCCGCCGGCATGGTTCCAGCGCCCAAACTGACCCGCGGCGCCCCAATAGTCGCCGGCGTTGAGGAGCTGGCGCAGGGTCGAATTCACGAGGCCGCCGGTGTTGAAATCGAAGCTGACAAGGGCCGCGAATTGGTTGTCGCTGAGTTCCATCGTGACGAGCTTTTCGATGCGGCGGCCGAATGTATCCAAGTCATAGCGGAGCAGACTCTCAGCTTCGTCCTGAGTGATTTCTCGACCATGGAAAACCGTGCCATCCATATGGGTAAGGCCGGTGTGACCGTAGCCGATTGTCCAGACATCGACTTCATCCTGATAGGCCTGGAGCTGGCAGCCTTCGAAATGCTTGACGAGGCTGAGACCGGATTCATTGATGGCGCGCATCTCGTCGCGCGCGGCTTAGTCGTTCGGCTGCCAGTAATCCCGCTCTGGGGCGCTTTCGATCTTGGCGTCGAGCTCGGCGCGCTGGTCTTCGGTTAGCTCCGCACCCTGCGCGAGGTCGGTCTGGACTTTGGCAAGATACTCGATGCCGGCGACGAGGCCGCTGATGGCGACGGCGATGCTGGAGAAAAGTTCGGTGTTGGAGTCGTTCATAAAGTTAGGGGGTGGATTTGAGCATGGGCTGATAAGCCTGGATTTGATTGATCGCTTCGGTCAGAACGGCGATGGCGGTCACAAGATTGGCCTTGTTTTCGGCGGTGCGAGTCTGGCGATACGTTTCGGTGAGAGCGCGGGCGGTGTGGAGATACTTGGGCGCGTTGCGGCGCAGATCGTTGCTGAATTTGTGGATGGCGGGGGAGTGGGCCTTGACGTAGGTATCGTTCTGGCGCTCGAGGGCGAAGAAGGTGTCGAAGGTATCGTAGGCCGTGGCGGTGGTGCGCTCGGCGTTGACGAGGATGGGGTCGTTACCCGGCTGGACCGTGGCGCAGCCGGGGAGAAGGATGAAGGAGGAAGGCAGAAGGATGAAGGCTGCCAGGAGAAGCGCGCTGATCTTGGTTTTCATTTATTGGTAAAGGGGCTTGGAGCGGATGGCAGCGGTGTTGGCGTCATTGGCCGCGGCGATGGCGGAGCGCTTCGTGCCCATGCGAGAGAGGGCGTAGGCGGCGATCATGCCGCCGACTGTGGCGAGCGCGGTCGGTTCGATTTGCCAGCCGAGGGCGGTGTTAAGGATCGCGATGATGGAGGCGATGGCGGTGACCCAGAATTCGGAGGTCTGCCAGCCGGGCTTAACGGCGGGGACGACGGAGGTATTGTTCATGCGAGAGAGGGGGATTGTCAAAAGCAGGCTCCCCTCCTAATCCTGCTCCTGCTCCTGCTCCTGCTCCTCTCTTTTTCGTTTGGGGGAAGGATTAGGAGCAGGAGCAGGAGCAGGATTAGGAGGGGAGGGGAGAAAACCTAACCCTGCGGGTCGGGCGGGATTGGTTGATCGAGAATCAGGGTTGCTGCTGAGTTGGGACTGGCTTGTTTTGGGGGTTGGTGACCGTGACAGGCGAAGGCGGAGCGACCTGACGCTCTATGTTATCAAGTCGGCCGGTGTTGTATCTGGCCTGGTTTTCACTATCCCTTGGGCTGTTGTTCAATGCGAGCACTACGGAGAAGATTCCGACCATTAGTGATATGGCGGTGAGTACATACATTGCTGCCTTGGCCGTAGAGCTAACTCCTTCGCCTCGGCTTGTGACCGTGGTTTTGAACTCTGTTATTTCCGTGCGCCATGTGCCCAACTCCTTCATCGTAGTGTCGTAGGTTTCCTTAAGCAGCCGTTCGTTGATTCCTTCGCGGTTTCCTTGTATTTGCTGTCGAAGTTCGGTAACGGCTCCGTCATGCACATCTCTGTGAATTAAAGTTGCCCGCTCTTGTAGTGCCAGTGCTCGTGAGTGATTGATTTCATCCAGCCGCCTCTGTAACTGTGAATCCGCCTTGTCGAGGGCTTCGCTTTGCTTTTTGTCGGACGTTTCACTGGCCTTGTCCTTTTCAGACAGTAAGTCTTTGAGGGAGCCCAAGGCTGATAGTGTGGAGTCTTTTTGAGCATCTATATGGACGAGGAGTTTTTCGTCGCCGTTCTTCAGCCTTTCCGTTAGTGACTCCCTGGCAGCATCGATGGCCTTAAAGGCGGCATCCCTCGCAATTGCAAGCGCAACATCTCGATTCTGCTTTTCGGCGTAGAGGGCGATCTCAGTGCTCTCCTTGGCCGCCGTAATAGCGGCATCAGAGCCGGCCTTGGCGGCTTCAATTGCGGTTTCATTGGCATATAGTCGGGCCTCGAAGTATTCTTTGAGTGTATCAACTGTCCACTCGGTTGTTGCTGTCTCAGGTTTCATCATGGCTGGGACCAACTTGACTAGCCGCTCCCCAGGATTTGCGGCAACGGGAAAGGATCGGCGGAGTCGGGCACAGTGAAGGTGACCCATTTATCAAAGATGGCGGAATCGCTGAGGGGCGGATCGAAGGCGGCGCGCTTGGCGCGGTAACTGGCGCCGCGCTGGAAAGCGTGCTGCAAGACGCCCGGGTTAGCGGCGTCGTCATCCGCGGAGACGACCTGGAAAGAGGCGGTGCGATAGCTATCGAGGCCGAGGACGGCGGTGAGCTGAAAGAAGATGGGCACGCCAGAGATAGGGAGGCCGGAGCCGTCGCGCGTCACGACATAGCCGATGGCCTGGCCGGCCGCGGCGATGGCGACGATTGGGATAATGGGATCTTCGGGCGCTCCTACATCGAGCTTGCCGATGAGGGCGCCGATCGTGCCGGCGTCGTAGGTAGCGGGGGTGTTTTCGAGAGGATCGGATGCGGAGCCGCCGCCACCGCCGTAGCCAGTGGGCGCGGGATTGGGCAGAGCAGTCAACGTTCGGGTGGCGTTGGCCCAGAGGTCGGAGATGAGAGATCCGAAGCCGGAAAGAGTCCGAGTCGCTGAAGTCCAGACTGCGGTTGCAATGCTGGTGCGCTCGCCGGCCGTAAGAGTCATGGCGTCGCCCATCGCGGCCGGGGTCGCTGGCAGGTTGTCTGTCTTAGCCTTGATTGCTGTTTCGGTCGCGTTCGCGTTCGTGTTCACCGTAAAACCGAACGCGCTCAGGGTGCGGGTCGCGGCGGCCCACACTGCCGTTGCCACGTCGGCAACCAGTGTGCCAAAGCTCGAGAGGGTGCGCGTGGCTGAAGCCCAGACTGCTGTGGCGATACTTGTTCGCTCGCCGGCCGTAAGAGTCATGCTGTCGCCCATCGCGGCCGGGGTCGCTGGCAGGTTGTCTGTCTTGGCCTTGATTGCTGTTTCGGTGGCGTTCGCGTTCGTGTTCACCGTAAAACCGAACGCGCTCAGGGTGCGGGTGGCGGCCGCCCAGACGGCGGTCGCAACATCGGCCGCCAGGGTGCCGAACGTCGTAAGGCTACGGGTTCCGACCGCCCATATATCAGCGGCAGAGTGCGAGCTACGGCTACTGACGAGCGCATTCAGATTCGTTTCAACGATGGCCTGCACCGTAATATCCTCGCGTGCGACCGCGTTAGGTGTGGCGGTTGAATCCCAGCGCACATTATCAGCCCCCGCCAAGGTTACGCTCCCGGCGCTATACCAGCCTTCGCCTTCGTCGAGAATATCGGTCGTGGAACGGGCGGCGAGGGCGGTGTTGCGGTTGTAGAGGCGATAACCTACGTCCGTCAGGCCGGCGACTCCGAGATATGCGCGCAAGGTGCTCATTAGGGCACAAAGGTTCCAACGTTCCCGGAAAGACGGCGCGCGGTATAAAAACTGCCCCGCAGCGGGGTGATCGTTCCCGCGCTCTGTGTGACACGCAACCGGATGTTCCCAGCCGTGCCGCATTCGGCAACCGCGCGGATATGCACGGTGTGATTTAGGCCTGTGGTTAATGTGCTAGTTGCAGGCAAATTAGTTGACGCGGCTGTTGCCCCAGCAACTCCCAATCCCCCCGTGTTCACACCCCCGACGCCGCCTGCCGCATTCGATACTACCCCAAATGCAACAAGGTTTGTATAAGGCTGCGTGTTAGTGAGGTTAAATTGCGCGGTGCCTGCGGTGGTCTTGAGGTAAAACACGTAAAAGTTAAGCTCGTAAACACCATTGGTCACTGTGGGTAACGAGCTATTCGCCCCGAAGAAATCAGCAATCGCAGGCCCAATCGCAGCGCCGTCCGCCGTGAGGAAGAAGATGTTCTGATTGCCACTCTGGGTTCGCCCGTTGGTTGTGTCAGTAGTAAGGAACCAGCCGCCCGCGGTAAACTCTATAGCTCCGGATTCGGCTGTAGTCAGGAGAGTGCCAGCCGTAAACTTGGCAGCCGTGCCCGCCGTCGCGGTGTGAGCCGAAATAACCGGCGCGACCAACGTTTTACCGGACAGCGATTGCGTGGCGGTATCGCCCACAATTGCACCTGTCGGGGCAGCAGCGAAAGCAGCCGTGCCGAACGTCCCACCCGCCGCGCTTGTTAGCGAGGAGCTCGTCACCCCGCTGGCCAAGGTAGTTCCGGTCAGCGTGCCTGCTGCCGCCGTAACCGTAATGTTAGCCGTCCCATTGAAACTCGCGCCATTGATCGTGCGCGCGGTTTGGAGGGCCGTTGCCGTGCCGGCATTGCCGGTTACTGATGTCTGGTCGCCGCTGTTCGTGCCGCTGGTGTTGCCGATGACGGTGCGCTGGGCGTCGGTGACGTAGCGTTTATCGGTGCTAT
>JACDGM010000113.1 GCA_013815325.1 Chthoniobacterales bacterium
ACGGCGTCATCCAGCAAGCCATGGTCCAGGCGAACCGTATCGCACTCGGCCGTGTCGTCATGCATACGCGCGAGCGTCTCGTCGCTATCGAACCGCGCGGCACGGGTCTCTTGGCAACGACTTTGCGCACCCGCGACGAGGTGGTGAATGTCGCCAGCGCCCTGGAGGATGTCCCCCAAGGCAAGCCCGACAAGCAGATGATCGCCATCGCGCAGAAAATCATCGAGCAGAAGGATGGCGAGTTCGACACCAACGAATTCACCGACCGCTACGAAGATGCGTTGCGCGCGCTGATCGAGGAAAAAAAGCGCGGCCACAAGATCACGCGCGTCGAAGAACCAGAAGACCAAACCAATGTGGTGGATCTGATGGAGGCGCTGAGAAAAAGTCTTGGTGGTGGCAAAGCCACTCCGGCCAAGAAGCCGTCCGCTCCCGCCACCGTCAGCCGGCTGCCAAAGGGCAAGTTGAAGCGCTAAGAGCGTAGGCCGCCGCAACGTCGTTGCGGCGGCCCATCACCGTTGACGGTCATCGCCGTCCCCGGCTGTACCGTGGTGCCAGCCTATCACCTTCGAATGACGCATCCAGCCCCTGTAACAATGGGACCGGAACGGTACTCGCCGCCTGTCGTTCCCCACCTGATTGGGTATTTTGCAGGTGATGTCATGCCGAAATTCTTCATCGATGTACGCGGGACGCCGGCGGTATCGTTAATGACGACGAAGGATCGGAATTTGCGCATGTCGAAGATGCGCTAAACGAAGCCAAGGCGAGCGCGCGCGACTTGGTCCGGCAATATATGGACAATCAGATACCGCTGAGCGCGACGTGCGTTGAAGTCCGAGACACGCAGGGCCGGACGGTCGCTGCTCTAACGATCGCGGAGTTGCTGGAGCACCCGGTTCACCCGGAATTCAAATCCGAATGCTCGGATTTGCCGCGGCACGGTCATCGCTAAGCCATTCTAAAATAGACCACCTGGATCGCTCACCGTGGGCTTCACCCGCTTGGTCTTCGCGGCGCGCTCTTCTTTCGTCATCGTCCATTTAATACCTTCGACCGTGCGCAGACATGCCTCGGCCTGTTCTGACGTGGCATCGCTCTCGCCCAGCCAGGTTGCCCAATCGTCATTGGCCAGAAATGCGGGCATGCGATCTGACTCGGCGTGCTCAGTGGTCAAGGAGCGAATGAGGTCATTCGCTGGCACCGTGACCATGACACAGGCCCTTAAAGGGACGGGCATTTCGGAAATAGCGAACTGGTCGAACAAAAACGCAATGGCGCCGGCAGGCTCGTCCCCCAGCATGATTGTGTGCTGCTCTGTGACCTTGGGCGAAATCTGTTTGCCCTCGTTGAAAGTTTTGACGAGCACAATCCCGCGCTGAGCATTTTTAAAGGCCTTGGCAAAGGTCGGCTTGCTGTCGATGGTTTCCGACCGGGCATGGATAGGATCGGGTGCGCGCCAGTTGCCTCGACGCGGATAGCCCCAGCGCATCGGGATCACACGCCGTTTTCCCGCCTCGCGGTCAAACGTGATGACAGCCAGTTCGTTCATGACCTTGAAGGTCACAGAGCGATCATTCTCCCCCTCGCCTGACGTCGCGCTGAAGGCCTGGCTAAAATCGACGACATCCGACCAGGACGCCATGGCTGTGAATTTTCCGCACATGCGCCGAACCTAGCGGGGCCTAGGCATTAAATCTCGAACCGCGCACCTCAATCGCACGCGATAATGGGATCACCCGATCTGGTTTTTCCGGCCTCCTGCAGAAATCCAGCAGTCAGCTTCACTTGCGCCGGCAGGGTGCCGCCGACGGAGACCGGTCTGTCGAAGTCTTGCCACAGCGCCGAGCCCGCGCGTTTGCAGCCTGGGCAGGCGATAAGGACCGAAAAAGGCTGGGCAGCTTCCATGAATGGAACTCTAGCAGGATGGTTCGGAGGGTGGGTGCCGTTCAAGCGCCGAACGTGAGACCAGTTCGCAAAAATTGCGTTCCGAAAAGATTCTTCAGTCCGCCCCGGACTGATTCTCTTGGCTTTTCCTGGCGCACGCTCGATGGCCCCCATTGACTCATTCCTTCGTAGGAACAAAAGAGGAACATAACGGACAAACCTTAGATGTAGAGCCCATGTCGCTTGCCCCACCCGTCCTGGACGCTCTACGTCAGAAAATCCGTCGGATCGAGGCCGGAGACCGGGTGGCGCGCGGGGTTCTGCCCTTTGGTGTCACGGATATCGATGAGCGCTTGCCGGGTGGCGGACTGGCGCTGGGCGCGCTGCATGAAGTGGCCGGCGGCGCCAATGGCGCCCTCGATGGCGCGGCCGCGGCGTTGTTTGCGGCCGGGATTCTCGCGCGCACACACGGCCCGATCCTGTGGTGCATCAACCGCCGCGATCTCTTTGCCCCTGCCCTTGCCCATGCAGGCCTTCATCCAGACCGCGTGATCTATGCCGAAGCGGGGTCCGAGAAGGCGATCCTGGCCTGTTTCGAGGAAGGGCTTCGCCATGGCGGCCTAGCTGGCGTGGTCGCCGAAGTCGCCAAGCTGCCCATGACGCCTTCACGGCGGTTGCAGCTCGCAGCCGAGTCCAGCGGCACGATCGGGATCGCGATCCGTCGCTGGCGGCGACAAACCGAAGCCACGGATTTTGGCCAACCAACAGCCAGCACAACCCGCTGGCGGGTGACGGCCCTGCCCGCGTCACCCCTGCCGGTACCGGGGGTGGGAAGACCGAGATGGCTGGTGGAACTAATCCGGGCGCGCGCCGGGGAATGCGCGGATTTTGAGGTTGAAGCTTGTGACCAAGAGGGTCGTATCGCTGTTCCTGCCAAGCTGGTCCACCGACCGGCTCAGGCGGACGATGGGCGCCAACGCGCCATCGCTTGATACGCCCTTGGTGTTGATCGGTCACGAAGGCCGGCGGCGAGTGGTGCTGGCCGCCGACCAGGCCGCACGGCGCGCGGGTCTTTCGGTCGGCATGCCGGCGACGAAAGCGCAGGCTCTTGTCGAAGGACTGGTGATTTTCGACGCCGATCCGGAAGCGGACAGCGTCGCACTGCATAAACTTGCCGTCTGGATGCAGCGGCATTATTCGCCGCTGGTGACCGTCTACCATCCCGACGGGCTGGTTCTCGACATCACGGGCGTGGCGCATCTGTTCGGCGGCGAAGACGCCATGCTCAAAGAGATGATCCGCAAGCTTGCAGCCGTGGGCTGCGGCGCGCGTCTCGCGGCCGCACCCAGCTACGGCGCCGCGCACGCTCTGGCGCGCTGTGTCGCCAATCCGACCTTGGTCCTGGAAGACGGCAAGCTCGCTACCGCGCTTGATCTGTTGCCGATCACAGCATTGCGCCTGACCGCCGAATTGCCGCCGGCGCTTAAGAAGATGGGCTTCGAGCGCATCGGCGAATTGAATTCCACGCCGCGCGCGCCGCTGGCGCTGCGCTTCGGCTCCGTCATCGGCATTCGGCTAGATCAGGCCTATGGCCGCGCCAGCGAGCCCTTCGATCCAATCATTCCGCCAGAAGTCCCCCATGTGCGGCGCAATTTTGCCGAACCGATCGGCGCACCCGAAACAATCGCTCGCTATGTGGGCGTCCTGGTGGAGCAGCTTTGCGCCGAGCTGGAGGTCAAAGGCCTGGGCGCCCGCAAACTCGATTTGCTGTTCTACCGCGTTGACAACCGCATCGAGGCGGTACGGGTGGGCACTTCGCGCCCCGTGCGCGAGGTCAGGCGCCTGACAAAACTGCTTTGCGATCAGATCGAGAAGATCGATCCAGGTTTCGGCATCGAGACCATGACCGTGACCGCCTTTGTCGCAGAGCCCCTCGTCTATCGCGCCGCGGCCTCCGGCTTGGGCGAGCCCAAGGTCGAGGACGTCTCCGCCTTGATCGATACGCTGTCAAACCGGATTGGCGAAAGCCAGCTTTATCGTCTCGCGCCCGTTGAGAGCGAAATCCCGGAACGCGCCGTCAAGCGCGTAGCGCCCTTGGCGCCCGCGGGGGGTCAGAGCTGGCCTGCCCATTGGCCAAGGCCGTCACGGTTGCTCGATCCGCCCGAGCATATCGAGACCGTGGCCTTGCTGCCCGATCATCCACCCGCCGCTTTCACGTGGCGGGGGTTGCGCCGTCGCGTCGCGCGCGCAGACGGGCCCGAGCGCATTTTCGGCGAATGGTGGAAGCATGAGGCCGAGCTCGCGGCCGTGCGCGACTATTTCCAGGTGGAGGACGAGGCGGGCGAGCGCTATTGGCTGTTTCGCGCCGGCGACGGCGAAGACCTCAAGACGGGCTCGCAGAAATGGTTTCTGCACGGTGTTTTCGCATGAGCCAATCAGACTTCCTCCCCCATCGGCGCGGTGAAGAAGGGATCGACAATGTCACCGGTGTTGCGAGTGTCTTTGGGCTCGAAAATCAACACCTCCGCTTCCTCTGCCGCCAGGGTGCGATGTTCGACCCCGCGGGGCACCACCACAAACTCTCCAGCGTGGAGAGTTTTGGTCAGATGGCGGTATTCGAGCTGCATACTGCCCTTCCACACAAAGAACATTTCTTCGCAACGATCATGGGCGTGCCAGGGAAATTCCCCCTGGATTTTGACGAGCTTGACTTCCTGGTCGTTCAGTCTCGCAGCGACTTTCGGCCGCCAGTGCCCACTCAAAAGCGCGAACTTCTCCGCGACATTGATGATTTCCATGAGTGGTCCTTTCGAACACCGGGACTCTATGGCCGTCACGCGGAGGCTTTGTGACAGCCATGGGCTATGTCGAGCTGCAATGCGCATCTCATTTTTCCTTCTTGCGGGGCGCGTCGTCCGCAGAGGAATTGTTCGCGCAAGCCGCAATTCTCGGCATCAATGCCTTGGCGATCACCGATTTGAACTCGCTGTCCGGTATCGTACGAGCGCATGAAGCCGCCAAGACGACTGGCGTGCGGCTCATTGTAGGGTCGCGCCTGCAGCTGACCTGCGGCGCCGATATCTTGGTCTACCCCACCGACCGTCCGGCTTATTCACGGCTCTGTCGGCTACTCAGCCTGGGCAAATCTCGCGCCGGCAAAGCGCGATGTGAACTAACTTGGGATGATCTTGCCGGATGGCACGAAGGGCTGCTGGCGATCCTTGTCCCTGATCGGGTGGATAGCGCATTCGAAGGCAATCTCGCGCGCCTCAAAGAAATCTTTGGCGCGCGCACCTATTGCGCCTTGACCTTGCGCCGGCGACCGCGCGACCAGCTGCGCTTGGCCCAGATCAGCAATCTGGCCCGTAATCACAATGTCCCGACCGTGGTGACCAATGATGTGCTGTTTCACACTTCGGCGCGTCGCGTATTGCAAGATGTCGTTACTTGTATCCGCGAGCGCGTCACAATTGACGATGTTGGATTCAAGCGTGAACGCCATGCCGATCGTTATCTCAAAGCGCCGGACGAAATGGCGCGGCTGTTTCGGCTGTGGCCGGAGGCTGTCTCGCGCAGCGTGGAGATTGCAGATCAGCTGTTTTTTTCGCTCAACGAGCTGGCCTACCAGTATCCCCACGAAGTGTGCATTCCCGGCCTGACGCCGCAGCAGGCGTTGGAGCACCTGACTTGGGAAGGCGCCACCTCGCGCTATCCGGAAGGATTGCCCGAAAGTGTCGAGAAGACGCTGCGGCATGAACTCGGTTTGATCGAAAGTCTGGATTACGCGCCCTACTTCCTCACCGTGGATTCCATTGTGCGCTTCGCGCGCAGTCAGAAGATCTTATGCCAAGGGCGCGGCTCCGCTGCCAATTCGGCTGTTTGTTATGTCCTTGGCATTACCTCCATCGACCCGGAGCGCAACGATCTTCTGTTCGAGCGTTTTGTCAGCCAGGAGCGCCGTGAGCCACCCGACATCGATGTCGATTTTGAACATGAACGGCGCGAGGAAGTGATCCAATGGGTCTACAACACCTATGGCCGCCACCGTGCGGCCTTGTGCTCAACTGTGATCCGCTATCGCTCCAAGGGCGCGTTGCGTGATGTCGGCAAGGCGCTGGGGCTTCCCGAAGACATGATCAGCATGCTGTCCAGCCAAGTGTGGGGCTGGTCCGAGGAAGGGGTTGAACCCAAGCACGCCGCAGAATTGAACCTCAATCTCAATGACAGGCGCCTGCGCATGACATTGGATATCGCCCGCCAGCTGATCGGCGCGCCGCGCCATCTCTCCCAGCATCCCGGCGGCTTTGTTCTGACCGAAGACCGGCTGGACGAGCTGGTCCCGATCGAGCCGGCGGCAATGGATGACCGCCAGGTCATAGAGTGGGACAAAGATGACATTGACGCGCTGAAGTTCATGAAGGTCGACGTGCTGGCGCTTGGCATGCTGACCTGCATGCAGATCGGCTTTAATCTCCTCAAAGCCCACAAAGACATCGACCTCGATCTGGCGACCATCCCCTCGGAAGACCCACGCACCTACGCCATGATCCGCAAAGCGGACACGCTTGGGACCTTTCAGATCGAAAGCCGTGCCCAGATGGCCATGCTGCCACGGATGAAGCCGCGCACCTTCTATGACCTGGTGATCGAGGTCGCCATTGTCAGACCCGGTCCCATCCAGGGCGATATGGTGCACCCCTATCTGCGCCGCCGCGAAGGCAAAGAACAAGTCATCTATCCCAAGCCTGAATTGGAAAAGGTCTTGGGCAAAACGCTGGGCGTGCCGTTGTTCCAGGAACAAGCTATGCGCGTCGCCATCGAATGCGCTGGCTTCACACCGGGCGAAGCCGATCAGCTGCGCCGCGCCATGGCCACCTTTAAGTTCACGGGCGGCGTGTCCGCTTTCGGCGATAAGTTGATCTCCGGCATGATGGCGCGCGGTTATGACGAAGAGTTCGCGCGGCGGACCTTTAGTCAGCTAGAGGGTTTCGGCAGCTACGGCTTTCCCGAAAGCCATGCCGCTAGTTTTGCGCTCATCGCCTATGCCTCATCCTGGCTGAAATGCTGGCACCCTGACGTGTTCTGCGCCGCCCTGCTAAACGCCCAGCCCATGGGCTTTTACGCGCCGGCCCAGATCGTGCGCGATGCGCGCGAGCACGGCGTCGAAATCCGTCCCGTCGATATCAACCAGTCACGATGGGATTGCACGCTAGAGCCGACCGATCATGACGGCCGGCTTGCCGTGCGCCTGGGTATGCGGCTGGTGGCCGGCCTGCACAATGAAGAGGCCGCCGCCCTCATTGCCGGCAGGGCCGAACTGCCCTTCGGCACAGTGGAAGAAGTATGGCGCCGCAGTGGCGCGCATACGCATTCCCTGGTCCACCTTGCAGAAGCCGATGCTTTCCTTCCCTCGATGGGCTTGGCCCGCCGCGAGGCGCTTTGGGCGATAAAAGCGCTGCGGGATAACCCGCTTCCCCTGTTCGCTGTCGCCCAAGATGGCCGCCCGACGCCCGAAACCAATGACATGGCGGTTCGCCTAAAAGCTATGACGGCCGGTAATGAGGTTATCGAGGACTACAGCCATGTTGGCCTGACGTTGCGGGATCACCCAGTCGCTTTCCTGCGGGAAGATTTGGCGAAAGAACGGATCACCACCTGCGCCGAGGCCAATGCACGCCAAGACAGGCGCAAGATCACGACTGCCGGCCTGGTCTTGGTGCGCCAACGGCCAGGTTCGGCCAAGGGCGTGATGTTCATCACCATCGAGGATGAAACCGGCGTCGCCAATCTGGTGATCTGGCCGAGTCTATTTGAGAAGCAGCGCCGAGTCGTCCTGGGCGCCAACATGCTGGCGGTCGAAGGACGGGTGCAGCGTGAAGGCTTGGTGGTCCATATCGTCGCCGAGAATCTCATCGACTTATCAGACCGACTTGCCGGCATTGGCGACCAGGATCGTTTCCCACTCGGGCATGGGCGTGGCGACGAATTTCATCATGGCAGCGCCGGTAGCCCGGATTCGCGCGATCGCCCGGCCAGGAAAGCCCGGGACATTTACGTGCCCGATCTTCATATCGACACATTGAAGCTTAAGCCGCGGAATTTTCGCTAATGCCCAAAGTTACCAAACGTAGAGTTACGCCGCTCGAAGTGATGTCGCAGCTTTATATCGGCGACTATTTCGCCGATACCCTCGAATTCGCTGCGCATGAGCATTTCGTTTTCCGCCTGCAACTCCTGCATGTCTGGTTGACAGATGAGCCGACGCGAAGCGACTGGGCATCTGTCGCAGGCTTGCGAAAATCAGAGTGGCGCGCAATGCGGGCGACCATCTGGCCGCTCCTCGCGGTCGCAATCACCCATATTGGTGATTGGAAAAAGGCCATCCGTGCCTATGACGGCCGCCGTCTGCCACCGGCAGAGTGGTATATCGTTCGGTCCATTGTCCTGGAACGGGATGGCTATTCCTGCGCTTATTGCGGCAGCGACGCCAACCTACATATCGACCATGTGATCCCCCTTGCCCGCGGCGGATCGAACACTTTCGACAATTTGGTGACCTCATGCGGCCCCTGCAATCAGTCCAAGGGAACTAAGTTGCTCGCCGAGTGGAAGACGATCAAGGTGGCATCAGCCAGCGGAAATCTTGGACCGGCTAGGCCGGGTTCTGCGCGATGCGAGCCCAAGTTCCTGGGCCAGACCTTCCAGAGGAGCAGCCTCCATGCTATTGGGAGCCGAATTTTCGTTCTCGTCGCACTTTTCTACACCCGTCATACCCGGCGCCGTACAAGCGAGGTTCAGAAGCGCACGGGCACTTTGTAACGCCTGGGCCCGACGCCCTTCGGGGCTGCTGTTGCTGTCGACCTCAACCGGCACGCGGATCGTGATTTCCTGGGTCGTCCCCTGCAACGCATAGTGGATCGTTACATTCGCCCACACGACGGAGGTGCCGTCGACCTCTACCGGCACCACATCGTGACTGACCTCGATTTCGGTGACCTTGGCGGATGCGGGCTTTAGCGGCATTCTGGGTTCCTCCCCCAAAGAAACCGTCCCTTGGCGGAAACGTTCCCCCCTTGTTGCCCGCTGTCCCGAAGACCATGCCCCGAAAGCTCAAAACCTACGTTAGCAGCTCCGGTTTTTTCGACCTCGCGGTCGCAGCGCCTTCCATGAAGGCTGCGCTCGAGGCCTGGGGAATGAGCCGAAATGCTTTCCAACAGGGATTTGCACAAGAGACTGACGATCCCAAAATCATCGCGGCCGCAACCGCACAGCCCGGCGTCGTGCTGAAACGCCCTGTCGGCACCAAAGGCGAGTATAAAGTCAACGCCGAGCTGCCCCGCGACCTTCCGTCTGCGGCGCAATCTCGGCCGCACCCAAAACCAAAGCTAGCGCCCAAGACAAAGAACATTCCGGAACGAAAGCCTGACGCCAAGGCGGATCGCGCTGCAATCGTTTCATTTGAGAAGGAAAAGGCCAAGCGCGAAAGCGAGCGTGACAGGGACGAGGAAATCGAAGATCGGCGTCGTGAAAAGCGTGCATTGGCCGTTGAAAAGGCCCAGGCCGAATTCGACCGCGCAGCTGACGAGCATAAGAAGGCAACTGAAGAAATCGACGCTCAACGCGACAAGCTCGACAGGCGTGCGGCGCTCAAAGATGAAAGATGGGAGGGCGAACGGCAGAAGTTGAAGGCGGCTATCGATAAGGCAAAGCAGCAGTGATGGATTAGCTCCGGGCAGACTTTCGCTTCGTCACGCTCTTGGCGTCCTTGAGCTCGATCCACGTCGGCGCATGGTCACTGGTTTTCTCCCAACCCCGCACCTCGCGGTCAACGCCCGCAGCCACCAGCCGCTTGGCAACCTCTGGGCTCAATAGCAAATGGTCGATTCGCAAGCCCGCATCGCGGGCATAAGCGTTTCGAAAATAGTCCCAGAAGGTGTAAATGCGTTCATCCGGATGCATTTTGCGTAAGGCATCGGTCCAGCCTTGCTTTACCAGGCGCGCATAGGCATCGCGCACTTCGGGCCGAAACAAAGCGTCCTTGCGCCAGCGTTCCGGCTTGTACACGTCCAGATCGGTCGGCATCACATTATAATCGCCGGCGAGGACAACCGGATGACTGGTGGCCAGCAGTTTTTTGCCGTGTTTCAACAGCCGGTCAAACCATGCAAGCTTGTAGTCGAATTTCGGACCAGGCGCCGGGTTGCCATTCGGCAGATAAAGACACGCGATCAAAAGCCCATCGACGGCAGCTTCGATGTACCGGCTGTTAATGTCGCCCGGATCGCCGGGAAGTCCGCGGCGAGTCTCTACCGGGTCTGATC
>JACDGM010000114.1 GCA_013815325.1 Chthoniobacterales bacterium
GGCCCGAGTTCCTCAAACGTTTGCAAAACCTCCTCAAACCTCGCGCGGTGCTACCGCTGAGGTTGGTTTATCTTTGCCGGCGGATGGGCAGGGATTCGAACC
This sequence comes from Chthoniobacterales bacterium, assembly GCA_013815325.1. GTDB lineage: Bacteria > Verrucomicrobiota > Verrucomicrobiia > Chthoniobacterales > UBA10450 > Palsa-1392. Next base: position 103 of record JACDGM010000114.1, read on the forward strand.
CTGGTTGCCTTGCGGCAAACACGCTTTCCAGGCGTGCGCATTAGACCACTCTGCCACCCATCCTTCACTCGTTAGGCAGACAATTACAACTGCAAGCGGCGGAACAGTTCGTCGAGGGGTAGTTGAATGCCAATGTAAAATTCGCCGAAGTCGGCGTAGGCCGCGCTCACTTCATCGAAGCGCATCTGGTAAACGATCGCTTTGATCTGGAAGGTATCGTGCGCGAAGAGCGTGACGCCCCATTCGGCGTCGTCAAGGCCGCTCGAACCGGTGATGAGTTGTTTGATCTTGCCGGCGTATTCGCGGCCGACGCGGGCGTGCCCGGCCATGAGCCTGCGGCGTTCCTCGTAAGGCAGCGAATACCAATTGCGCTCCTCGCCGCGTCGCTTCGTCATGTTGTAGAAGCAAACGATCGGCCAGTCGGGCAGCGCCGGATACATGCGCTCGTGCCGGTATTTTTTCATTCGCTCGCGGAAGGATTCCATCGCCGCGTCGAATTCCGGAGTGGCGGGTGCAAGCTTTTGTTCGGACGCCAGCGTCTCCGCCCACTGCTCCTCGCTCGTGCTGTATTCGCTCTCTTCGGTGAGGGAAAGATAACTGTAAACGGGCACGAGCACATCCGCGCCTAACGACAAGGTGAGTTGTTTCTCGATGCGGTTGGCGCTTTGCAAATCGGGGGTGATGAGCATGAAGCCGAGATCGGCTTTTGGCGTCACCTGGCTGAGGGTTAGCAGTTGGGTATTTTCGTGCGCACGCGTTTCCTGCACCAGAGTGGAGAGGGCGACCTTGGCGGCGCGCTGCTCGGCGGGGTCGAGCAACTGCCATTGGCCGTACTCGATCCGGTAAAACAGATGGAGGCAATGCCAGCCATCCTGGGGGACGAGCGGCGCGGGTGTCGGGTCCATGAGCGAGTTTCCGGTTGTGCGGCGAAGGGGTCAAGCGGAGGGCGCTCACTCTCTCTTGTCATCCTGCCGGCGCAGCGCGGCGAAGGACCTCACAACTGCAGTGGAAGAGTTTGCCTAACGAGATGCGTCGATTGCATTGGGGAAGTCCCTCGCCGTCTTCGCGGCTCGGAATGACAAAATAATAACGCGGCCCCTCCTCCCTAGGCTTCCACTTTGCTCGCGCTCGGGAGATGCGCGAGGCAATATTCCTCGCCGTCGCGCGCGACGCGGAATTCCAGGCTCGCATTCGTCTGCTCCGTTGCTCCGCAGGTTGCACAATGATGGAGCGCTTCTTCTTCCGGTCGCGCATTCTCCTCGAAACGGCGCCGGCGACCCGCCACGTCCTGACGATTTCGAACGGAGCGAACAACGCCTGGGCCGAAGAAAATGAGGTAGTTCGCAAAAGCCGCGATCAACGCCATGCGATAAGACATCGGGCTGGTGACGAAGCCAAAAAGAAGCAACGCCGCCGAGATCCAGGCGAGCCATTTCACCTTCATCGGCAAAACGAAAAGGACGTAAATCACCTCGTCGGGGTAGAAGTGGGCGAAGGCAAAGAAGAGCGACGAGGCAAGCATGGCATTGGAAAATTGCGCGCCAAAGAGGAAGGCCGCGATCGTCGTTCCAATCATGCCCACGAGGAAATACAGAGTGAGATGAAAAGCACCCCAAGCCTGCTCGAGGCGATCGCCGATGAAGAGCAAAAACCAAAGAGCGACGAGCACCCAGAGCGGCGACATGAGTGAGCCCGGTTGTCCGATCGACTGTGGGATGAAGATGTAGGTGACGAGCCGCCAGACCTCGCCGTGCAGGATGCGCGCCGGATTTAGCGTCAGGATGGAAACGAAGGCGGGATTGAGAAAAGTGAGGAGGTAAACCAGCGCCGTGAGTGCGACGACGATGCGAATCAGACCGGGAATGGCGAGCCAGCCGAAGCGGCGTTCGAGCGAATGGAGCAAATTCATCGGGCGCGTCACCGTAGCGGCAGCGCTGCGCGAGTTCAAGAAACTGGCCAAGGCGTCTCTCTTTGCTCGTAATCGTGCTCGTGCTCGCGATCGATCCGCTCCTCATATCGAGGACGAGGCGAGGACGAGTACAATCACGAGCACGAGTGCGGAGGCGGCGCAGATTGACACCCTGAACGCAACACCTAGGCTGCCGCGGTGAGCGACGCCGGGCAAAAAACCACCCCACTTTACGACGAACACGTGAAGCTCGGCGCCAAGATCGTCCCCTTCGGCGGATGGCTCATGCCGGTGCAATACAGCAGCATTAAGGAAGAGCACCAGGCGGTGCGCGGCGCGGTCGGGGTCTTCGATATTTCACACATGGGCGAGCTGGTCGCGAGGGGCGCGCAGGCCGGCGAATGGCTCAACACAATGCTGACCAATAACATCGCCAGCCTCGGTGTAGGCGCGGGGCAGTACACGTTTTTACTCAATGACGAAGCGGGCGTCATCGACGACCTGATCGTTTACCGGATCGAAGAAGAAAAGTTCCTGCTCGTCGCCAATGCCTCGCGCATCGAGGACGATTTTGCCTGGTTGCAATCGCATCTCGCGGCGGGCGTGCAGCTCGAAAACCAGAGCGACCATTATGCCGGTCTCGCCATTCAGGGGCCGCGCATCAGCGAACTTTTTCAGGCGCTCTTCGGCGACGGCAAAGAAATGCCGGCGCGAAATCGGATCGCGCAGTTTACTCTCGGTTCGATGAAACTCTGGGTCGCGCGCACCGGCTACACCGGGGAGGACGGGATCGAAGTTTTCGTCGCGGCAGAGGATGCGCCCAGAGTCTGGCAGGACGTCCTCGCCAAGGGAGAATCGTTAGGCATTCGCCCCTGCGGCCTCGGCGCGCGCGACACTTTGCGCCTTGAAATGTGTTACCCGCTCAATGGCTCCGATCTTTCGCCCGAGCATAACCCGCTCGAAGCCGGACTCGGTTTCTTCGTCGATCTGACGAAGTCGAATTTCACCGGACGCGAGAAACTCCAGGGAATCAAAGAGGTGGGCCTGAGGCGCCGGCTCGTGCCTTTCAAGATGATGGGCAAAGGTCCGCCGCCCCGACCGCATTACCACGTTTTTCGCGACGGGAAGGATGCCGGCGAGGTGACGAGCGGCACGCTTTCGCCGAGCCTGAACTACGGCATCGGTATGGCTTACTTCGCGACACCCGCGCCGAAACCTGGCGACGAGATTCAAATCGAAATCCGCGGCCAGAAATTTCCCGCTGTGATCGAAAAGAAACCGCTCTATAAAAAAGCATGAACGTTCCAGACGACCTTCTCTACACCGCATCGCACGAATGGATTCGCCGCGATGCCGACAATATCCGCGTCGGCATCACCGATCATGCGCAGGCGGAGTTGACCGATGTGGTTTACGTCGAGCTGCCCAAAGTCGGCGCGGCGCACGATGTCGGCAGCACGATCGCGGTCGTCGAATCGGTCAAGGCTGCGAGTGACATTTATGCACCGGTCAAAGGCACTGTGCTGGAAGTGAACAAAGCGCTCGAATCGGATCCGGCGTTAATCAATACGGACCCTTATGGACAAGGGTGGATCTATGTCTTGCAAGTCGAGGACGCGGACGAGCTAAAAGACTTGAAGGACGCCGCAGCCTATCGCGCTGCGCTCAGCTAGCCATCCGACCTCATCTGGCCTTTAGGATTGTTTCGCGCTCCGGGCTAAGTCAGAAGGGGAGAATGAAAAAGGCCGCCCTCGCAATCTTCCTCGTCGCCACAGCGGTTGCTCCGGCGGCGGTTATTAACGTCGAGTTCAAGTTCACCCCTTTCATCGGCGATCCGGCGACGGATAAGGAAGTCACGACGATGGCGGGGAAGGCGCAGGTTTATATTAACAACGTACCCTTCGCTGAGCAGGACGTGCGCGAAGAAGAATCGCCGGTGCTCTTCGAGGGACACGAGGTCGGGCCCGCGGTCTCCATGCCGATGAGCTCCTCCGGCGCGGTCGTGCGAAAAGGCAAAAACAAGATCCGGATCGAGTTTACGCCTAACGACGCCGCTAAATCCTACCGTGCGCAGTTGCGCTGGGCGTCGGTCTTGGATTCAGCCGCGGAGGAAATCGCTGGCGGAAGCGGGCAGGCGACAAATCAGGCCGATGAAGGCGTGGATGACCGCAAAGCGGTGAAGGGAAAAGCCGTCTTCGAACGGGAATTCACCGCGGATTTCGCGCTCGATCTGCCATGGCACCATTATCCCGCCATCACCTCACTGAGCGAAGCGGACAAAGAGAAAATTGCCGCGCTCTTGAAGATCCGCGCGGGATGGTTCCAACCGGATTTCGCGGCGGTTTACAAAGCGATCGAAGAAAATGAATCCCTCAAAGTCGACGACGTCCGGAAGGCGCAATGTCTCGAGGCTTCCTACAAAGCAGGAGTGCGTATCACTGCTCCTCCGGCCGGCCAACTGGAATTCACGACGACCGGCGGACCGGAAGTAGTCGTTACTCAAAGGGGTGGCTCGCTCTTCGGGCTGGACGAAAAGACGTTCGCAGCGGTGAAGGATGAGGAGACACAAATGTGCGCCGGGATGGTACTCGCGACGGTTTACCCAGGCCGGCTCGGTTTCGTGCGCAAGCCGAACGGAACTTGGGAGACGGTGGATTAGTTTTCGCGCCTAACGACTGCTTGCTTTAAGATTGACGCGTTAAGCTCCGCTTGTTTATTCCCCTGTGCCGACCGATCTCCGACTCTTCAGCCGCGAATGGTGCTCCTGGTGCATGGACGCGAAGGAATATCTTACCGATCGCGGCTACCAGTTCACCGAGATCGATGTCGGCCAGGACCGCATTGCCTACGAAGAGATGAAGGAACTTTCCGATCAGACCTACGTGCCCACGCTTGTTGCCGGGGATGAAGTGCTCGCAAATTTCGACACCGCTCAGCTCGAAAAATTTCTGCGCGCGCACGACATCGTCCCGTAGATGCTTTTCGGACTTTTCATTACCCTCGGGGTCGCTGTGCTCAGCGTCGCCCTGCGCAGCTACGAATCGTCCATCTCCCAGAAGATCGGCGCCTGCGGCATTCTCACGGCGTCGTTTCTCGGAATCTATTACGTCACGGGAAGCTGGATCCTCGGGCTCCTCAGTGCGCTCAGCTGGCTCTTGTTACCTTGGGTGGAAATCCTCACCCGCATCCGAGCGCTCAGGCTGCCAAAGGAGAAAACGCTGCGCCCGAAGAGTCCGCCTTCCCACGAAATTTTCCCGACGCTCGATGAGATCTCCACCCAGATCGAAAGCGAAGGCTTCCTCCACGTCACCGATGCCGGGTGGGACTGGGCTGATTACAAGCAGTTCTTCCGGCTTTTTTACAAAGAGGAAGATCGCGCGCAGGCCACGATCTGCCTGAACGAGCAGAACGATCTTTCCTTTTATTACCTGCGCATCTCATCGCGCGCCCAGAATGGCACGATCTGGACGACGTGGAATTATCCGTTGTCTTATGGCCTGAAATTGACCCCCCATTTTCGGATCAACCGGCAGCGGCCAGATCAATCGTTCTGGCAACTTTATCAGAGCCACAAACGTTTTCTGCGCGAGCACTCGGTGGAGACGAGCGTGATCTATCCGCTTGATGAAGATCGCATCCAGCTCGAGATCGAGAACGATTTGCGGGAGCAGATCGCGCACAACATCGCGCAAGGCGTCCTTACCCAAACCGTCGGCGGCGAAATCAAATATTCCTGGCGGGGAATGGTCTATCTGTGGTGCCAGTTTCTGCTCGATCTGGTCCGTATGTAGAGCCGGAAATTCCGCCGTAACGAAATCGAAGCTGAAGCCGCGATGACAAACGAGAACCGACCTCGGATTGAAACGGCGGTGCAGGTAATGTTTTTCGATACCGACTGCGCTGCCGTCGTGCACAATATTGCTTATCTGCGTTTCATCGAGATCGCGCGCACTCTCCTCGCCGGAGAACTCGGGATGAAATTGACGGAGATGGCCGATACCCAGCGCTACCCCGTTGTCGTGCGCACGGAAATCGATTACCGGCGGCCCGCCAAATTGGGCGACCAACTGGTCGTCGAAGGCTGGCTCGATCGCCTCGAGCGCGTCCGCTTTTGGTGCGCGTTTCGCATTAAGCGGCCGGCCGACGGCGCGCTCATCGCGCAATGCCGCCAGATGCTCGCCCTTATGCAAATGCCGCAAGGCAAATTGCTCCGGCTGCCGGACGAGTGGGAAGGCTACCGCGCAGTGGAAGCGAGCACGCGCTAAAAAACGCCTAACGATGTCCTCGCCCGGCAACCCCGCCCTCAGTCTCGATGAGATTTTCTTTTCGCCGCACGCCCTGCAGCCGCCGCCAGTCCGTCGCGCGCTCTTCATTTTCCTGCTATCGCTCACGGCTCTCCTGCACGTCGCCACGGCCGGCTGGGGCGTCCTCTACAACGAAACCGACGGCCAATACGCCGGCGCCGCGCGTGAAATGCTCGAGTCGCATCAATGGCTCACGCCGACGAATGACGGCATCGCGCGCCCGCAAAAACCGCCGCTTCCATACTGGGCGATCATGCTTTCTCTGAAGGCATTTGGCCTAACGACCGCGGCGGCGCGTCTTCCCATCGCACTCGCCATCTGCGCCGGGGTCGCGCTCACCTTTCTCATCGGGGACCGGCTGGGCGGCCCGTGGCGCGGCTTTCTCGCCGGCCTGATTCATCTTTGCGCCTGCGGAACATTTCTCCTCGGCCGCATCGTTATGCCGGAGCCGATCTTCAGCACGTTTATCGCCGGCGCGATTTATTGCGCGATCCGCGGCTACGAACGGCGCGCGGGCCGGCGCGGATGGTTTATCGGATTTTGGATCTGTGCGGCGCTCGCCTGCATGACGAAGAGTTTGCACGGCCTGCTTTATCCCGCCGCAATTCTCGGGTTGCTCGCTTGTTTTTTTCGCGAAGCACGTATCCGCTTCGCGCAATTGTTGCGCTGGAATGGGATTCTTGTTTTTCTGCTCATCGCCGCGCCCTGGCACATCTGGCTGGAATGGCGGCACCCCGGTTTTTTGCTCCATTTCACCGCGCACGAACGGTTCATCCATCTCGCCGGCGCGGTGGATCGGGGGCACACGTATGACAGCGTCGCGCGCACGACCTTCAGCGCGCTGCACCTCGCCTGGTGGTTTCCGTGGACGGTGGTCATTCTCCCGGGCGTGCTCCTGGCCTGGCACCGGGTTTTTCGCCCGCGCGAGATCGAGTTCGCCGATGCGCTGCCGCTTTGCTGGATGGCCGTTGTGCTTGTCCCGCTCTTCTTCATTGGCCAACGGCAGGACTATTATTCAATGAGCATGTGGGGCGGCGGGTCCATTTTTGCCGCGACCGCGTGGGAGCGCATGCCGCGCTGGACGAAGGTGGTCGGGGTCGTGGCGCTGCTCGCGATCGGCTTCGTCGCTGTTTTTATCGCATGCCGGTTGCCGCAATTGCTCGCCGGAACGGATGGTCAATGGGGAACCACCTCCGCACGCTCAACGGCTTGGCGCACGATGCAGGATATTCCGCTTTCCACCTGGCCCGATTTTCGCTCGGTGTTCGTGGTCACCGGAATCGCGCTCGTCCTTTTTCCCGTGCTCGCTCTCTGGTTCATCCGGCAGAACCGGGAGCAAATCGCCCTCACGGCAGTCGCCGCGGCGATGGTGCCGATCGGCTTCAGCATGATCGACGGGGTGGTCCGCTTCGCGCCCTACTTTTCGCTGGCCGACGCCGCCGACTACATTAACGCGCGGATCGCGCCTAACGACAAAATTATTTATGAAGGGTCGCTCCATACCGGGAGCAGCCTGGTGTTTTATCTCGGTCGAAAATTTTATCTTGTGAATCAAAATCCCGCCGCCGAGCCCGGGGCGGCACTCGGGCCGGTCGCGGATGTTTATCTCGAGGAACTCACCTTGCGGCACGCGTGGAGCGGCGCGGACCGGTTGTTTCTCCTCGTCGAGCGCAACCGCCTTCCCTATTGGGAGAAGGAACTGCGCGGCAAAAGTGAGACGGTCGCGGAATTGACGACCTGCGGGACCACCGTCCTGCTAAGCAATCGCCCGTAAGCGGGGACCGATGCGCTACCCGGAGCCTCGGTGCTGCGCCCAACTATCGGGGCGATGGCGCCGGCAGTGGCGCACGAACTTCATCCCGCAGCAGACGCCCCCAGAACGCATTATAAGGATGAACCCGCGTCACCGCTTCTCCATCATGCACCAGGGGCCGGCGCTCGTTCGCCCACTCGAATATCGAGCCTTCCAGATTCTGGACTCGAGTGAAGCCCGCCTGACGCAGCTGCGCCGCCATTGCACCTGAGCGATAACCGACCGAACAATAAGCCACGATCGGCGCATCTTTCGCCACGCCGCCGGCCGCCTCTTCGGCCGATGCCTTGGGATCAACCTGCCGTGCGCCCCGCAAATGACTCACGTTCCATTCCGCCGGCGTCCGCACATCGAGTAGCACCGGCACGCGCCCCTCTTTCTGCGCGAGCCAATCGGCTAGTTGCTGCGCCGTGATCCAGCTTTCGTCGCTGAATTTGGCGCGCAGCGAGCGCTTCAATAAAAACCAATCGAGCGGGCGAGAGAAAAGAAACACGAACGCGATCGCCACCAGCGCGGTGAACCCGAGCAGCGCGAACCGGCGCGCGGCATGCCGATGTTCGACCAGGTAATCCATTTGAAAACGCAGCGAAGCCCGCTACCTTGGCCGCTCATTTTCGCACCATAACCCGGAGCAACCTATGTCGCAGCATCGCAGCCTGAAAGGCGCCAGCACCATCGCCGCCAAACGCAACGTCCTGAAACGTTTTGAGCGGGTCGAACTGCTGAAAAAGCGGGGCCAGTGGAGAGATACGAGCAAAGTCATCGGCCTGCCGAAGACCAAGCCGGATCTCTAGCAGAAGTTGGCAGTTGGTAATTGAGAGAAGTCCGGTCCTTGTCTCTTAACTAGAGACTCTCAACTTCTCATGCGCCTCAACCGCTTTCTCGCCGCCGCCGGGCTCGGCTCGCGCCGGCATTGCGACGAGCTGATCGCGGACGGCCGAGTCACGATCAACGGCCAGCCCTGCGCAAACTTCAGCACGCAGGTTGAACCCGGCGACCACGTCAAGGTCGGCAGCCGAGTAGTTAGGCCAGGGGAAAGCCTGACCATTGCGCTGCACAAGCCCGCCGGTTTCGTTTCCACCCGGCGCGATCCGAATGCGACTGACACAATCTACGATTTGTTGCCCGCGAAATTTTGCCGGCTCTTCAACATCGGCCGCCTCGATGCTCAAACTGAGGGTCTCCTCCTGCTCACGAGCGACGGCGATCTGGCGCAGCACCTCACCCATCCGCGCTACAAGGTCGAGAAGGAGTATGAAGTCACCCTCGATAAGCTTTGGGACCAGAAACTAGCCGAGAAGTTGCGCACCGGAATCTTCCTCGACGGCAAACGCGCGAAGCTCACGCAAGTGCAACCGTGTGGCCCGCGGAAGTTGCGCGTCATTCTCCGCCAGGGAATGAACCGCCAAATTCGCCGAATGTTTTATGCGATCGGCTACGAGGTGAAACGGCTCGTCCGCACCCGCATCGGCTATTTGCGGCTCGGCCAAATGCCCCGCGGCAACTGGCGTCCCCTAACGAAGAGCGAGCTGGCTGCGCTCCGGTAAGATGCACTCCAATCAATCGAGTTCCTCGCGCAAGATCACGAGGGGTGGCGTGCTCCCGATCCCATAGCTGGTCAGCAAACCAACCGCGACGGTCAACGTACTCACGGCCAGGGCGGTCGCCAGGAGCGGCCAGAGCGAGGGCGCGTACGGGAGTTTGAAAGTAAAGACCGCCAGGGCCCAGCTCGCGAGGAGCGCGAGCAAAATGCCCGTGGCGCTCGCAAGCAGACCGAGGAACAAATATTCCGCACAGAGAACTTTCCAGATCTGAAGCCGCGACGCGCCTAACGTGCGTAGGAGCACACTCTCCTTTAGCCGCTGATAACGCCCGCTCCAGATCGTGCTCCCGAGCACGATCAAGCCAGTCCCAACGACGAAGAGCGACATGAGGCGGATGA
>JACDGM010000115.1 GCA_013815325.1 Chthoniobacterales bacterium
ACACATTAGAGGAACTGTCTACCGCGACACCTCTGGGACGATTAAACCTCGCGACATTGCCAACACCATTCGTACTGCCAACCGCCCCGGCCAAGCCTGCGAAAGTACTCACAACGCCGCTGGGAGTGACCTTACGAATCGTATTGTTGAACGTGTCAGCGACATAGAGGTTACCTGCAACGTCCAGTTCGACCCCACGGGGACCACTGAAGCGAGCGGCGTTTCCGACCCCGTCGCTGCTTCCAGTCACACCAGCCAATCCGGCCAGCGTGCTCACAACGCCCGCAGGAGTGATTTTACGGATGGTGTTGTTGCCGCTGTCGCCGACATACACAGTTCCCGCCGCGTCCACGGCTACCCCAATAGGAGAATTGAATCGTGCCGCGCTGCCCGTGCCGTTCGCACTTCCGCTAATGCCGGCCGTCCCCGCTAAGGTAGTCACCACCCCAATAGGAGTGATTTTGCGGATCGTATTGTTGCCGGTGTCTGCGACATAAATGTTGTTGGAAGCATCGACTCCCATATCGGAAGGAGAAGCAAAACGCGCAGTGGTGCCGGTTCCGTCAACACTGCCGACGACGCCAGCCTTTCCCGCGAATGTAGTGACCACATATGGCGTGTATACCGTTGCCGCTTCAGCGGCAATCGGGGCCACGCAGAGGCAGCCGAATAGAAAAAGGCCGTAAAAAGATGTTGTTTTCATATTTGTAAATGGCAAGAACCCTGCCGTTCGAGACGCAGCGGGACGCTTAGTATTCGAATTTTTCTGGGTTATTATCTCCTTTTAAAGCACTCTTCGTTCCATTCAAAAGGAGAATCCAGCAAACCTCATTTTACTTAATTGTAAACAAAAAAGGAGGGACGTCACCGATGTGCGCGGTTCGGGGAAAGAAAAACCGGACGGGGAAGCCCCGTCCGGCAATAGATTCGTTATATGCTGCTACCTAGGCAAATTTGAGCTTCCGGCGCGCAAGCTCTATCCCGCAAAAGCCTAATCCCAACAGCGCAACGGTCGCTCCGCCCTCTGGCACGCCGGTGCCGGATGTAACGGCCGAGAAGCTAAAGATCCCTCCGGCAGCCGGCGACTGCGAGGTAAAGCTCCACATGCCAGGCGTCGCATCGAAGCCGTTTCCTGAAATCGTCCCACTCCCCGTGATAAGAAGGAAATTGGAGTTTTGAAGTTCAACGACTGAATTGGCCAAGTCGAACGTGAATCCTCCCACGCTCCAGAGGCCGGGCGTCGGAGTCGAAGGAACAAACGTGTATGTCGTTGCCATAGTGACCGCATCACCCACATTGACGAAGCTCGCGAAATCACCATCGCGACTTTGCACCGTCACATCGGTAAAAGCGGTCACTTGCGTGGCTGTCGCCAAATCCATGGTATCGAAGATGGCGCCTCCCGCGAAGGTAACTACGCCGTTCACCATTGCTGCTTGTGCGTGCTGACACGTAAGAGCGGTCGAGGCAACGCCTGCCGCTATAACTGCTAAAATTGTTTTTGGAATCCTAAACATATATTTCTTCTGAGTGTTTGTGGTTGTTGTTTCTGTTCAGCTGACGCACTTCTTCAGCTGGCCGATTGAGACTATCCCAACTTATGTAGCAGATTCAATGCCACGACGAACCTCTTAAACGTAAAATCCTGGAGTTTAGATATTTATACAAAGCTTCAGAAATCGAGCGTGCAGTAAATCGTAAGAGTTTCCGACATCCTACATGGGTTCGGGCGAGCAGAATTATCGTCACTCAGGGATCCGCGTCGCAAATCCGGTACGGGAGGGGGTTGCGGCAAGTGGATTGAACCAAAGATCCGAAATTCGCCCGCATTGAAAACGTAACCTTCCCCCGACATCTATCCTGCCTGCTGACTAGTTGAGGTTTTTCACGCGACTGGAATTTGAGAAGTTGACGTTGTGCAAAGAAATAACCACCCAATCCAAAGCATGAAGTTCATACGAATCCTCGATTGATTCCGAAGTCGAGCCGCTCTAGTTCGCCTTTCAAATCGCTCACCAAAGCGACCGTCTCGCGCCCCATTTATCGCCGCGGCTTGGGCTGGGCTCAGCACCTCGACCCCACTGCGTTGTGAGCTATCAGCGCCAGTTCCCGGCGAGCTCCTCCACTTCGAGATCAAAAAAACTGGGCAAGGTTGTGTAGCCACCGCGTCACTCACGATCGACGCGACCGGCTCCCGTAGCGCCGGCTCTCGAGCATGTCCAGTCTGTTTCGACGAGGCTTCCCGTCTTGGCTTTGCCAGACCATGCCGAACAAGTGCAACCCCAGTACCATCCACGTTCTTCCAAATTGCGGTCGCTTACTTCGCTCGCTCACCATCACTCAACGTACGGGGGACCACGGCTTCTGCTTTCGTTCTCATCACCTCCGTGCCGCCCTCTGCCGGCTGGGCCTGCGCCACCTCTTCACCCGTCGGTGTAATTTCTTGAACTCTCCGAGCAAGTGCGGCCATTCACGGGTTATTCTCCATCTCCTTTTCAGCTTGCTCGGCCGTATCGCTCAGCGGCTTAGGAAGCCCTGTCGCCAGAGCGTCGCTCAAAGCCCTTTTTGCTTCCGCTGGACGGTTCGACTCCTTGCAAACCAAGCCTAAATAATAGAGACCCTTGGCATCCAGCGGCTTCCTCTGCGCGCTCTCCCGCAGAAGCTGCAAAGCACGCGGATATTCTTTCCTCTGGTAACTGAGTTGACCAAGTAGTTGCGCAAGCCCAGGATCGCCTGGCAGGCTTTTCCTGGCCTTTGATGCAAGATCATAGGCCTCCGAAACGTGAGCGGCGTCCTCTGCGTATAGAATTGCAAGTTGCTTTTGGGCCGGAGCAAAATCGGGAAACCTTCGCAAGGCTGTCTGGTAACGGGTGATGACTGCGTTCGTGTTTCCCGCCTGAACGTCGGAAGTCGCTGCGGCCATTAAAGCCGGGACGTAACTCGGATCCACCGCCAGCTTCTCCTCAATCCGCGCGCTGGTCGCAGCGATAGCTCCCGGATCCTGCTCCGCCGTCGTCAAGGCGAGAAACAGTTTGGCGTCATCCGCGATTCGGTTCTCCGGCGCGACCGTAAGGCAACGCTCCATCGCTTCGCGCGCTTCCTCGACCTTGCCCAAGCTGTAGGCTGCCCACGCAAGGTCGTGAAAAACTTGCGCATCTGCCCCCTGTTGTCGCGAACTCTCTTGGAGAAGACTGTAAGCCCACGAAAAATTTCCAGCGTCGAAGGCAATCTTCCCTAACATGCCAGCCACACGCAGATCCGTCGGCGCCAGATCTCGGGCTTTCTTCGCGAACTGAAGTGCTCGCGGAACATCGTGCAACGGCCCGGCATAGAGCTGCGACAGTTTGAGGCAAACAGAGGCAAGCGTTGGATTCAATTTCAGCGCTTCCTGATAGACGGTGGCGGCGCGGTCAAACTCCTTCTGTTTCTCGTAAAGATCGCCGAGCCGAATCCTCGCTATCACGTCATCCGGAGACTGTTTTAGCATTTTCTCCAGTTGCGCAACGGTCGGCGCGGAGGAAGCGGACGATGTCTGGCCAAGCAAGTTCAGGTGGCGCTGTGCTTCCGACTTCCCAGGGAAGTCCTCCGGCGTGCTTAAGGATTGTTGAAAGGCGCTCGCTGCGGCCTCAGGCTGTCCCATCATGTAGTGCGCCATGCCTAGATGAAATTGAACTACCGAATTGTTAGGAATTTTGCCCGCCGCCTCATCGCCCACTGCCAAGGCTTGGCGGTAATCTCCCCGCTTGAACAGCACCCACCCGAGAGTGTCAGCAACCGCTGGATCGCTGGGCGCCAAAGCCCGCGCTTTGCGCGCCAATTCGTAGGCTTTTTCCACCTGATTCAGCCACTCGGCACAAAGGTAAGCCTCATTATTCAACGCCGGCACTGAATCGGGGTTAAACTTAAGCAACTTTGCGTAGGTGTCCGCCGCCTTCGCGTACTCTTTTTGCTTCTCCGCAATTTGTGCCAGAGTCATTAGAGCGGCCTGATTTTGGGGCGATTTTGCGAGGATCTTCTCGAGTTCGCGGCTCGCGTCAGGCAACCGATTAGTTGCGAGATAAATAGCGACTAACAGCTCGTAAGCAGTGGATAACTCTGGATTGAGGTCGACCGCCTTTTTCAGCGCAGCCTCCGCTTCGGGCCACTGTTTTTGCGCGGTTCGCACTTTTCCCTCTAGGAGATAAGCAAAAGCATCATTCGGTTTTTTCTCCATGAGTCGCTGCACCCGACCCATCGCTCCCGCGAAATCCTTCGCAATTAGGTCCATCTCGACAAGTTGGTTGAGAGCCTCCATGCTCTCGGGAGCTAGCTCCAAAACCTTTTCAAAGGAATGTCGGGCGTCCTCAGACTTTTTCTGCTGTCGTTGGATCACCCCAAGGAAAAAGAACGGGTTCGCGTTCGTCGGGGATTGCTCTATCTGTTGGCGAAAGATGGCCGCCGCGTCATCGAGCCGTCCGGCGGCTCGGTACGCATCCGCCAGAAGCGTCGCTGCTTTTTTCAGGTCCGGACGCGTTGTTAGGAGCTCCTCGAGCGCCCTGATCGCCGGCGCAGCCTGACCCTTCCGCAGGTTGATTTCCGCCAAGAGCAGGATGGCGTCGGTATAAGTTGGATTCGCTGAGACAGCTTCGCCTAAGACAGCCGCGGCTTGGTCGGGCTTGTTATCCTGCAGGTAGCCTCGCGCCAACTCAACCTTGAGAGCCGCAGCGCCCGCGTGAGCCTTATTTAGGCTCTCCAAGGCGGCAACGGCTTTGGCCGTCTCTCCTTTGGCCAGCCAGGTATCTGCCTGCAGAACGCGAGCATCGAGGTTATCGGGATCGCGGAAGAGAACGTTTTCAAGAAACGCCAACGCCTGGTCGTATTGTTTTCCGACGAGAGCAATGCGGGCCAACAGGTTCCATGCAGGAAAGAAGTCGGGGGCTTTGCTCGTTAGGTTGCGCAAGAATACCGTTGCTTTGTCGGTTTGACCGGTTTGTGTCTGGTACTCGGCGTAAGTGATTGCCACGCTTGACCGTGGCGGAGCCAGTTCGGCGGCGGCCTTGAATTGCGCGGCACCTCCTTCGGAATCTTTCTGCAGCAAGTTGAGAACGCCGGCCGTTTGATGGGCTTGCGGTAATTTTGGCGCGAGCTCAAGCGCCCGGGTAATCAGGCTCTGCGCCGTTCCCAGATCTGATTTGCGAATCGCGATATTCGCTGCGGCCAGCTGATACCAGGCCGATTCTTCTTTATTCGGAAATTTCTGCAGCGCCTCTTCGGCGCCGACGATTTCTCCCGGAGTAAAAGCCATCTCCGTGAGCAACATTAGAGCCTCCCCGTTAGCGGGGGAATGCTGCAATACGGAAAGCGTTTCCTTTTTTGCCTCGTCGCGCTTTCCCACGGAATTGTAGGAGCGCGCCAGCCTCAGCCGGTTTTCAAAGTCGTTAGGTGCAAGCTCGCTTGCCTTGACTAGAAACGCTCCCGCCCTAAGTGGGGCGCCTTCCTCGAACCACATTTGGCCGAGGCGCGCGAAGGCAGTCGCGTTTTGCTCGTCGAGGCGCAGGACGTTCAGGTACTCGATCTTGGCCTTATCATAGGCGCCGGTTTTGAAATCGCCTTCTGCTCGGCTCAAGAAACGAGCTTTCTTTGCTTCCTTCGTGCAGCCCGTCCCAAAGGAAAGCGCGAGTGCGGTAATAATGGCGAGCCGGGCGAGGTCTGAGAGTTTTGACATAGTCAGTCGACTGGGGAAGCGTCCATGGGATCAACAGGGTCTATGTGGCTGCGATAGGGCCGTCCGATTTGGAGTTTTTCCATTAGCTCGTAAAGCGTCGGCCGGCTAATCCCCAGCTCGATCGCGGCCGAAGTAATCTTTCCTTGATGTCGCTGCAAAGCGTTTTGCACGACCTCCTTCTCGACAGCCTCGCGAGCCTCCTTCAGCGTGGCAGGGGAAGTCTTCGAGAGATCAGTTAATTCCAGATCATCGGCGGTGATACGTTTGCCGTCGGCCATGATCACAGCGCGCTTCACCCGGTTCTGCAGCTCGCGCACGTTGCCCGACCAGGTGTGCTGATAGACGGCCCTCAACGCATCGGGAGAGAAAGCCAGATTTTTTTTATTATTCTGGGCTGCGTAACGATGGAGAAATTCCCGCGCGAGCACGGCAACGTCATCGCCCCGTTCGCGCAACGGCGGCAGATGAATCACGACCACTGCCAGCCGAAAATAAAGGTCTTCACGGAATTTCCCGGCGATAATCGCCTGCTTAAGATCAGCGTTGGTCGCGGCGATGACTCGCGTATCGATCTGAATCTCCTGACGCCCGCCCACCCGCTGAAATCGTTGTTCTTGAAGGAAGCGCAGGAGCTTGACTTGGATCGACGGAGGGAGTTCCCCGATCTCATCGAGAAAGAGAGTTCCGTCCGCCGCATTCTCGATCAGCCCTTTGCGCTGCATATGTGCGCCGGTGAAGGCGCCTTTCTCATGGCCGAAAAGTTCGCTTTCCAGCAGATTCTCGGGAATCCCGTTACAGTTGATGGCAACGAACGCTTTATCTTTGCGCGGACTTCGTTGATGAATGGCCAGGGCGGCCAGCTCTTTCCCCGTGCCGCTTTCGCCTAAGAGGAGGACCGGCGCTGTGGTTCCGGCGACCTTGCGAATGTAAGCAAAGACTCCCTGAATTTGCGGGCTCGCCCCGATCATCTGTTCGAATTCGGCCGACCCCGTTTGTTGCCGTAGTTCGCGGTACTCGTGTTCCAAATGAGCGACGTAGATGCAACGGCGCAGGATAAGTTTCAGCTCTTCCATTTCCACCGGCTTGCAAAGAAAATCGTAAGCTCCCGCTCCCACTGCCTCCATGGCGTTTGTCTTCTCGCCTTGACCCGAGACAATGATGACTTTCGCGGCGGAATCGATCGCGAGAAACTCATTCAACGCAGCCAGGCCTTCGCCACATTCGTTAGGCTGGGGCGGCAGACCGAGATCAAGCAAGCTCGCGGCCGGCCGCTCCTTCTGAAACATGGCAACCGCGTCGTGGCGGTCGCCTGCGGTGAGTAACTCGTAGTCCGCACTCAGAGCCCACTTCATCTGTGTGCGAATCTCTTCGTCGTCGTCGACGATGAGCAGGGTGGGTTTTGTGTCGCTCATGCGTTCAAAGGCAGCGACACGCGAAATGTCGTGCCGATCCCCAGCTCGCTCTCCACTGAGATTTTCCCATGATGCGCTTCGATGATCATTTTAGACTGGAACATTCCGATGCCGAGGCCTTTTTTCTTTGTCGTGCGAAAAGGCCGGAAAAGAGATTTTTGCAAAAACTCCGAACTCATTCCACAGCCGTTGTCGGCCACAAGGAACTGAGCCCAGCCCTCCTCATAGCTGGTCTCGACCCTTACCACTCCGTTGTTTCCGACCGCATCAGCCGCATTCAGTAGCAGATTCGTAGCCACACTCTGGAGTTGCTCGCGATCAGCGGTCAACTTTGGCACGACTCCGAAATCTCTGAGCCATTGCACGCCGCTCTCTTCATGCAGCTGCTCGACCGCGTCAGTGAGGAGGGCGTTGAGATCCAGTTCCACCGGCGCGAGTTCCAGGCCGTGCTTGAGCGAGCCCGCGCGGCCGATGAGCAGATTAAGCCGCTGCACCGCGCTGCCGACCCCGCGCAAAGCGTCTTCTCGGAAAGCAGGGTTCTCGAAATGCACGGGCAGGTTTTTCAACATCAAGCTAAGCGTGGAGGCCGTGTTTTTCAGGTCATGCACAAAAAAAGCCGAAACGGTTTGAAACGCTTCCAGTTCTTTGCCCGCGGCCGTCTCGCCAGCCAGGCGTAGGTTAAGCAGATTGGCGCCAACTTGACCGCCGATGCACTCGAGCAGATCGAGTTCCTCGACCGAGTAGGGAGTGCCGTTCACGCGATCCGCCAAGATGGCGAAACCGAGCCACCGATCGCCCGTCCGCAACGGCACACAAATTTGATTCCCGCCATGCTTGAATTGACCGGCGCTAATCTCCCGCAGGCTCTCGGCCCAGTCTTCTTTCGACGCACCTAAATCAAACGGCCGGGTCGAGTGCTGCAATCTCTCAGCCCCTGGACCGGCCGCCACGGGAGCGGGTAAGGCGCCACTGATGCTCTCCGCGGACGCCGATGTGGAAGCGACAAGTGACAGCCGGCCGCTCTGCGCATCCGCAAGCCAGATCGAAACCGACAAGGCGCTAAAAGTTTCAGACAGAAGCTTCGCCACCGCGGCGCAAAGGGAAGAAGGAGCTTGCGGGCCGGCCATCCCTTCGGTGAAGCGCGTCCACACCCTGCGAAAGTCGTGTTGCGGCCGCTTAAAGTTCCGGGTGACGAACGCCTGGATGCGCTGTCGGACCTTATCCGAAAGCATGAGAATTCCCAGAATGACGACGCCAACCAGGAGTAGAAACGCTTGTAACTGAAAGCTGCGTGGACCGCCCAGTTGACCGATGATCTGGGCAAGAAGGCCCACGACCAAGAGGTAGCCGCCGACCAGAAGCACAGTGAGCGAAGTGTGCAGGACAGCGCGGGAAGGATAGACATCAATTTCGCTGAAGCCGCGACGGAAATAGGCCGTTGCGATCAAGAGACATCCCAGCAATAGCGCTCCGGGTTCAACTCCTTCCAGGGCCAGCGCATTTCCCGAAAAGAGAAGTGCCTGGCTCCGGGTATAGATCCTCACTCCAAAGATGACTCCGAGCCCGAGGAGCAGGAATTTTATCCGCCAGCGCGTCGTCCCCACAGCCGAGCGAAGGGTCCTTTCGAGATTCATCAAGATCAGCACCGTCCCGAGAAGCAGAAGGCCGTTAAGCAGCTTTCCGGGCAGGTGAAAGTGAAGCCATAATGCCGGGTCCGTTTCGCTGTAGGGGAGGACGCGGAGCAACTCCGTGCGGAACGATATGGCCACTACTACCGGCAGGAGAGAACCGAAAAGTAGGAGGAAGCGCCACTTCTTAAAGAAAGCGTCATATCCCCCGCGTGAATACGTTACGCTAAAGCAAAACCAGATCCCGGGAAGGAAAGATCTCACAACAAAGGCAAGGCTTTGCCAGTAACCGATCTTCTCGGGCGAGCCAGCCGCAAGCGAAACCCCCTGGAGCAGACTTTCGCCAGCAAAGACCAGCATTCCTGTTGCGAAGAACCAACTGGCCACTTTCTGACGGCTGCGAAAGGGGGCGGCCAACGCGAGGGCGACACAAGAGAAAACAGCGGCGGCTGTCAGGTAAGAGTTTAAATCCATATCTCCACTAGATGTGAAGTTTCAAACGTTGGTCATGCGACTGAGAATGAGAAGCTGGTGTTATGCAAACAAACAACCACCCACGAGGGTCCCTAAGGTCGATACTAATGCCCGCTTCTGCCTCAACGTCGAGCCGCTCTTGTCTCGGCGATCATCAAGCAACGCCGTGAAACGCGCGGTCCGCAAGTTGGCCGGCCCGTCGCCAAACGACTGCATTGTTCGCGTCCGCGGCATTGGCTTTCCTGATGTTGAGCTTGTAGGTGTACGCGCTGTCAGCCTTTAAAGCTGAGTGCGCTCTGGATGGTCAGCTCCGCCGCCGGCTCGCGGCCACGCTCGGCACGAGTAAGGCGTCCGTGCTGGTCCCGTTGCCAAGAGTTACAACGCGGGAGACGATTCTAAACCCTCCGTATAATCCGTTACCGGCAGGCGACACGTTGATAATGGTAGCAGTGCTGGCGCGGGAATTATCAAAGAAGAAGGTGTCCCGCTTCGACGTGAAAGCACTGTCTTTATGCGCCGGTCACCCCGGTCGAAGCGACTGACCCGCGGCGCGTCAGACCCGGCGAGGCACAGCTAGAAGGTGCTTTCCGCGACTAATACGACATCTCCGGCGTGCACATACACCGGCCTCGTGGGCTGGCCATGAAGAATGGGACGGAGATCAAAGACCTGGGTGCGCTGTTGGCCGTTAACGAGACGAATAATGCTTACCCGGCCCAGCGTACCAAACTCATCGGCACCGCCAGCCTCCATGATGGCCTGCAAAACCGTCGTCGGCCGATCAAACGTGTACC
>JACDGM010000207.1 GCA_013815325.1 Chthoniobacterales bacterium
CACCAGTGCCACCCGAGTCAGTTTCGGTACCCCTCGATTATTCTCGCTGTCGACGAGGTGGATGGCGCACCACTCGCCAAGCTTTGGAATCGCAACGCGCGCGAGATTCCTGAGGGCGACTTCATAGCCTGGCGACGACGTTAGCAGGCGGCTCGCCTCCGCGAGAAATAGCGACGCATCCTGTTGTCGACGGCGGTTTGAGATGTCCTGGAAATAGACGATGACGCCACCGTCTTCGGATGGATACGCACGCAGGGCAAGCCAACGTCCCATGATCGATCCAAAGGCCTCGAGTTCTCCGGGCGCTCGTTCGGCAATCACCTTGCGAAGTAAATGCAGAAAAGGCGAGTCACTCGCCTGATTCATCGCGGTGATGTCGCGCCCCTGCAAGTCGCTTTTTGCGACACCGAACATCGACGCCGCGCGCGCGTTTACATAGGTGAAGTGCAGCTCCGGGTCGAAAGTAGCGAAGCCGTCGGTAATTGCTTCGACGATCGACTCACTTCGACGACGTTCGCTGCGCTCGGCGTCGAACGCGTGTACCCGCGCGATCGCCTGCGCCGCTTGCGCCGCCAACGCGAAAAAAAAGTCCTGGTCCTCCGCGTCGAACATCTGTGGCTCGGCAAACGTGAAAGACATCGCGGCCACAGCCTCGTCATGCAGTCGAATGGGCACGCTGGCTACCGCGCTGCGGCCTACCGCGTCCCATACGTCGCGCAACGCCGGGTAACGTGCCAGAAGTCCATTTTGTCCTCCCGGCATTCCGACGAAAATCGCCGCATTCGTGCGGAGGCATTCGGCCGTCGGACTGTCCCGACTAATTGGAAAGCGCGCGTAGTCCGACCGAAGCGAATCGGGAAGACCCATTTCGTCCAGGAGCACGGCATCCCCGGTATCGCCATCGCGAAGAGCCACCATGCCGGTGTGTGCGCCGGTCGCTTCCACTGCCTCGTGCACCACGGCTGAGGCGATATCGTGAAGTGTTTGCGCGCGAGCGAGAAGCGCGGTGAGGCTTTGAAGCCGTCGTATGCGCTCCGTTGCACTCTCTGCGGCCAGGCGCGCCGCGCGCTCGTGAGACACGTCCGTGTTCGTGCCGAACCAACGGACGATCTCATTGTGCGCCCCGCGCAGCGGGAAGACGCGTGTGAGAAACGGGCGGAACGATCCGTCTGCGCCGCGTAAAGGAAAGGTCATCTCGAACGGCTCGCCGGTTTTTATCGACGCGGACCAGAGCTCGAGCACGTGAGGAAGTGTCTGGGGATCGTGTACTCGTTGCCATCCCCACCCCTCCATATCGACGGGTGCGGTGCCGGTGTATTCGTACCAGCGCTCATTGTACCAGAATATCCATCCATCGGGCTTCGCCATCCACGCCAGAGTCGGCATCGAGTTCGCGAGTGCACGATATTCTGCTTCTTGAGACCGCATCCGCGCGACCGCCGCCTCGGCGTCGGCACGTGCCATCTCCAGAGCGACATTCATTTGATGAAGCTCTTCGTTGGCCTGCTCGAGCTCTTCGCTGACCGCCTGCGCTTCTTCTACCTGTCTCTCGAGCTCGACCGCCTGGCCCTGCAGTTGCTCAGCGTTCGCGGCGAGCGTCGCTTCGGCCGCGACGCGATCGGAAACGTCGCGCAAGACGGCCGAGAAAATATGGCGTCCGGCTGACGCGAACTCACCAAAGGAAATCTCGACAGGAATTTCGTGCCCTGCTTTGGTAAGAATCGAGAGCTGTACAGCCTTCCATGGTATCCGTCGCTTGCCGGTCTTCAGGTAGTGCGTCATGCCAGCCCGATGCGCAGGCTGATAGCGTTCTGGCATCACGCGAATTAGCGACGTGCCGAGCAGCTCCGCAGCGGAGTATCCAAAGAGCGCTTCGCCAGCGGGATTGATCGACAGCACGATGCTCTCACCGTCGATCGTAACGATTGCGTCACTCGCACTCTCGGCAAGGATGCGGTAGAGCTCACCGGTGTCCAATGGCGGGATTGAGGTCATCCTCTCACAGGGTTTTTTTAATACTATAGGGCAGGCGCGTGGTCATGGCGACCGTCGCAAGAAGTGAGTGCCGGATGGCCATTTAGCGCGAGCCCCATATT
>JACDGM010000208.1 GCA_013815325.1 Chthoniobacterales bacterium
GATAAAGGCCCGCTTGGAACATTCAACGCCGGACTCGTCCAGCGCTCTTCGATGAAAGGAGGACGTATACCGACAGCTGAAGCGCGTTGGGCTGATTTCACTGCGCTGTAACGACAAACAGAACGCTTTAGGGCTGCTTTTTCTCCAGCGCGCGAGTCAGGATGGTGAGCGCGTTGGACACGATTGCGTTCTGCTCTCGGGATGGCGGCGAGCACGCTCGCAAATTTGTTCTGCCGGGCAAAGGCCAGCCTTTTGCCGGCGGCGAGACCTTTCCGAGTCAACCGAACCAATATCACCCGGTTGTCCTTTCTCGAGACTTCGCGGACTACCCAATTTCTCTTTTGCAGCTGCCTAACGAGGCGGCTGACAGTGCTTTTTTGCAGTTTGAGTCGAGCCGCGAGCTCGCCATGACTGAGGGGCCGTGCTCCGCCAGGTCCATCAGGGCATGAGCTTCGCCCAGGGGGATCGGGAGCGCGCAAGGCGTTTCCGCAGGGCGATGCAGGCCAAAGGCGCGCACAAATCCGACCATATCCGCGGCCAGTCGCTCTATCTGCCGGGCCGTCATAAATAGTATGATTGCACAACCATTTTAGTTCGATTATACAACTCCGTGAAAATTCCCTTCTTCGTTAGCTTGATCCTTCTGCTCGCGCCCGGCGCGATGCAAGCGCAACTTGCGGCCGCTTCCGCTGACCCCAGGCACTTTGATGGGGTCGACCAAAGGGGCGACAAAGGAATGGGCTTCAGTCATCAAATGACTCATCACCATTTCCTTCTGTTGCCGGATGGAGGTGCGATTGAAGTGCAGGCGAACCAGCGAAATGACGCGGCGAGCGCGGAAGCGATTCGAGAGCACATGGCTGGCATTGCCACCATGTTCGCCCAGGGAAATTTTTCCCTCCCGATGTTTATCCATGCGGTCGAGCCGCCCGGAATGAAGACGATGCAGCGGCTGAAGGGTAAGATCACTTATTCAGCCGAGAAGACTCAACTGGGCGCTCAGGTGAGGATCAAAACCGCCGATCCCGAAGCGCTGCACGCGGTTCACGATTTTCTACGCTTTCAAATCGACGAACACCGCACCGGCGATAAACCAATCTCGTGAAGCACGTCGCGCCGATTCCTTGGATTCACGGCGGTCAGCAGTAGCGGCACCGCGGGACTCAAGCTCTGGAAAAAGCTTGCGATCGTCCAACGACTCCCGGGTCGGGCAACTGCTTCCGTGCCGCCCACGAAGAGCGAAGTCTTTCGCGGGCGTGGAACGTCGCCAACCCTTCGCGCTGGAATTAGCGCTAGCGGTCGGGTTATCTGAACGGTCCAGCAGGCCAAGGTCTCGGCTATGGGATCGAGCTGCACTATGTCTGGGCTCCCGACGCCCCCAAGCGATTCGGCGCGACCGGCAAAGGGTCATGGAATGCGAGCGTGACGTTCCTGCGGCAGATATCCGGCCGCGATTTCGGGACAACTTCCAACACTTAGTCACGATTGCGCGCCGCTCGCGACGAGGTGGTTCTGGATCGTTCGACGCCGCCGGCAAGTTGCTGGCCGAATCAGTAACGCATTCTATCCTTCAGTTGCGGGCGTTCTTTTCGTCTCATGAAGTAGCTTATCAATAATTTTCAAGTCGATCTCTGAGAAACGGATGTCGCCGAAGGCTCGCATTGCATCCAATCTCACCGCCGCGCGACGCGAAAGAAGCGCCCAGATCTTCGGCGCCGCGGTTTGGAATGATCGGCTGGAAGAAGGGAAAGTCTTTGAGCTACCTGTCTCGTCCTGCCAAAGCGCGTCGCGCGTCTAGGTTGACTGAATCTCCTCAAACTCGCCGCGCTCGCGATTTTTCCGGACGCGGTTCCAGGGAAAGCATTTGCCGTTCATAGCAATGTAAACACCGGCCGACAGCACCTGCACGAACGAGAGCGCGCTGCCCAGATTGAAAAGGCCGTCGGAGCTGCCAAAGGCGTAGGGAATCATCGCTCCTGTCAGCACCACGGTTTTTCCGGTAACCGCGCGAGCAAGCGCGGCGGCGGTTTCTGCCATCGTGTCGGTGCCGTGGGTGATGACGATCTGATTCTCCTCGGACTGGAGGCAGTTC
>JACDGM010000116.1 GCA_013815325.1 Chthoniobacterales bacterium
CTCCGGGCTCGCTACGCGAGGTGGCGATCAGGAGCAATACTCAACACAGACCAACCCCGGACTCTCACTCGGGGTGGACCGATGAACGGGGTCCGGTCAGGCGCGTCGCTGCGCACTCGATCGCCTCCGCAATGCTTTGCCTCGTACAGCGCCGCATCGGCGCTGCGGAAGACCGCGTCGAAGTCGAAGATTTCGTCGCGGCGAGAGGCGCTGACGCCGCAGCTCATCGTCACCCGCACCCCGCCGCCAAGCGTCTCGGAGCTGACTGCTTCGTGAAGGCTCTGGCCCACTGCCTCCGCGACTTTAAGGTCAGCGCCGGGCACGAGGATTAGGAGCTCATCGCCACCGAGCCGATAGGCAAGGTCAAAGGCGCGCAGGCGCTTTCGCACTAGGTAGGCAACATCCTTCAGAACGGCATCACCGCTTGCGTGCCCGTGAGCATCGTTAACCCCCGCTCGGGTATGGTGCGATTCCAGGCAGTCCCGGAGAAAGCGGATTCGAGTTTGCACGACACAAACTCAAACAGAATTTCGTGGCAGCCGGACATAAAGCCGGTTCATTGGAATGGGGTAACGATATAGCCGTGCAACAATGTAACGGATGGATAGCGGCAAACGGCGACGGCTACGTTGCCCTCGTCTATGTCAACCACATAGCGCCCTAGCGGTCATCTAATCCGACTGGTCCCGACAACCCGTTCGCGAAGCCGCCGAGGGCCGACACGCTACCTCGCAGTCTGCGTGTTGGCCCTTTTGGCGCTCTGGAGTTGTGGTGGCAGCGGGGACGGTTCGACTGGCGCTGAAGCGGCGCCCGCAACCGGCGATCAAGTGGCCAGGTCCTTGAGGGAGGCATCGACGCTGATCCGCTCGAACGACGGGCTCTGCGCCCTTCTTTCTCCCCAGGTTCTGCGCAACGTCTTCACCCAGGCGGGCGAACTGGGTCGGGCGAAGTGCAGAGCGGTCGCGGACCAGTTTCACCAAGCGCCGATCGTCCGCTTTCACGTCATAGCCGTGAACGGCGGCCGTGCTCGGGCCCGTTTCGTGACCGCCGACGGCCCGGGCGTGACGACGCTGGAACGGATCGATGGACGCTGGCTCGTCACTTTTTTCTCGGGTTATGGCGGTGGGTGACGAGAGTCAACCGCCCAATCCTGCTCGATCGGCTCGGCCAGCCAGCCAGCCAGCCAGGTAGTGCGCTGCGCAATCGGCCGACCAGGAGAGCGGGTTGTCCAGTCCTCAGCGTCCGAAATCGGGCGACGAGTTCGCTGGCTTCACCGATGGGAGCTCTGAATGTGGAGTTCACGTATCGCGAGGCTGGCGACGACCTTCGGGATCGTCCCGGCCGCGAGTTGACCCGTTTCGCCGCCGATGGTGATGTCCTCGACTCGCAGGGCTCGAAGATGTCCTCCCGCGAGTTCGTGATCTGAAAGTGATACGAGCGCCCAGAGAACCCGCATCGTCAAGCGGAATTGATCCTGTCTCCCCGATTTTGCAGAGCCCGCCTGGGAAGCGGGCCTCCGCAGTCTCACGTCCCTGTTGGTTGGCGCTGAAGGCCTCGTGGTATCAAGCTTGGTACCGCTAGAGCTTTTTGACGAGCTCCTCCATTGCCTCGACGCACTGAACGCGGTACGGCTCGTTGACCTGAATTCGCTGTCCCATAACGTCGAGACGCCCGGACTGCAGTTGGTAAAAGGGGCAGCCTCGCGCGAATGCCACGACCCCGGTCGTCTGAAAGTCCCGGATGTCGACCACGCCCTCCGCAATGTCGGTGAAGGTGAACTTGTCCCCGTGCGCTTTTAGCAGCGCTTCGACGTCCTGGTCGATGGACTTCAGCACTGCACCGTAGGCAGACGCAGGCCCCATGTACTGCGTCAGGCGATTCTTGGCGATGATATGCGCCTGAGGAAGCGATCGGTCCGCTTTTGAAAGGCGGGTTGCGAACGCGTAGGTCGCGTAGATCTCCGAGGGGAGCTTTAGCCCGTAGACGAGCGAGAAGGCGTTCTGGACAGCGCGGCGCGATGAATCGTCCGCCATGACGGGAAGCACCATCCGATCGACAGCAGCGAGCGCGATCTGCGTGTAAATAGAGAAGCTCGGGTTGGCATCGATGAAGACCGTGCTGTAGGTGTCGTCGATCGGCTCAAGGAGGTCTCGCAGCCAATCAACGACCGCGACCCAAGCGTCCGTGCCCGGGATCTGGGTATTTGCCAGGGTCGAGATCGCGTTCGACTGAAGCTCCAGGAGCGGGTCGCCGCAGATCAAGTCCACGTTCTCGGGAATCGCGTGGTTGTAGCTAGCGGGCTGGGTGATGAAGTCGTTCGCATCGAAGGTGGGCGGCGAATAGGGAGAAGGCAGCCGTTCCTGGAAGTACCCCCCGATGGTTGCCCGGGGAAACTCGCCCTGGCGCTGAAGAAGATTCGTGCTCCCGTCGTTGGTCAACCCGCCCAGCAGCATCTCGGACAGGTTCGCCTGAGGGCAGACATCGATCGCGAGAATCCTCTCGTCTGGATGATCGTTGGCGTAGAAGCAGATTGACTGGAAGCAAAGACTCGTCTTCCCAGTGCCACCCTTATTGTTCCAGAATCCGTAAATCATGGCTCTCCTTTTGGCGTGTATCGACGACAGAGCGTACAGATTGTACAGAGCTATGTCAACCTCCGCCGAGGTCTTTCGGCCATTCGTAGCCGGGTGTGCGGTGCGTCTGATAACCCCTGCACTCGTCGAAGGCTGCACCCGGTCAGTCAATGTGAGAGGTCATGAGCTGCTTGCCCCTGGCGTCCCCGCGTCCCCAGCAGAACCCACTCGGTCTCTACGGAATGTCGGACGTGGAAGCGACCCGGACCTATGGCGTCGAAGCCCATTGAGACCCGTCGGGAAGCGCGTCGCTGAAAATCATCAACTCGATCTCCTCGGAGGTCACTCCTAAGTCGTTACCCCAGCTGGCAGCCGCTTCCAGCCAGAGACGATAAGAGTCGGGATGTCGGGTAAGTCGCAGACGTAGGTCGGCGTACTCCAAGAGCCACGAGCAAACCAGCCGGTCGAGTATCAGCGCTTGCCGGTGGCGATCGGCAAAGAAGAGGTACTTGGTTCCGAAGGACATTGCGAGGTTGGGCAGCTTGAAGACAACGCAGAGCGCCTCAAAGGCGTCTACCGGATTCCCGTCGTCCAGCTCGTCGGCAGCGCACTGAAGCGCCGGGACAAGATCCGGATGTTCAAGAGCGGCTGTCACCCGGTGGGGCCCGTAGCCCCTATCGCCATGGTGCGTACCGGACTGACTCCAGAGCGCTGTATTCCGCTCCTCGCCTCGGGCGCTTTGGGCGGATTCTCGCCAACAATTACTGCGGAAGCCGGAGGTGAAGCTGTGGCGCCCCTGACGCGCAATGGATCGAGCGATGGCTACTCCATCGGATGGAGCTAACCCGGTACGCACTATCGCCATAGCCCCAAATCTGACTGGTTAGGAATACCGCCATTACGCCATCGCGATCACGTCCCTGCGAATCGCAGAATGTCCTGACGGACTCACGGTCGAGCTTCGCCGGCAGTCGACGAACGTGCCCGCGCCGCAAAGCGCAACTCCACCGGTCGCGGTCCAGAGGGATCGCTGGCTGAGGAGGTCGGACACCGGAAGCTGCGGCGAGTTCACGCAGACGCGGTGGCACGCCTGCTGCTTGGTCAGTCCTGTCTCGAGAATCTAGAGGGCCGCGTTGGGCCCCGGCATTTGCTCGCACGGAAGCGGAAGTAGCTGACGCCGCGTCCCCACCGTCCCCGCGACCCCGGTAGAGGCTGCACTCGGTTGGTTCATGAGAGGTCGCCGCTCACCCGTCCCCGACGTATCCGATTCGAGTAGCTGCAACCGCTGGGTCTATCCGAGGCTGGTCAGCGGAGGTGCGTTGAGTCGAACAGGTGCTCGCCGGTCGCAGAACCGCTGCTTGAGCCGTGGGTCATGCTCTCAAATAATCTATTTGGACCGCGCTAATCAGTTCAGGGCGATCAGCGACGGTGCGGCTCCCGACGGGCGGGCCCTCGCTTACCTGTTCCCCTTGGCCCGGTTGTGCGTCTTACAGAGCATCGTCAGATTCTTCAGTTCAGTTTGCCCACCTTTGGACCACGCGGTCACGTGGTCGGCGTCCATCTCGTTCCTCTGGTAAATCCGGGTCCTGTTGGTGTCCGCGCCCAGTGCGCAAAGCGGGCAGTTCGATACTCCGGCGGTCTCAGCCTCCTGGGTCTGCTGCTCGTAGGCGACCCGCTTCGTCCGCTCGTCGAACAGGCGGATGTCGAGCAGCTCAGACGAGGTCTTACCGCCGAGCAGATACTCATAGATGCCCTTGGCACTTTTGACCGCCTCATCAGCGCGGAGCTCGTTCACGGCGAGATCAATCTCCGCGGCGTTATAGGCGTTCGAGTGATAAGTCTCGTAGAGTTGTCCCCACTCTAGGCCACCCATCTCCTTGTCGGGGGGGCGAACGAACACGCTGCCGATCCAATCAATGACGGATGTGAAGTAGGTCTTTAACCCGACGATGTCGGTGTCATGCCGATGCTGCGCGAGGTAGGCGTCAATAGTTTCGCCCTGGGATGACGCGACCCATTCAAGCGCCTCCGCAAGGACTTCTTGGCGCTTGGGGTCACCCTTGACGTAGGAGCGCCACTTCTGCATGTTGGCGTTGTTAGAGTCGGAGTATTCGGCCTTCGCGTTGGTGACGAAGGGGCCGGAATAGATCGCGTTGAGCAGCTCCTGCTTGTTTAAAGGGACACCAGCGATGTTGATGGTGTGAAACCACTCCTTGATCTCGGTCTCCGTGCCCTCACACTCAAAGATGAGCAACTCACTTTCGAGGATCTTTTGTTGGTCATCCTTCGGAAGTGACGAGAAGACCTGCTCCTTCCTCGAGACAGTGATCGCGAATTTGCCGGTCACGAACCGTCCAAGGCTGGTAATGTGCTGTTGGCCGTCAAGGACCTCAAGCCCGTCGTTAGAACTGTCAACGTTGAAATAGATGAGGCCCAGGGGATAGCCCTTGAGCACTGAGTCAATGACGGCAACATCGCGCCTGCCGTCACCATAGATGTAGTGTCGTTGGTACTCCGGCTGGATCACGAGTTCGCCTGCGAGGCCATACAGCCCCTTGCCCTCGAGTTCATTGAAGACGAAGCCCTCGAGGACCTCCTTCACGCTGTATCGCTTCAGCTCGGTCTTCACGGCCGAGCCTTCCTATGACGAATAAAAATACGCTTGTAGATGCGCTTCACGGGGTAGCCGACGTCGAAGTAGGCGCCGCGGCCGAATGACTGGACGCGGACGTAGACTCCGCGGGATCCGGTATTCGATTTCACCCGGACCCCGTCCACCACCTTGCGCTTGGCCTTGTACGTCTTCGTCGGAGCGTAGTCCCACTCATCCGTTTCCCAGGATGTCGAACTGATCAGGGTTGTACTTTGCGAGCCAGGTGATTGGAACACCCATCACGCCGTCGTAGTCGGATGGGATCGCGTCGGTATACGGAACCTCGATTGCGGCGAAATTGTCGTATCGCTGGTACTCGCCGCCCCCGTTGAGAGTATTGATGAGCTTCTTATTGAACTTAAGGTTGTCAGCCATGGTCATCAGCTGAAGCGCCTCGTGGCGGCGGCCGTGCTCAATGTTCGTGAACCAGCAGGAGTTGCCAAGCCTGGTGTAGTCACGGTGGTCGTCGGATGGATAGCCGAGCCGCTCAGCCTTAAGGCGATCGGCCGCCTTGACGTCAGCGCCCTTCGGGACACCGAAGACCATGTCCGTGTTGTTGGCAGTGGCGCCCTTCCAAAGCTTGTTGGTCTTGACGAGACGGAAGACCTGCCTGTACGAGATGGCGTTCTCGTTGCCAATCATCGAGAACTTCTTGTCGCCGGCCGCAACCCAAGCCAGGAACTCGCGGAAGAGCGAGAACGGTGGGTTCGTGATAATGATGTCGGCCTCGTCGCGGAGCGCGGTCACCTCGGCGCTTCGGAAGTCGCCGTCGCCGTCGAGGTACTCCCACTGAAGATCGTCAATGTTGACGACGCCGTCACCGTTGATGTCGTGGGGCTCTAGCACGAAGACCTTGCCCTTGATGCGCGTCCTAGCCGGATCGAACTTCGGATCTTCGGCCTCAAAGAGCGTAGGTTGATAGTCGAGCCGAGCCGAATTGCTGTCAGGTGCAAGGGAGGTCGAGATGAGCTTCTTAATCCTTAGATCCTTAAAGTGGAGAGCGAAGAACTTGGTGAAGTTAGACCACTCTGGGTCATCACATGGGAGCAGGACGACCTTGTCCCCGAAAAGATCGGGGTCGTACTCCAAGTAGGCGTTGATCTCACGCTCGATATCCGCCCACTGCGTGTAGAACTCATCGTTGCGGGCTGCCTTCGCTGCGGCCAAGTTGGAGTTCTTGCCGGGCGCCTTGGCGGCGTTCTTAGTCTCAACCGTCATTTGTTCCCCGCGTCATCATCCCTGCCGATCGAAGGTTCTCCTGTCTCCGGAAGGATATCCTCGGACGAGGACGGCTCTCGGAGTTAGGGCACCTGGCGCGTCCACGGGCGTCAGCGACACAATGCTTCCGGTCCGTAACGATGCCCCGGCTACTTCGATTCGTCTTGGGCGTCGACCGCCCGTATGCTTTGGCCGACCCCAAGGTTTAGGTCGGCGGCCTATCGGTGCGGCAATTTAAGCCCCGCGGCGAATGTCCTAGCGGAGGCTGCTGACGACCATGAAGGCGTTCTCGGTGCGCTCGGGATCCACCTTTCTCAGCTCCGATTGCGTCGGAGAATGCCCAGCGGTCATGGATGAGGGCTAGATCAGAGTCCCTCGGCGCGTCGCAGTCGTCCATGCGACCCCCAGGCCGTCGGCACTCAGATGATGTCCACGTATGCGCTCCTTGGCCTCCGGTGGCCCTTCGAAGGCCGCACTCGGTTTGCTACCGAGTGGTCAAGTGCCAGCCGCTAAGTCGCCCGAGACCGCTTCCGGAGCCGAGTTGACCTGCCTAGGCCAGGGCTTGGCCGTCGCCTTGGTACCAGCGGCGGTACCGAGAGCTATTCGGAAGCCGCCTCTCGCCACCATTCAGCAGCCCGAGCAGCAGCTTCCCGATGGGCTTGCTTGTCGGGGTGCCGGTACTGATCGATCGTGGTCTGGATGTCCGCGTGGCCGAGCTGCTGCTGGACGAAGTAGATGGACTCGCCGGCAGCCAGCCATAGCGTCGCGGCGGTGTGTCGAAGGTCGTGGAGGCGGATGCCGGAAGGCAGGCCAGCGTCCTTCAGCGCGTGGTCATGGCCACGGTGACGAATGAGCCAGACCAGGTTCCACAGGAGGCTTTTCTCAGATGGCCCGTCCCTTGGTCGGGGCCAGGCTCTTCGAGCTCGCCGGGGTCTCCCGCGTGATTCCAGGTGTCGTCCTCGACCAGAGTGGCGAAAGCAAATAACAGCAAGGCAATCTGCTGGATCTCGATCCGATGGGCGGAGGATCGCGTTCTCGCGTTCACGCGGAAGCGAGCGTCTCCTCGGGCGCGCAAGAGATGCCCGCTCCGGACAATTTTGGAGAGCAGGGCCAGAACGCCGTCTGGGTCAGTGTTCGCGAATGTCCGCTGAGCCCTACCGGTAGTTTCCGTCCCGATCGCGTGACGACCGAATGGAGACAGAAATGAGGGTCTACATCTGGAGCGACGGCGCTGCCATGCCGAACGGCGGTCCCGCCGGGGCGGGGTACGTCGTCGTGGGCACGGGTGGCGTGCACTTGCTCCGCTCGGAGCCGCTCGGCGACAGGACGAACAACGTTGCCGAGTACATGGCGGTTCGGGACGCGCTGCGGGCCGCGGCCGACGCGGGCGCGACGTCGGCTTACGTGCGGATGGACTCGGCGGTGGTCGTCGGCCACCTCACTGGGGCATCGCGTGCGCGGGCCGAGCACCTGATCCAGCTCAAGGAGGAGGTCGAAGCGCAGAAGGCCCGGTATCCAGGGGGGGTCAGGTTCGCTCGGATTTCCAGGGCACAGAACGGAGTTGCCGACGAGCTCGCGAAGAACGGCGCGCGGGCCTCGAAGGCGCTAAGCGCCGATCGGCGGCGATAGGTGATGACGGCTCGCTATCGCAATGCGCGACCAGCAGGCGTCTTGACCTGGACGCCGCTCGCTACCCGGTCGGATCCCTGTGACACTCGGCGCGTCGCACGAGCGGCGCGCCGCGCAACGAGCCCGACGTAGATTCAATCCTGAGTCAGGCGTCAATCGGAGAGGTGCGAGAGGACATTTACAACCGTCCCGCTCGGCTCGCGAAGCATGAAGCGCCGGACTCCCCAATACTCGTCGCGCAGGGGGTAGACGATCTCGAGGCCACGCTCAAGCGCGGTGGTGTGGACGACATCGACATCATCGACCTCGACCGAGACACCGGGCGCGGCGGGATCGTCGTTGCCGACGATGGTTACCTGGGCGGATGGGTTGGTCGGCGATACCACCGTCACGACCCAGCCCAAGTCCATCGCAACGTCGAAGCCGAGCAACTCCACCAAGAAGTCCCGGGTCTCGGCGGGGCGGTCTGACTTGATGTTCGGAACCGCTCGGTTGATCGTCACGCTCCGTGTTCTACCAGTGACGGGTGTTCGCGCACCGGAACCGCGCGGTCTCTGCGCTATCGCTTCGCGCGAGATGCGGGAGCGAGGGGACTGCGCCCGCGGTCACCCTTCTCTGACACCACCGGCACAAACCCGCTAGGTCCGCCGCAACTCCGCGAGTAGCGCTTGCGGGGTGATCACTCGAACCCCTCGGCGCTCGCCGACGGGGAGCAGGTGTCGCCGATCGCCCGAGACGAGGACCTCCACACCGGCCTCGATCGCGCAGGCGAGGATCAGGTCGTCGTCAGGATCGCCGGTCAGGACCTCGGGCGAGGCCGCCGGCGCCGCAACCAGCTCGACCGCCAGATCGAGGAGAAGCTCCTCGACCCCTTGCCAGCGCTGCGGCTTGAAGCCGAGCTTGCCGGTGAGGATCCGCTCCAGCTCCACCATCACCGGCGCTGCCAGGACGAGCTCTAGGCGAGCGTCGATCGCCTCCTCGAGAACCCGGCTTGGCGGCCCGGCCGCGATGAAGGCCGAGACCAGGACGTTGGTGTCGCAGAGGACGCGCAGGGTCAGCTGCGCCCGGAGCGCATCTCGTCGACCAGCGCCTCACTGTCATCGGGCCCGATCCCGCGGGCCTCGGCACGCTCGCTCCCGTAGCGCCGCAGCTCGGCGAAGCGCTCGATCTGCACCTGGCGGCGCAGGGCGTCGCGGACGACCTCGCTGCGCGTCTTGCCCAAGCTCTGGGCCAAGGCGTCGGTCTCCTCAGCGAGATCGTCGGGAAGGGAAACGGAGAGAAGGCGGCTCATATGTGATCATCATATCGGACACGGGATACAGCCGTGATACTGCTGGTCCGCAATCGTAGGAGGGGAGCCAGATTTATCCTGTCTCCCCGATATCCGAAGGCCCACCTGGGAAGCGGGCTTTCGGGGTTCCGAGGTCGGTCGGGTCAGCTTCGCGAGGCCCGGGGGCCGGGCGTATCTATTGGGCCGAATTCGCCAACCCGGGCAGGATCGCCTACGCCAACCTCGACGGCTCTGGCGGCGCCGTATTGAGCACCGCTCCGGTGACGCCGATCCAGCCCGCCGGCATTGCCGTCGACCCCGCCGCTGGGCGCCTCTACTGGGCTGACGTCGGCACCAACAAGATCGGCTACGCGAACCTCAATGGCAGCGGCGGCGGTTACCTCAGCACCTCGCCGGTCACCCCATCGGATCCCCGCGGCATCGCGGCGGACCCTGGTACGGGCCGGGTCTACTGGACGAATTCGGGTGGCAACACGATCGGCTACGCCAACCTCGATGGGTCGGGGGGGGGGGGGGGGGGG
>JACDGM010000117.1 GCA_013815325.1 Chthoniobacterales bacterium
AGATTTCGAGGGGGAAGGTAATGCGTTCCGCAACCGCGCTTAGCGGCGGCGGCGTCAGATTATGCCGGCTGCTCGCGGCGACGCTCTTCAGTCGGTGGATTCGATCAACGAGCTGCACCAACAATCCCCCTCGACCCGACGACTCATTGTTGCTTGAAACCAGTATGTTTGGCAAGCCAGGCGTCGAGACGCTGAAGCGTACATTTTCCGAGAGAAAATGGCGTGTCCTGGGTGTTCTTGATTTGCGACATCGCGGTGCGCCCGATCCCGGAGAGGACAGACAGTTCGGCGCTGTTGAACTGGCGGTGCGGAAACTTCGCGGCCAAGAAAAGCAATGCTGCAATGGTCGTTGTGCTGGAGAAAGCGTGGTGTTCTGCCAGCTCGATGCTGGGGTGAGGAACGTTGTTTAGTCATTTTCTTGCCCCTTTTGGTTTATCGGTCTGACGTAAATATACGTTCGGATGAACACAGCGGGCAATGCTGAGCCAATGGCCACTTCTCTCCGAAGGAGAGCTTATTTTTCCAAGGCAATTCGGCCGCGCGTTGGCTCTCAGAAGCGGCGTCCGGCCCAAACCTGTCAAAAATTTTCGCAGGTCAGAGGAGAACGATTCGACCCCTCTGGAGAACGTCAGAGAAAGAGCCGGTCAGTGTGGCCCCATCCCAAAAAAAACCGGGTGTAGACCGTTCGTGTCGCGCGACTTCTGGAGCAAATGCGCCAGAGCAAGGGCGGCAAGAAAAACTCAAATCACACCCATTATGAATAACGCTCAACTCAAAAAACTCGTCACCGAAGCCGTCACGCTCCATCGCGATATCGCTAAACAGAATGATCGCCTGAAAAGGTTTAAAGCCGATCTCGTCCGCGAATCTCGCACCCACAAAAAGGAATTCTCGCTCACCGATGGCGGCGGTTCTCGATGGACTGTCGCGGGCGAAGAAGGCTGCGTCGCCCGCGTAAACTTTCCCGCTTCGGCGCTGCTGTCCTTGATCGGTTCCGAAAGCGAGACCTTTGACAGCATTCTCTCTCTCGCCGGAGAATGCATGGATCAGCTCTTCGAATCGGTCTACTACTTGCGCCCCGTCGCCGATTTTCGCGACGAAGCCGCCCGTGCCTTGCCTGGACGCGAAGCTGATCAATTGATCGATCTCTGCCAAACCACGAGCTCACCGCGCGTGAGCTTCGAGACCGCGGAACTCAAGAAGCCGTGAGCCAAGAGGAGGGACGATGCGTTACAAAAACAATGTGGGGCCACAGGTCCGCCGTCGTCGCTACGCGCTCGGCTGGTCGCAATCGGAGTTTGCGACGAAACTGCAGATCGCGGGTTTCGACATCAGCCGCAGCGGAGTCTCCAAAATCGAGGCGCGTCTTTCTTATGTTGACGACAAGACGCTGCTCTATCTCGCCGAGGTATTGAAGGTGCCGGTTCAGGAACTTTTCCCGCCGAGAACGCCTGGCAACCGAATTTATGACTTCATGGAAAAGCTTGAGACAACGCGGTTTTGAACCAGGTCCGCTACGAGGGAGGACGAAGGAGTGACATCAGTTCCGTTCCCTGTCGCTCTCAGCCTTTCCGCCTACTCTTCCGCACAGAACACGTTCGCTTCGTTGCGAGCGGCACCGTTAATCGTGCGGTCCCCTGCGCCAATGCGGTCCAATCCAGGAAATGCGGAAGTGCCAACTGGCACGCTTGTGCAAACATCGGCCGAAAAGTTGTCGCTGTAATTCTCTACAGCGAATATTTCCGAGACGGCTGCGCACTTGCCGAAATGTGAAGCCGACCCCCCGGGCGGTCGCGAGCCTCTCGAGTCGCGCAGAACCGGCGTGGTGCAAGCCGGTGACACGTCACGTGATAATCTCGGACATCTTCGCGGAGAGTTTCGAACGCATTTAGCGCCATCTTGCAGCATGGAGATCTAGCGTCGGCTTCGTTGCGACTGAACTGTGCCGCTGTACGTTTTCGCAGAATTCAAAAGCCGTTCCACCTCGGTGCAGGGAATCATGATTCGGCCGCATTGGGTAATTGCCTTGATTGTGCCCCGATAAAGTTGGCGGTATCCCCACGTCTGATGTTTTCCAAATAAGGCCGCAAATTCTCCGGGCGAATAAGCCATCCGTTTGTCGAGCAAAGGCGGTGGATTCTCTCGTTATCGTTTTCCATTGCGACACAGCATCTCACGGCGAGGGCCGAGAGGTGCGCCGCGAATGGCGCAATCGATGTTAAGACTGCCGGTATCCGATCAGGCCTCAAGACTCAGATTGCGAAAATTTTCTACGGTCAGCATCAATTTTCGCGCAAAAATACGCTAACCAAAGAAACGATTTGAAAACTCAAGCACTCCGTAAATCCCTGCTGGAGATGGATTGAGCAGCGCTGCGCAAAACTCGGCAAACCCACGCAAAATCCAAGTTTTCACTTTCGAGTCGAGTGTCTTAAACCGGACTCAGCCACCCTTCCTTGACGAGCGCTACTATGAAAGTGCCCGCCGGATTTGCAATCGGAAGAACGGAAGCAATTGGAACAGCCTAACGATTCACTCAACGTGGAAAAGCAGCCCCATCCCCCAGCTTGTCAGGAGAACACCCGTCGCTCGCCTGATCATGAATTGCCGGGGCAGAAGCCTTTCGAGGCCGACGCGAATCGTGAGCACGGCGATCCAGAGCAAATTCATCACTCCAAGAACGAAGAGCAGAGCCGTCAGCGGCCCAGCAGCAGCCGGTGCAGAACGCCATCGTAGTCGCCCACACGCCCATCCCTTCGCAGAAGCCGGTGGTGGGGCAGCGGAGAACTCACATGGGCAACCGGAGTCGCAGTTGCAGGTCTGCAGGTAGTCAGCATCAAAGAACCATTTTTTCTTTTCTCTTCCTTAATTGCGTTTTAAAAGCACCAAAGGTACCAGGCAAAGTAACTCCATTTTTCGGCGTACGGCTTTCCTCGATGGAAAAGAGGCGAAAAAATGTTACAATTTTCTGCTTGCCGGGGGTCGATTAAGAACCGCATGTTGTGGCTCCGCTCAAACCGCCCCCAATATCGTGTTGTTAAACTGTTCACACGATATTCACGGGGTTTTTCAGAGGCGTATTCACCTTATTCACAACTTTAACCGCTCCACCAATGATCCAATTGAAGCCCGGCCTCCAACCATCCACCCTCGCCGCCAAAGAGCGAAAGTCCCTCAACCACCGTCGCAAAAATAACCGCAAAACCACCCGAAAAAAAAATCGCGGCCTGCGTTTTGACCGGGTCTTTAGCGATTCCGCGGTTTCGCCCTTCGATCAGATGGAATGGGAGCGCCGCACGGCCGAAATAACCGACGACAGCGGGAAGGTGATTTTCAAACAGGAAAATATCGAGGTTCCGAAAAGCTGGAGTCCGCTGGCGACCAAAATCGCGGTCGCGAAATACTTTTACGGCGACGTTTCCAACGGAACGGATCCGCATGCGGGCGGGCGCGAGACATCCGTTAGGCAATTGATCCATCGCGTCACCCGCACGCTGGCCGATTGCGGGCGGGCGGATGGCTATTTTGCCGACGAGAAAACCGCGGAGATTTTTTATGACGAGCTGACCTGGCTTTGCGCCAATCAATACGGCGCGTTCAACAGTCCGGTCTGGTTTAACGTTGGGCTTTATCATCAATACGGGATCGGGAAAGAGGCCGGGCTGGGGAACTATTTTTACAACCACGAGACCGGCGAAGCGGAGCGCGCGGCGACGCAATACGAGTATCCGCAGGGCAGCGCCTGCTTCATCCAGTCAGTTAAGGACACGATGGAGGACATCATGCAGCTGGCGATGAGCGAGGCGATGCTCTTCAAATATGGCAGCGGCACCGGGACCGATCTTTCCAGCTTGCGCAGCACGCGCGAGAAGCTGAGCGGCGGCGGCAAACCGAGCGGCCCGCTCTCGTTTCTTAAGGTTTACGACCAAGTGGCGAACGTGGTGAAGAGCGGCGGCAAAACCCGGCGCGCCGCGAAGATGAACACGCTCAAGGATTGGCACCCCGACATCGAGGAATTCATCGACGCGAAACAGAATGAAGAACGCAAAGCGTGGGCCCTGATCGAGCAGGGCTACGACGGGAGTTACAACGGCGACGCTTACGGTTCCGTCATGTACCAAAACGAGAACCTAAGCGTGCGCGTGAGCGATGATTTCATGAACGCCGCGCTCGAGGAGCGCGAATGGTGGACCCGCCGGGTGCGCGACGGCTCGCCGTGCGAGCGGAAAGAGGCGCGCGCGCTGCTCAAGAAAATCGCCGAGGGCACGCACGTCTGCGGCGATCCCGGGATGCAATTCGACACCACGATTCACAAATGGCACACCTGCAAAGGCACCGCCCGGCAGAATTCGACCAACCCGTGCTCGGAATATCTTTTCCTCGATAACACGGCCTGCAATCTCGCCTCGCTGAATTTGATGAAGTTCAAAACGGCCGATGGCGCTTTCGACGTCGAGCGTTTCAAGGCGGCAGTGCGCGTCTTTATTACCGCGCAGGAGATCATCGTCGATAACGCGAGTTATCCGATCAAGGAGATCGCGGAGAACTCGCATATCTTTCGCACGTTAGGGTTGGGCTACGCCAACCTCGGCTCGCTCATTATGAGCTACGGCTACGGATACGACAGTGTGGAGGGCCGCGCGATTTGCGGAGCGATCACCGCCATAATGACCGGCGAAGCGTACGCCGAGAGCGCGCGCATGGCCGCCGGCATGGGGCCGTACCCAGGTTATCGCGACGCGCGCGCCAGCGGTGTGCCCAAACCCGTCGCGAAGGATAACGTCGCGGCCATGCTCGACGTCATCGAGCAGCATCGTTGCGCGGTGCACGATATTCCGGACAACGAAGAATTCGGCTACCTCAAAAAAGAGGCGGCCAAAGTTTGGAACCGCGCGGCCGAGCTGGGCCAACAGCATGGTTATCGCAACGCCCAGGTCACCGTCCTCGCGCCCACTGGCACGATCAGCTTCCTCATGGATTGCGACACGACCGGCATCGAGCCCGATATCGCGCTCGTGAAATACAAGCTGCTCGCCGGCGGCGG
Source organism: Chthoniobacterales bacterium (assembly GCA_013815325.1). Taxonomy (GTDB): domain Bacteria; phylum Verrucomicrobiota; class Verrucomicrobiia; order Chthoniobacterales; family UBA10450; genus Palsa-1392. The sequence continues at coordinate 5,045 of JACDGM010000117.1, forward strand.
CATGCTCAAAATCGTCAACCAAACGGTCCGGCCCGCACTCGATAAGCTGGGTTATAATAGCGACGAGATCGAGCGCATCATCGCGCACATAGACGCTTTCGACACGATCGAGGACGTGAAGGATTCGGACGGTTCGACCATCAGTTCGGGGCTCAAACCGAAGCATCTGCCGATTTTTGATTGCGCCTTCAAACCCTACCAGGGCCAGCGTTCGTTAGGCTACATGGGCCATCTGCGCATGATGGCGGCAGCCCAGCCTTTCCTGAGCGGCGCCATTTCCAAAACGGTCAACATGCCGGAGACGGCCACCGTCGACGAAATCATGCACACCTATATCGAGGGCTGGCGGCTCGGCCTGAAAGCGATCGCTATTTACCGCGACGGCTCGAAGCGTTCCGCGCCCTTGAATACGCGCAAAACCAAAGACATGGGTAGCCGCGGGATCGGCGTTTTCGATCCCGCCGCGGACCGCGAGACTCTCGCGCAACGCATCCTCGAGCTCGACGAGGAGATCGCGCAGCTCCGGGGCCAGGTCGACCAACCGACGCGTCATCGCATGTCTGACACGCGCATGTCGCTGACCCATAAGTTCGAAATCGCGGGCCACGAAGGCTACATCACCGTCGGCCTCTACGCGGACGGTCAGCCGGGCGAGCTCTTCATTCAAATGTCGAAAGAAGGCAGCACGATCGGCGGCCTCATGGACACTGTCGCCACGCTCACCTCGATGGCGCTGCAGTACGGCGTGCCGCTCGAGAGCCTGGTGAAAAAATTCGCCTACCAACGCTTCGAGCCGAGCGGGTTCACGAAAAACCCCGACATCCGCAACGCCAGCAGCATCACCGATTACGTTTTCCGCTGGCTCGGCTGCCAATTCATCAAAGGCTACAAGGAGGCGACCTCGCCCAATCGCGCGCATCCCGAGTTGCCGATGAAAGAAATAGCCGACATGGAGAAAAAGGCGGTTAACCGGCCGGTCGCTGATCTCTCGCGCACGGGTGAGCGAGAGATCATCGACGTCATCACCGGGCATGCGCCTAACGAGGGTAAACCTCCTGCCCTGGCTAACGGCCGCACCCACGCGGAGCGCGTCACAGAAGCGTTAGGCAACATGTTCATGGAGATCACCTGCTCGCATTGCGGAAGCGACAAAGTCATCCGGGCCGGCGCTTGCGGAGTCTGCACGGAGTGCGGGACGAGCCAGGGGTGCAGCTGAGCGTTGCGAGAGGAATGACGCTGAAGTAATTTTCCCGTGATTAACGACATCCGCGAGTTACTCAGGGCGAGGCCGTTCATACCTTTCACGATCGACTTGGTGGACGGCGGCGGTATTCGTGTGCCCACCGTCGATCACATCCACATCGCGCCGTCGCCCGAGCGAGTCTTCGTTTGGCTTGATGACGGCAAATACAATGTAATTCGGCCTTTGATGATCAGCCGCGTGACAGTCGATCGCAAACGGCGTCGCCCGAAGCTGAGGCGCAGGCGGCTGTCTATCGTGGACAATTCAGCGTCCGCGGCTAAGTTCTGATCCCGCCGGCGGTCGCCGGCTCTCTAATTTTATGGCACTCACCGAAACAGAAATTCAACGACAAAAGGAAATTAAGCAGGCGGAAGAGCTGCTCTTTACCGGCAAGCAGGAACTCGGCTTCGCTAAAGGGCTTTTCCTGGGTAATTTCATCGCCGATTGGGCGATGCCTTACCCGAAGATCAGCGATGCCCAGCGGGCGGAACTGGATCGCGCTGTTACCGAAGTGCGACAATTTCTCGACGAGCATCTCGACCCTGAGGCGATCGACCGCAACGCGGTTATCCCACGAGAAGTGATCGACGGCCTCGGACGCGTGGGCGTTCTTGGCATGACCGCGCCGAAGGACGTCGGCGGCCGCGGATTTTCGCAAATGATGTATTGCCAGGTGCTCGAGGAAATCGGTGCGCGCTGTGCTTCGACCGCGGTCTTCACGAACGCGCATCACTCGATCGGCATCCGCGCCCTCCTCCTTTTCGGGACGAAAGAGCAAAAGGAAAAATGGCTGCCGAAGCTGATGAATGGCGAACAGCTGGCGGCTTTCGCGCTGACCGAAGCGCTCGCAGGCTCCGACGCGGCCAATGTCCAAACGCAGGCGCAACCAAGCGAAGACGGCTCCCATTTCACCCTCAATGGCGAGAAACGTTACATCACCAATGCCTCGATCGCGCAGGTGCTCACAGTCATGGCCCGTACGCCTGTGCCCGGCAAGGAAGGCAAGACCGCGATCACCGCGTTCCTCGTCACGCCCGACATGGAGGGCTTCGAGATGATCGAGGCGCGGATGCCGAAACTCGGGATTCGCGGGACGGCGACGGGGCGTTTCCGCATGACCAATGTGCGCGTCCCGAAAGAAAACATTCTCGGCCCGTTAGGTAAAGGGCTGCGCGTGGCGCTCACCGTGCTCGATTTCGGCCGGACAACTTTTGGCGCCTGCTGCACCGGCGGGGCGAGGACCTGTCTGAGGCTTGCAGTCGAGCACGCGAACACCCGGGAACAATTTCAGAAAACGTTAGGCGATTTCGATCTCGTGAAGAAAAAAATCGCGCGCATGGCGGCCGACGTTTACGCGATGGAAGCGATGACCCAAGTGACGGCGTCGCTCATCGACCGCGGCTTTGAGGATTACATGCTCGAGACAGCGATGCTGAAGGTCTTCACGACCGAACGCCTCTGGGACGCGGTCAACGACTGCTTCCAAATCCACGGCGGCTCCGCTTATTTCGACGACTCCCCGTTAGGCCGGATGCTGCGCGACGCGCGTATCAACCAGATCGGTGAGGGCAGCAACGAAGTCCTTATCTCCTTCGTCGCGCTTGTCGGCATGCGCGGTCCGGGCATGGAGTTCAAGGAAATCTACGACACGATGGTAAAGCCGTGGCGGCAGGACCGGGGGAAAGCTTGGGGCGCCGGCCTCAAGCGCCTCAGTGCGGCCGTCAAAGTGCCTGAGGTGCCGGTGCGTCACGAGTCGTTGAAATCGTACGGCAGCCAGCTCGCGCGCCTCGTCTGGCGTTTCAATTTCGCGGTCAACAAGGCGCTCATCACCTACCGCGAACCAGTCATGGATATGCAGCTCGTGCAGGAGCGGATCGCGGTAGCCGCGATGGAATTGTTCGCCGCCGCGTGTGTCCTGAGCCGCTGGGATTCCGAGCTGCAGACCGGTCACAACGGCCGCTCCGCGACTAACGAGCACATTGCCGCCGATCTTTTCGTGAAGCGCTCCTTGCGCACGATCAGAGAATGCCTGCGCGGGCTCAGCGATAACGACGACGACGCTATGCTCGCGACCGCGGACGCGGTCCTCGGCAAGGCCGCCGCGGCGGGCCGGAACGGCGCGTAGAACCTGGGGCGCGTGGCCCGTTTTTAGCTTTAAATGGGGGATGGGTCCCGTTCAAGCGCTCGATCTATGTGGCAAGCGCCTGTTGATTTTCATCGTGGCGTATGACGCGGAGACGACGATCGAAAATGTGCTGAACCGCATCCCGGCGTCGCTCCATCAAGAAGACGTCGAAGTCTTGATCATCGACGACTTCTCTCCAGACGAGACTTTTCTGAACGGCCTGCGTTATCAGCAAGCACATTCGGCTTTTAAAATCACCATCCTGCGCACGCCGGAAAATCTAGGCTATGGCGGCAACCAAAAGCTTGGCTATCGCTACGCAATCGACAACAACTTCGACATCGTCGCGCTCGTCCATGGTGACGGGCAATATGCACCGGAAAAATTGCCAACCTTGCTCGCGCCGCTCATCGGCGGGGACGCTGACGCAGTCTTTGGCTCGCGGATGATCGACAAACGCGCCGCGCGCACCGGTGGGATGCCACTCTACAAATGGCTGGGCAATCAGATTCTGACCCGCTTCCAAAACCGGATCCTCGGCACCCGACTCTCTGAATTCCACTCCGGGTATCGGCTCTACGCGACCACAGCGCTGGCCCAAGTTCCCTTCGAGAAAAACACCAACGATTTCCATTTCGACACCGAGATCATCATTCAGCTCGTCCTCAAAAAGCTGCGCATTGCGGAGTTGCCGATCCCTACTTTCTACGGTGAAGAAACTTGCCACGTAAATGGATTGAAATACGCGTGGGACATTTTCCGAGCGACAATAAAAGGTCGCTTATGCGGGTCGCACCTTTTTTACGATCGAAAATTTGATGTCGATCCCGAGTCGATGACTCACAGTGACAAGCTCGGGTTTTCCTCATCGCAATCCTTCGCGGTAGAAACCTGTGCAACCCGCGGGAATATTCTGCAGCTCGGAATCGGCCACCGAAATGTAGCCGACGAGTTGCAGCGTCGCGGCTGCCGCGTCATGGCGATCGATTTTGCCGTCAACGACCTAACGGAGAACGCCGGGCCGGTGACTTTGGCGCCGTGTCTCCAGTTGCCGCCTCATCTTCCGGCTTACGACCAGATTCTGCTCATGGATTTGGTAGAGCATTTGCATGATCCGGAAAGCTTCATGGATGATTTGCGCCATCGCACCGCGGGAAGACGCCCGAAGATTACCGTCACGGCGGCTAACGTCGCCTTTTTCGTGACGCGCATCATGCTCGCTCTTGGTCAGTTCAACTACAGTCGAAAAGGAATTCTAGGCCTTGGTCATCGCCGACTTTTTACTTTTCGCTC
>JACDGM010000118.1 GCA_013815325.1 Chthoniobacterales bacterium
GGCATCCTCGGTCACAAACTGCCGTGGACGCTGGTATTGTTAGGCGTAATGATCGCGATCACGCTCGAGATGAGCGGGATTCCCTCGCTCGCTTTTGCCGTCGGCGTTTATCTGCCGCTCGCTTCTTCGACGCCGATTTTCGTTGGCGGAATGCTCCGCTGGCTGGTCGATCGCTGGCTCCGGAAACACAAATTCAAAGATCACGATCTAACCCATGACGCGCTCGTCGCGGAAGGCGACAAGAGCTCCGGCGTTCTGCTCGCCTCGGGTTACATCGCGGGCGGCGCGTTAGCCGGCATCGTCATCGCGATCATGGCGGGTTGGCCGAGTCTCGCTCCAACGAATGAGCGACTGGCCAGCTGGGCAAACGCGCACAATCCGTTCTTCGCCGGAGCGCATGCCGATCTGCTCGCGCTGCTTCCGTTCTTGATCCTTTGCGTTCTCCTTTACCTCGTCGGCCGTGACGTGCTCCTCGCGCCCGTGAAGAAAAAGACCTAGAAGTCATCCTCCTAAAATATGCGGCGAAGCGTGTCATCCCGAGCGCAGCGAGGGACCTCATGGGCCATCTCGGGGTTATCTCCGGGAGGTTCTTCGCTGCGCTCAGAATGACGATCCTATTTATGAGATGGCTTCTAGTTCCTCACCCACCCTGCACGGGCGGCATGATGGCGATCTCATCGTTAGGTCGGAGGACGTGGCTGCGCTCCACGAACTCCACGCCTACGCCAACAAGAATCTGGCGCTCCCATTTTGCCAGCTCCGGATGGAGTCGATAGAGCTTCGCCAGCAAGTCCGCCACGGTCGCCCCGTCGCGTAGTTCGAGCGTCTTCTCGGATGCGCCCGCAAGCTCTTTGAGCTGGGAGAAAAATTGAACCTTGATCTCCATCGAACACTCGTTAGGCCGAAGCGACCAGGTCTGTCCGCAAAACCCCGACGCAGCGAAGATTGCGGTACTGCTCCATGTAGTCCAGTCCGTACCCGACCACGAACTCGTCCTCAATATCGAATCCGATGTAATCCGCCTCGACCCGGCGCAGCCGTATTTTCCTCTTCCGCAGGAGAACGCAAACTTTCACGCTGAGTGGTTTCTCAGTGCGGAGTTTTTCGCTGATGGCCGCGAGGGTGACGCCGCTGTCGAGGATGTCGTCGAGGATGAGGATGTGCCGGCCGGCGACGTCGGGCAGAGCGAGCTGCTTAAAGACAACTTCGCCGCTGCTCCTGGTGCCGCCGCGGTAGCTCGCGACGCTCAAGCAGTCGAGCTTGAGCGGCAGCGGAATGCGCCGGAGCAGGTCGGCCATGAAAATGAGGCTGCCGTTGAGGACGGCGATGACCGTCAGCTCCTGGCTTTGGTAATCCGCCGATATTTGTGCGGCGATTTCATCGAGGCGCCGCAGGATGGTGGCTTCGTCGAAGAGCACGCGTTCGAGGTCCTCAAACATTAGAAGTCATCTCATAAATGTGCCGCGAAGCGTGTCATCCCGAGCGCAGCGAGGGACCTCACGGGCCATCTCGGGGTTATCCGGGAGGTTCTTCGCTCCGCTCAGAATGACAATTCTATTAATGAGACGGCTTCTAATCAATGCGCCACAAAATTGGCGGACTTCACCGCTTTAGTTCAACGCCGCGCGGGCACTCTCAATCTCTTGCCTTAACTTTGGATCGGCCTTGAGCAAGCCGCCGCGGCGCCAGAGCTCGGCCGCGCGGGCTTTCTCGCCTGCTCTCTCGGCTGCCTCTCCCGCGTTCAAATAAAGCAGCTGCTGATCGGATGGTTTCAATTTCCCCGGATCCATCTCGATCGTCGCGACCAGACGGTCGAGAGCCTGTCGCGCGCTCTGTCGGCGGCCGAGCAGCGTGGGCAAGGCTTCGTTCGTCAGGGCCCGCAAGAGCTGCACCCGGGCATCGTTAGGCGCGGCGTCGGCCGCTTCATCCATGAGTGCGATGCCGTGCCGGAGTGCCGTCAGCTTCGCCGTGCCGAAAAAAGGAAGGTCGCGACTGCGCAGGGTATAGGCGCTGCCCAGATAAACGCGCGCCAGTTGATCGTTAGGCTGGCGCGCCAGCGCTTGCTCGAGCGCCGCAATGCAATCTACTACCGCTCGCTTGTCGCCAGCGAGGCCGCGCGCGTAAAGCCCCCCGATGACTGCTTCGTCCGGCGCCGCGGTCAGCGGCAACGGCAGAAATGCGGCAAGAAACAAGACCGCCCTCAGGAGACGAATCATCCGCCACCATCGACAAAGCGACAGGCGGTGACAAACTGGCCGGCGCATCCTTTCCGCCATGGCCGGCCACCACGCTCTCCTCACAGTTTCGACCAGCGGCAAAGGGACCTATGAAATCACGGAGCAGGTTGCGACAGAAGTCGCACGCAGCGGGATCGAAACCGGGACCGTTACCGTGTTCGTTAGGCACACGAGTTGCAGCCTCATCATCATGGAGAATGCCGATCGGACTGCGCGCCGCGATCTCGAGCAATTCTTCGAGCGCCTCGTTCCAGAGGAAACGCCTTACTTCCAACACACCGCGGAAGGCGGCGATGACAGCACCTCGCACATCCGTTCCGTTCTCACGCGCACGAGTGAAGTCATTCCGATCGCCGCCGGCAAAATGCAGCTCGGCACCTGGCAAGGGATTTTCCTTTTCGAGCACCGCCGCGCGCCGCATCGCCGGGAGATTGCGCTTAGCCTCCTCGGAGAAAAAGATCATTAGCCGGGCATCGCTGCTTACGAATGGGCGAGCAGTAGCACGCCGACAGTCGATTTAATCTCTCGCCTCATGCCGGAGCTGGCCGAGGTCGAATATTTTCGCAAGCGTTGGGACCCGGGACTCGGTGGCGTTATCACCGGCCTGCAACTGCACGCACAAAAACGAATCTTCCGCGAAACGGACGTGCGCGCACTGAAGCGCCGGCTCGTTAGGCAAAAACTCCTCCACTCCGAAGCGCGCGGGAAGCAGATGCTCTTACAATTTGGCGATGGCAACTGGCTCGGCATTCATCTTGGCATGTCTGGTCAACTGCGCCTCGAGTCCGCCGGGTTTTGCGCTGGAAAGCACGATCATCTCGTCCTCGAACAAGAAGAGCGGGCCCTTGTTTTGCGCGATGCGCGCCAGTTCGGGCGCGTCCGTTTTCATCACGGCGCCGAAGCGCCGGAGTGGTGGCAGGTCAGCTCGCCGGAAATCAATTCAAAGCCATGGACAAAAGCCGCCCTGACGAAGTTCCTGCAACGGCACGCCCGCGCGCCGATCAAAGCCGTGCTGCTTTTGCAGAGCGGCTTCCCCGGCATCGGCAACTGGATGGCCGACGAAATTCTCTGGCGCGCCCACCTCGCGCCGCGCACGCCGGCTGGAAAAATAACCGCAAAAAAAATTGCCGCTCTCTGGCGCAGCACGCGTTTCGTCGCGCGCGCCGCGCTCGAAACCATCGGCCACGATTCAACGGATCCGCCGCGCACCTGGCTCTTGCACGAGCGCTGGAAGGCCGGCGGTACATGCCCGCGTCATGAGACCGTTTTGGCTCGCGCCACGATCGGCGGCCGCACCACCGCCTGGTGCCCGCAATGTCAAAAATAGAACGGTTCCAGATCGATCGAGCGGTTGAGCTAACGAGCGCGGCGAAATCGCCCGAAGTCCCCATCCGGTTAATTACCCGCCTAACGAATGCGCAATGGCCGATCGCTACACGCGTCCACGCCTAACGAGTTCTTTCGCGCACTTGGAAATCGAAAATGTCCGGACGGCTGTAATGTCCCGAGACATCGAGCGTCATTCGTTCTTCTTCCACGGTCGTGAGATCGAGCTGCGCGATAATCGTCTTCTCCTGGTCGAAGCAAGGCTCAACGACATAGCGCCCATCCGGGCCGATGATGGCGCTGCCGCCGCGGAGAAGATACTTTTCCGGCGCAACGGCCGGCGGACCCTGCAACTCGGCCGGTAAATCTTTCGCGCGCATCACGAGGCCGGTGGCGAGGACGAAGCAGCGGCCTTCGAAAGCGTAGTGCCGGCTCGCGACCTGATGCATCTCATGCACCGTCGGCCAGACCGCGACGTGAATTTGTTCGCCCGCAACATGCAGCGCCTGCCGCGCGAGCGGCATCCAATGTTCCCAGCAAATCAAGGCGCCGATCCGCGCCGCGGGCGTCGCGACCGAGGCCAGACCGCCTCCGTCGCCTTGCCCCCAAACGAGCCGTTCGGTGTGAGTCGGCACGAGTTTGCGGTGATGGTTGGCGAGGACCCCGTCGGGACTGAAAGTGAGCAAGCTGTTGTAAAGCGTGCCGTTGCCCGGGCCTGTCTCAACCCGTTCGTTCACGCCGATTACGAGCGTGAGCTGATGATCGCCAGCCAATTGCCCGAGCTGCTTCGTTTCTTTGCCGGGAACAAGAACGCTGTTCTGGCGCAGACGCGCGAAAACGGTTTTGGTCGGCGCGTGATCCCACAAACCGATCCCGCCGCAGTAGTCGAGCCAAGCCGGATAACCGGGCAGCCAGGTCTCGCCGAAGGAGACGACGCGCGCGCCTTTCCGCGCGGCCTCTTCTGTGAGCGTCGTCGCCTTCGCGACGCTCGCCGCCAGGTCCATGAAGACCGGCGCGTGCTGGATGATGGCGACCGAGATTAGATCGGGCATTTCGATTCGAGCTTATGCGCGATCATCTTGCGTGGTATCAAATTCGGTCAGCTTCAATAAACTACCGCCTGCCTCGTCAGACTGCGCACGAGAAGACGATGGTGTCGGCCTCACCAACTTCCGTTAGGCGTTAGGCGGACAGATAAACCGTGATCTGGTGGAACCCCGTCGTGCCTGAAAATTGTCCGCGCTCTTTCTCTTCCCTCTGTACCGCGCCGGCGCCATCGGTCGCGCGCACGATCAGCTTGTGCTCGCCCGGGCCGTGCGGTTTCCAGACGAAACTCCAGATTACCCAGGTCAGCTTGGTCCCCGGGTAATCGATTTTCGCCTCCTGCCAATTCTTCCCATCGTCCGCGCTCACCTCCACTCGCGAAACGCCACGGTCCCCGGCGAAGGCGACGCCTTTCAGAGGGACGCCGTCCGGTATGTTCGTTAGGCTGAACCAGGCGAAGTCATCCGGCTGATCGATCCGCGCCCGCGTTGGGATCATGAAATTCGGACCCCAACCCTGTTTCTCGTAGAACCCTTCCGCCTCCGGTCCGGTGAGCTCGATGCGCGTGAGCCACTTCACATTTTTCTCGCCGAAGTAGCCGGGCACGACGACGCGCGCGGGGAAGCCATGCCGGTGGGGAAGCCGCTCGCCGTTCATCTCGTAAGCCACGAGCGTCGCCGGATCGAGCGCCTTCTCGAGCGGAAACGTATCGGCGTAATTGTCGACGCCGTGGAGGCGCACTTTGGTCGCGCCCGGGAGCGGCGAGGCGGCGTGAAGCAACTCGCGCAGCGGCACGCCCCGCCAGACGGCGTTGCTCATCAAGCCGGCGCCGAGCCCGTTGCTGATGCACATGAGGGTTGTCTCCTGGGAGACGGATGGGAGCGATTTAAGGCGATCGATTCTGTAAGTCTGCCGTTGTTTCACCAGCCCGGTGATCTCAAGGCGCCAGAGCGATTCGTCGACTCGCGGGTCGACCACGTTCTTTGTCACGCAGTAGAACTTATCGTTAGGCGTGATCCCTTGCACCTCGGCGCCTTTGTATTGCGTGCCGTCGTAGCTAAAGGTCGCGACCTGGAAAAGCCGGCGGATAATTCCAGCGGCGCCGCCAGCCACGAGCAGGCCCAGCCCGCCCAGGATGATGGCCCGCCGGCCGACGGTGGGGGAATACTCAATCTCATTAGGGGAATCCGCCGGCCGGGGTTGCACCATCCACCGATGAGAAAGCACCAGGCTTCTTTCGAAGGCGACAAAGGCGAGGATGAAGCCGGCGAAGGTCAAGGCTGTGGCCGGCCGCGCGGGATATCCCCAGTAACTCGTCGCCAGCACCGGCCCGAGCAAGATCGCGCAGGCGACCAGCGGCAGCAGAATGAAAATTGCGACGGTGAACAATGTGCGCTTCGGCTGCCGCAGCGGCGCGAGGGCGAAAGCGTAGAGGATCCCACCGATTGCGCCGACCCCGATTTGCCCGAGGATGATCGAGCCGACGCCGAGCTGCTTCATGTGATTGTAACCGCCGACGCGCCCCATCAGCGCGAGAAATGGCCCCGGAGGAATGAAAACCGAAAGCCGATCGCCGAGGATCGCGAGCGGCGTCGCAACACCAAAGAGCCACCAGAGAAGAAGCATCACCAAGGTCATGACGAGTCCGGCAAAAGCGCCGGCCAGAAGGCCGAGGCCGAGCTTTTTTCCGCCGCTGATTTGGGTTTGTGACTCCATGAAAAGCAGAGATGCCAAAAACTTCTTTATTCCCATCGCGCGCCCGTCTTTGACCACGCATTCCTCGCCGCGTTAGGATGGCGCTTCTGAGAATTCAACCTCTCCACATCCTGCTCGCGGCGGCTCTGCTTCTGCACGGCGCGGGCCACGCGGCGCCGCGAGCTTCGAAGGAAATCGATCGCCCGACGAGCGCGCCCTACACGGGCGACCTTTCCATCTTCGAAGATCCGCAGCGCGACCAAAATCTGCAGGTCAATCGAGTGATGGATCTGCTCGGGATTCACGGCGGCTCCAAGGTCGCCGATATCGGCGCAGGCGGCGGTTGGTTTTCCGTGCGCGCGGCGCGGCGGGTGGGTCGCGCCGGAACGGTTTACGCGATCGACATCAACCCGCCTTACGTGAAATCGATTGCGGCGCGAGCGCAGCACGAAAATATGCCTAACGTCCGCGCGATCCTGAGCCGGCCCGACGATCCACTGCTTCCGCCCGCGAGCGTCGATGCCGTGCTCTTGCTCAAGACTTATCATGAAATCGCGCAGCCGATGCGATTACTGCGACACGTGCGCGCCGCCCTGCGGCCCCGCGCCCGTCTCGGCATTATCGATCGCAACGGCAACGGCAGCGATCACGGCCTGGATGAAAAGAAGGTGATCGAAGAACTGAGTCGGGCCGGTTTTTTCCTCGTCGCGAAATACGATTTCGTGAAAGGGGACGGCGACGATTACTTTCTCATCTTTCGTTAGGCCAACATCGTCATCCCGAGCCGGCGCAACGCGGGGAGGGACCTCCAAAGCGTCCCTCGGGTCCCGCCTCGAGAGCAAGCGCGAGCAAACGCAGCGTCGTTAGGCGACCGGACCGCGCTCAGGCAGCCCGCGAGGTCCTTCGCCGTTTGAAAGCCCGGCCCCGCCCGCTCCGCGGGCTGCGTTACGGGCGCGGGCTCAGGATGACAAGCAGGTCGGAGCCTTTCCTCACGAACGTTCCGCGGCGACGCGGAAAAGCGTCGCGAGAATTCGCGCTCCGGCGACGAAGGTCCCGCGCAGCGTTCCCGAAACTTTTGATTCGCCGCCGGTGCGACAACGATGATTTACCGGCACTTCAAGAATGCGCAGGCCGACCCGCGCGCCGCGCATCTGCATCTCAAGATTCCAGCCGTACGTCTCCTCGCGCATCGCAAGGCGATCAAGTGCATCGCGCCGGATCGCGCGAAATGGGCACATGTCGGTGTAGCGCACGCCGTAGAGCATCCGCAGCAAAAAACCCGCGGCGCGACCGGCGAAGAGTTGCTGAAAATTCATACTCCCGCGTTCCCGCCGGCCGCGAGTGCGCGAGCCAATTACGAAATCGTATTGCTCGTCGATGATTGGCCTAACGAGATCTTCCATGAACTCCGGACAGTCGCTCCCGTCGCCGTCGAGAAAAACCACGATCCCGGTTGTCGCGGGCAACGCGCCAATGCCAGCAGCGCAGGCGCGCCCATAACCGGGCGCGGGAGCGGAGACGACGCGTGCGCCGGCGGCGGCGGCACATTCGGCGGTGCGATCGGTGCTGCCGTTATCGACCACCAGGATCTCGTCGGGTAAGCCGGTCGTTAGGCAAGCTCGCACCACGTTGCCGATCGGTTTCTCCTCGTTCAGCGCCGGAATGATGACGGAAAGGGACAGCTTCACAGGACGAGCCAGGCAAGCGTGAAATAGAAGGTAAGGGCGAAGAAATCGGCTAGCGCGAGAGTCACCGGACCAGCCGCGATTTTCGGATCCAGCTTCAAGCCATGAAGCAAAGATGGCACGCTGAAGCCGAAGAGGCAGGCGGCAAAAAGCGATGTGAAGATGCTGCCCGCAATCACACTCGCCGCGGCGAGATCCCGGCGCCATAACCAGACGATCGCGCCGACCACGAGACCACACGTTAGGCCGAGCAAAAGCGCGGTCGCGCATTCCCGGCGCAAATTTTCCAAGAACCAACGGCGGGTCAGTCGGGCGACGCGCAGCGCCTGGATCGTCACCGTCATCGACTGCATGCTCACGCTCTCGTTTAAGCCGAGCACCATGGTGAGGAAAAAGGTGATGATCAGACTTTGGGCGAGCGTCGCCTCGAAGGCGCCGGCAAGGAGTGCGCAGCCGGTGCCCGCCGCGACTGTCGCGAGCAGCCAGGGGAAGCGGTAACGAAAAACCCGAAAGGGCGAGGCGCCGCGGATTTGCGCGAGGTGAAATCCGAGCGCCTCGAAAACGTCCTCGTTAGGCGCAACAGAAGGCGGGCCTTCTTCGCCGCCCTGCAGGATTTCCTCGGCGAAAAGACTCACATCCACGACGCCGACGACGCGCCGTTCATTGTCCACGACCGGGAAGGCGAAGAACTTGTAGAGAACGAAAAATTCGCACGCCTCCAGAACCGTCGCGGTTGCAGGAATAGCGATGACGCGCCGGACCATGATTTCTTCGAGCGGCGTCTCCAGCGGCGCGGTCAACAATCGACGGGTCGGCAAAACACCGACGAGACGCTCCCCGGCATCGACCGCGAAAAAATAGATGACGCGCTCTCCGACCCCTTCGCGCCGAATGCGATCGAGCGCGTCGGCCACAGTCGCCGTGGCCTCGAGCAGCGGGAAATCTTTGCGAGCGTGATTGACAACGAGCGAGTTGAAATCGGGGCTCGCGATCGAAACGCTCATCCCTCCACTTTTACTCGGTGAACGATGCCTTTGCTGCGGAGAATATCGGCCGCCTCGCTGAAATAATCGCGCACGTCTGTCTGGCTGCGGATCCAATCGAGATAACGGCCAATGCCTGTGGCAAGGTCGACTTGCGGCGTGTAACCGGCGGCGCGAATTCGGGCTATGTCACTAGTTAGGTGACGCATCTCGCCGGGACGAAATTCGCCGTTTGCCTCCGGCTCGATTCGAATGTCGAGCGCGTCGGAGATTTGTTGCGCGACTTCGCGAATGGGAACGCCGTGGCCGCTGCCGACGTTGACCGGGAGACCGTCGAGCGCGTCGGTTTGCGCGGCGAGCAAGTTGGCGTGTGCGATGTCTTCGACGAAGGAAAAATCGCGGGTCTGTTCGCCGTCTTCGTAGAGGACCGGCGGCATGTCGTTGAGCAACCGCGTGCAGAAGATCGCGATGACGCCGGTGTAGGGATTGAAGATCGACTGGCGCGGCCCGTAGGTGCAGGAGTAGCGCAGCGCGACGGTCGGGATGCTAATTTGTTTGCCCCAGAGTAGGACCAGCTTTTCCTGATCGACTTTCGTTAGGCCGTAAACCGTCTCGCCGCCGATGGGGGCGTT
>JACDGM010000119.1 GCA_013815325.1 Chthoniobacterales bacterium
CACGGGTGAAGAAGAGGTGAAGATCGAGCGTTGTGGACGATCCGAGCTCGAGCGATTGCAACACCTTCAGCCCGCGCTGCGCCCCGCGCTCGAAGACGAAGCGACCCCAGCGCGCCACCTGCCCTTGCCCGATGCTCGCCCAGCCGCTACCGAGATTCGCGCCGGCGAGATGGATAAGGTTACGCACCGGCGAGGGCTGCGGGCTGAAGAGCCGAATCCAGGTGCGGATGACGAGCGCGCCAGTGCTATGGATGACGACGTGAAAGCCCTCTTCGAGCAAGGCGGGATGTTGTTCGAGGAGCGCGCGCTGAAAGGCGCGGGCAATGTCCGTGACCGAAACCGAATCATTCAGGCTGAGATAGCGCGAGAGATCGACTTCGACGACATCGTAGGCCGCCCGCAAGCGCTGCGGCAGATCGCCGTAGATGTTGCCGATCGAAATCGGATCCGGAGTAGGACTCTCCGAGCTATAGCCGTGGATGAGGACGATCGCTTTCATAGCGAAGCTGTCTTTGGCGGGAGATTAGACCGTGTCGAGACTTTTGGCCAGGAGCAGGCAAGGCCCGGGTAGCGCACACGTCTCGTGTGCCGGTGACGGTGTTCCACCGTCGCGAACTTTCCTGAAACGGCACTCTTCTCGTGACGTTTGCGGGACAAGGAAAGTTCGTCGCGCTGGAACAGCGCGACCAGCACACGAGACGTGTGCGCTACCCGGGCAGGACCTCCACTCGGGAGAACTCCGGCCGCTTCCGCAGAAGCTCGCACAGGGGAAAACCCCACCCTCACCGAAACAAAGTCCATGGCACTCTTTAACGAAAAGCGGCCTCACCTAGCAAGCTCATCTCGGGGCAAGACACACGAAGTCGGCTGAATCACGCTCTTTGCTTTCGCGGGTAGACGGCCTCTCACAATCGCCTTAGTCTCCCGACACATGAATAAGCTCAAAATCAGCTCCGCCATTATCACCCTTTCACTTCTCGCCGCACTCCCGCTGCACGCGCAGGAAAAACGCGTCAGCCCTCACGAAACTGTCTCGGCCACCATCGACGGCGCGCAGATCAAGATCGTCTACGGCCGGCCCTACACGAAGGACCCCAAGAGCGGCGAGATGCGCAAAATTTGGGGCGGCCTCGTCCCCTTCGGGCAGGTTTGGCGCATGGGCGCTGATGAAGCGACCTTGCTTACCGCCGATCACGACCTTGATCTCGGCGGCACAAAGATTCCGGCCGGCTCCTATTCTCTCTACCTGCAACCCGAAGAAAATGGTTCGACTAAATTAATCGTTAACAAACAAACCGGCCAGTGGGGTACGAAACACGACGAGGGCCAGGATTTCGCCAGGGTCGACCTGAAGAAAAACCCGCTTAGCCCGGCCGTGAACCAGTTCACGATCGCGCTCGATAAAGACGCGAACGGCGCCGGCGGCAAGCTGCGACTGAAGTGGGAGACAACCGAGTACACTGCGCCCGTTGCCGTACAAAAGTAACTCACGAGTTACTGCTCCTACCCGCTTATCTCCTCGCGCGCATGTTTGAAATCAGGGCGAAGGAAAAAGCCGTGCAGCGGGCGCTGCTGGTGGGCGCTTACATCAGCGCGGACCTAAAGACCGAAGCGCAGAACCTGCTGGAGGAGTTAGCGGAACTGGTCGACACGCTCGGCATCCCAATTGTTGGACTTGAGCTTATCTCCTACCGCGAAAACCACGCGCGTTATCTCATCGGCTCGGGCAAAGCGCAGGAGGTTGTCGATCGCGCGAAAGAGCTGGAGTGCGATGTCCTTATTTTCGACAACGAGCTGAGTCCATCACAGCAGCGTAACTGGGAAGAGTTAGCCGGCATTACTGTAGCTGACAGGCAGGAAATCATCCTCGATATCTTCGGCGCTCGCGCCCAGACCCGCGAGGCGCGCATCCAGGTCGATCTCGCGCGGATGCAGTATTCGCTGCCGCGCCTCACTCGCGCCTGGAGTCACCTCGGCCAGCAAGGCGGCGGCATCGGTGCAAAAGGCGAAGGCGAGAGCCAGCTCGAACAAGACAAACGCAAGATTCGCCTCCAAATCGATCGCCTAAAACGCGAGCTCGAAGAAGTGCGCCGCGCCCGCGCCACCCAGCGTAAGGACCGCAAGCGCGCGCCCGTTCCCAACGCTGCCATCGTCGGCTACACCAACGTCGGCAAATCCTCACTCCTCCACCGGCTCACGGGTGCGGGCGTTTTCGTCGAAAACAAACTCTTCGCCACTCTCGACACGACCACGCGCAAAATCGCTTTGCCTAACAAGCAGCCGCTCCTCCTTACCGACACCGTCGGCTTCGTGCGCAAGCTGCCGCACCAGCTCGTCGAAGCCTTCAACGCCACCCTCGAGGAAGCGGCCCTGGCCGATTTCCTCATCCACGTCCTCGATGCCTCGCAGGAGGAAGTGATGAGTTTCTATAACACAACCATGCGCGTCCTAGGCCAGCTCGGCGCCGATACGAAACAGATGCTCATCGTCTTCAACAAAGTCGATAAAGTGACTGATCCGCATGCCCTCCCCGCGTTGCGCCGTCATTTCCCTGATGCGGTTTTCGTTTCCGTGCAGACCGGGGAGGGCATCCACTTACTCATCGATCGTATCTCCGACTTCGTCGCCCGCGGCACAGTCACTGTGGAATTACGCCTGCCAGCAGAGCGCGCTGATCTGCTCGCGCGCCTGCACCGTGAAGGCTCCGTGCGCGATCTTCGCTACGAGAACGCATGGACCGAAGTAGTGGCGACGATGCCGGCGCGGTCGCTTGAGATGTTCGCGCCGTTTCTTCGGCAGTCCGCCGACGCGCCAGAGCTCGCGCAAGTGCCATCGGAATAGGTGCTGTCCTCATCTTCCCTTCCGCGTTATAAAGCGTCGGGCTGCTGATCCACAAACAGAGAGCATTTTCAGGGTTTCCGTCATTCGCCTGGCACTGTAACGCCAAGTTATGACGATCCCGGACATGCGGAAGCATGTCCCTCCGGAGGGACGCGCTTCCGCGCGTCCAGCTTAATCTCTTACACTGCACTAGTGCCCTGCAGCGGCCGCGTGCAGAGAAGAAGCTCCAGAGGATCGCTATGGTTAGCTCTCGTAACAATTCCGTTACCAAGGTCTGCTTGCGCACAAGTAGCCTGCAGCACTTACTGGCGGCATGCGATTCACCAATCTTACTGCGAAGAACAGGCCGACCCTCCATCCGCTCCGCCTCGTCGCGAACGCCCTCCTCCGTCCCCTCGGCCTCGGCACACTTGCCATCATCTACACCTGGCCGGGCCAGCTCGCGACGGCGGCGCCGGGCGCTCTTGATGCGAGCTTTGGCGCCAGCGGCCGGGTAATGAGCGATTTTAAGGGAGCAACGACATCGCCTACGCGGTCGCGCTGCAGCGCGATGGAAAAACGGTTATCGCCGGGATCCGATACGTGGTACTTCCGCGACGACCGGAGACTTCCTCGTCGCGAGATACAATGTGGACGGAACGCTCGATAGGACCTTCGGGAAGAACGGCCGGGTCATAACTGATTTCGGCTTGACCGAGACGGCGGCGGCGGTCGCCATTCAACCGGACGGCAGGATCATCGTGGCCGGCAGAACCTATCCTACATTTCCGTTCCTCGGTCAGTATGCGCTCGCCCGTTACAATCGAAACGGCTCTCTCGATATGACCTTCGGCATCGACGGTCTCGTCAGGACCAGTTTCAACAGTCAGGGGTGCTTCGCATCTGCCCTGGTCCTGCAGGCGGATGGTAAAATTATCGCCGGCGGGACTAAGTATGTTAACTTCACCAGCGATGAGTCATCCGATACCGATTTCGCGCTGGCGCGTTATAACTCGGATGGGTCGCTTGATTCCACTTTCGGCGCGGGCGGCGAGGTCGCGACTGATTACAATCAGAGGAACGATGACGCGCTCTCGCTCCTACTCCAGCCGGATGGTAAGATTGTGGCGGCCGGCGACTCGACCAGCCCGACTACCTTCAATGACTTTGCCATCGCGCGCTACCTGCCTGACGGCACCATCGACACGAGCTTTGGAACTCTTGGCAAGGTTGAGACCGACTTTGGCGGAGCCAACCTCAACCAGGCGCGCTCCGCCGTTCTCCAGCCGGACGGAAAGATTGTAGCCGCCGGCAGCACCGTCTCCAGCAACGGCATTGATCAGTCTTTCGCGATCGCGCGTTATAACTCCGACGGGACTCGGGATGTCACCTTTGGCAGGAAGGGCTTGGCCACGGTTGACTTCGGAAGCTTCTTGCAAGGCGCCCGCAGCATTCTCCTCCAGCCCGATGGCAAGCTCATCACCGTCGGTTACGCCGACACCGAATCTTCCGATTCCGATTTCCTGACCGCCCGGCTGAGGACCAATGGCACACTCGATCCGACTTTCGGTGTTGGCGGCGAAGTGCGCACCTCTTTCGGCAACCTCAACGACGGGGCTAACGCTGCCGTCCTGCAACCGGATGGAAGATCGTAGCAGCCGGCTTCGACGCGACGCCCACAAAAAAGGGGTTGATGTTGCCCTGGCCCGCTACCTGGGCAACTGAAGCTGGAAAGCCACGGCGGCTGTAGCGTGTGCTCTCCTCAGTGCATCCTTCTCTGGGCTCGCCCTTTGGGAGCAATCCGCTGAAAAGCGGAAGCTACAACCAGCAGCGGCTTATAGAGAGTGCACCCTATCTGGAGAGTAATAACGGCTGACAAGGAATAAAGGAAATAAGCCGTGGTGAAGCGAACCTGGGTCACTCACCGCAATAACAGACTGCGTAACAGTCCTGTTACCAAGCTTGTGTTGCGCTCATTTTCCTGGAGCAGAGACTAGCCTCGCAGTTAACCAAAGAAAAACAGTCAGCCACATTAATCCTATGCAAAACAACAACAGTAAAAATCAAATTACAGGTCTGCAGCGGTTCAGTGACCTGCTGCCCGCTCCTCATCCTCTGGCGCGCAGATCCTTTCTGCGCAGTCTCGGACTTGGAGCGGCGCTTTTGACGCCGGTCGCCGGCGCCCTCACCGGAGTCGCTCGCGGAGCCCTCGCCGCCGGTAACTCCAATGTCATCAACGCTGGCGATGCCGCCATTCTGCGCTTCCTCGCCGCCGCCGAACTGCTGGAGACCGATCTCTGGCAGCAATATACCGAATTGGCCACCGGCAATGAGCCTTATATGGGAGCAATCGAAGCGATCGACGATGACTTTCCGCAATACATCGCCGATAACACGGACGATGAGTTGAGCCACGCCACCTTCCTCAATGCCTATCTCGCTGCGGGCGGCGCGCAACCGGTCAACCTGGACCCGTTCCGTACGCTGCCGAGCAGCCAGGCAACTGGTGCCCGGCAAATCGGCCGGCTTACCAACCTGCTGAATCTCACCGTGGATACCAGCTGGTGGATTCGCTATCGCAGCCCGCGGAATCCGGACTTCGGCGCGACCTTCCCGCAGTTAATCAACATCGTCGACCGGCCAGCCATTCCACCATACGACCTGCCGAGTGGTTCCAAACAAATCCAGGCTATAGCGAACACCGCGGCGTTTCATTTTGGAACCATCGAGCAAGGCGGCGCGAGTCTCTATACTTCGCTCGCGACCAAGGTCTCAGATCTCACTGCCCTTCGGATCGTAACCAGCATTGGAGGCGTGGAAGTCTACCATTTTGCAATCTGGAGCGACGGCGCCGGGAATGTTCCCGCGGTTAAGGTTCCGGGCCTGGTTTTCCCGGACATCGCAACGGTATTCGAGGGAGACCCGTTGCGGGAGAAAGACCTGATTATGCCGGAGCCTTGTGAGTTCATCGATCCGAACCTGCCGCTCTGTTCGGTGATCCGTCCTACCTCGCCGCAGAATGCGGGAGCGATGGCGGCCGTTACCGCCCTAACGAAGTCGGGCCTATTCATAGGTCAAAGCCGTGAATTCTTCCAGACACTGCACGCCCTGGCCCGGGCTGCTGATAACGCTTATAGGATCTGCGGGTAATATTCACGTTTGGGCGGGTTCTGCCCGCGCGCCTTGGGGGGACGGGCAGTCTGCTGTCCGTCCCTCCGATTGTGACAAGCGGTGGCTGGCCACTTTCCCGTGCCGCCGATGTATCGGGAAGTGTCGCTGCCTTACCTCGATGCGAGCACGCCCTGGCGAGCAGAATGGAGTGGGCCCGGCAGGGCAGATGGCCGTGTTAGGGGAACCTCCTAAGGATGAAGCCGTCATCGCTTGGGAGTTGATCTGCAAACAAACTTCTGGCACTAAAAGAGACATGCGTGTGCTCGTAATCGAGGACGATCGGCAGCTGGCCCGGCAGGTCACTCGAGAGTTGCAGCGGGCCGAGCACGATGCGATCGCGCGCAACGACGGCGCGGAAGGGTTGCAAGCGGCACTCGAGCATCCGCCCGATCTCATCGTTCTGGACATCAATCTGCCGGGGCTCGACGGCTTCTCGGTGCTGCAAAGGCTGCGCGCGGATCATTCAACCGCGCGTATCCTTATTATGACCGCACGGGGCGAGGTGAATGATAGGGTCAAGGGACTAAAAGCGGGAGCGGACGATTACTTACCGAAGCCCTTTTCCATGAACGAGCTTATGGCGCGAATCGAAGCTCTCGGCCGCCGCGCGGCGACTCCCACCGCGACCGACTTGCTGATAGTGGGAGATTTACAAATGGATGTGCAGCATCGGCGGGTGAGTCGCGCCGGGAAAGTTATAGCTCTCTCGCCGCGTGAGTTCGACGTCCTCCAGGTGCTGATGCAGGAACCGGGGCGGGTTTTTTCACGGACGGAACTTTGCGAACGAATCTGGCAGCGCCAGCATGAATACGACACGCGAACGGTGGAAATCTTTATAACTCGTCTGCGCAAGAAATTGGATTCCGGGTTTGATACCCCTTTGATTCATACCTTGCGCTATGTCGGTTACACCATTCGGCCGCCTGTTGAGTTAGGCGCGAAGCAAGGAGCCTAGAAGCGGATAACTTGCCGCAGCATAAGCGCCGCCGCACTGCCCGGATCGGCGCGCAGACTCAAAGTGTTACTACACCTAGCTCTAACTGGTTCGGGTGCGCAAGGGATGACGAGAATGAGAATGTGCGCGGCGGCGCGCCTTTGAGATAAATCACGAATGTTTCGATACGGCGGGTTGCCGCTTCGGGCGCGTTTCCTAGAATGAGTCTATGCGCATCGACAAGTTCACGCAGAAAATGCAGGAGGCGGTTCAGGCGTCGCAGGATGTCGCCTCCCAATTCAATCAGCAGGAAATCACGAACGAACATTTTCTTCTTGCGCTGCTCGATCAGGCGGAAGGCGTGACGACGCCGCTCCTCGAGAAAATGGGTGTGCCGACCGATGCCTTGCGCAGCCGGCTGCGCACGGAACTGGAGCGACGGCCGCGGGTGACCGGCGCCGCCCTCGATCTGCGCATGGGAAGCGATCTCCGCAGCGTGCTCGACGGCGCGGAGAAGGAGATGGCGAAGCTGAAGGACGACTTCGTTAGCGCCGAGCATTATCTCCTCGCGCTAACGAGCGCAAACGTGCCCGCCGCGAAAGCTCTCAAAGAATTCGGCGTGACGCGCGACAAACTGATGCAGGCGCTGCAACAGGTGCGCGGTTCGCAGCGCGTGACCGATCAGAATCCGGAAGGGAAATATCAGACCTTGGAGAAATATGGACAGGACCTGACCGAGCGCGCGCGCCGTGGGAAGATCGATCCGGTGATCGGTCGCGACGACGAAATCCGCC
Source organism: Chthoniobacterales bacterium (assembly GCA_013815325.1). Classification (GTDB taxonomy): domain Bacteria; phylum Verrucomicrobiota; class Verrucomicrobiia; order Chthoniobacterales; family UBA10450; genus Palsa-1392. Next base: position 7,720 of record JACDGM010000119.1, read on the forward strand.
GCGTCATGCAGGTGCTTTCGCGACGAACAAAAAACAATCCGGTCCTCATCGGCGAACCGGGCGTTGGCAAAACGGCCATCGTGGAAGGACTCGCGCGTCGCATCATTTCCGGCGACGTGCCGGAGTCATTGAAGAACAAAAAACTGATCGCGATGGACATCGGCGCGATGGTCGCGGGCGCAAAATTTCGCGGCGAATTCGAAGACCGGTTGAAAGCGTTTCTCAAAGAAGTCACCGACTCACAGGGCCAGATCGTTCTCTTCATCGACGAGTTGCACACCATCGTCGGCGCGGGCGCGGCGGAAGGCTCGGTGGATGCATCGAACTTGCTCAAGCCGCAACTGGCGCGCGGCGAGCTGCGCACGATCGGCGCGACCACGCTCAACGAGTATCGCAAATACATCGAGAAAGACGCCGCGCTGGAGCGGCGCTTCCAGCCGGTGATGGTAAACGAGCCGTCGGTTGAGGACACGGTCGCGATTTTGCGCGGGTTGAAGGAACGCTACGAAGTGCACCATGGCGTGCGCATTCGCGACGCGGCGCTGATCGCGGCGGCGATCCTTTCCGATCGCTACATCAGTGATCGTTTTCTGCCCGACAAAGCGGTCGATCTCGTGGACGAAGCGGCTTCGCGCCTGAAGATCGAGCTCGACTCAATGCCGACGGAAATCGACGTGATCGAGCGCGAAATAATGCAGCGCGAGATGGAACGGCAGGCCTTAAAGAAAGAAAAAGATCCGGCCAGCCAGGAGCGCCTAACGAAGCTGGAAAAAGAGCTGGCGAGCCTGAAGGAACGCTCCTCGGCGCTGAAAGCGGAGTGGCAAAAAGAGAAGTCAGTCATAGACGAGCAGCGCAAAATCAAAGAGCAGCTCGACTCCGCGCGGACCGAACTGGAGCGCGCCCAACGTCGCGGAGAACTGGCGGCGGCGAGCGAGCTGCAATATGGCCGTATGCCGGAGCTGGAACGCAAACTCACCGAGCTGACGGCGAAGGAAACCGAAAGCGGCAAACCACAGCTCCTGCGCGAAGAAGTGACCGAGGAAGACATCGCGGAAGTGGTCTCGAGCTGGACGCACATTCCCGTCTCGCGCTTACAGGAAGGCGAGCGCGAGAAGCTCGTGAAAATGGAAGAGCGCCTGAGGCAGCGCGTCATCGGCCAGACCGAAGCGATCGTCGCCGTCTCCAATGCCGTTAGGCGCGCGCGCGCTGGTTTGCAGGACGAGAATCGCCCGATCGGTTCCTTCATTTTTCTCGGGCCCACCGGTGTCGGCAAGACGGAACTGTCGCGCGCGCTGGCCGAGTTTTTATTCGACGACGAGAACGCCATGATCCGCATCGACATGAGCGAATACATGGAGAAACACACGGTCGCGCGCCTGATCGGTGCGCCCCCCGGCTACGTCGGTTATGAGGAAGGCGGGCAGCTTAGCGAAGCCGTTAGGCGCAAGCCCTACTCGGTCATTCTTTTCGATGAAATCGAGAAAGCGCACCCGGATGTTTTTAACGTCCTCCTGCAAGTCCTCGACGACGGCCGCATCACCGACGGCCAGGGTCGCACGGTCGATTTCAAGAACGCCGTTATCATCATGACGTCGAACATCGGCTCGCAGTTCATCACGGAAGAATCCTCCACCAGCGCGAGCCGCACGCGCCTTGTCATGGAAGCGTTACGCGCTCATTTTCGGCCGGAGTTTTTGAACCGGATCGATGAAATCATCATCTTCGATCGGCTGAACGAGGAAGACTTGAAGAACATCGTCGAAATTCAATTGCGCCGCCTAACGAAGCGCCTGGAGAAGCAAAAGATTA
>JACDGM010000209.1 GCA_013815325.1 Chthoniobacterales bacterium
GGCCTCCGCCGCGCGCGACCTCATCTTCCGCGACGAACTCGACGCGATCGCTCGGTACCGTGGCGCGAGGGTGATCTACCTCGTCGGCCCGTCTTCCGATCCCGCCAATGCGCTGACCACCGCCACGCTCGGCGCCATGGTCCCTGGGCTGCGCGAGCACGATGTGTATCTCTGCGCGTCGCCGGGTCTGGCGACCGCCGTACGGGCGGCGCTCCGGGGCGTCGGCCTCCCGCGCCGCCAGTTGCATGAGGAGGTGTTCGGCTTCTGACCGGGTGACGCCCCCTTGCGTCGTCCTTCCTACGAGGGCCTGCATCTTGAATGGATACAAGGGCGGGTGTTGCCCACTGTCCTTGCGTCTTGCCTTTGGCCCGTTCACGGATCATGATTTCCACTTCCCCGTCGGTCTTCATGACGCCCGCCTTCGAGCGTCATGCGAGAGGCAGGACTGGAGTTGACCCGGTTTGGTGGACACCTAAAGATTGGGGAGAACCCAAGGAGGTGTTCCGATGGCACGCACGATCCCCGTTTATCCGCCAGAGTTCAAAGTCGAAGCCGTCCATCTCGTCCACCAGGGGGAACGATCCGTCGCCCGTATTGCGAACGACCTCGGTGTCTCCGAGCAGACCTTACGCAACTGGGTGAAGCACATCGAGATTGATAGCGGTGTACGCGCCGGATTGACGACCGAGGAGCGCGACGAACTGCGCCGTCTGCGCCGTGAGAACCGGATTCTCACGCAGGAACGAGACATCCTAAAAAAAGCGGCGGCCTTCTTCGCGCGGGAGAGCAACCCGATCCGCTAGCAGCGTTCGGGTTCATCGAAGCGGAGAAGGCGCACTATCCGATCACGATGCTCTGTCGGCTGTTGGGCGTGTCGCGCAGTGGTTACTATACGTGGCGGGTGCGTCCGCCTGCGGCGCGCATCGAGACGGATGCGCGGATTGGTGGGATCATCCGACAGATCCATGCCGCGAGTCGCGGCACCTACGGGACGCCTCGGATTCATGCCGAGTTACGGGCGGGCGGCATCCGCTGTGGGCGCAAACGGGTGGCGCGCCTGCTGCACGCTGCCGGACTCACGGGCTGCCATCGTCGGAAGGGGACGATCACGACGCGCCGGGGCGCGGAGGCCGCCCCCGCGCTTGACCGGGTGCAACGGGATTTCACCGCCACGGCGCCGAACCAGCTCTGGGTGGCGGACATCACCTACATCCCGACGTGGATGGGCTTCCTCTATTTGGCCGTCGTCCTCGATGTCTTCTCTCGGCGGATTGTCGGTTGGGCGATGGCCGATCATCTGCGCGCCGCACTCGTCGTGGATGCGCTCGACATGGCGATTGCCCGCCGCAGACCGGAGACGGGCGTCATTCATCACTCGGATCATGGCAGCCAATACACGAGTCTCACCTTCGGGCAACGGCTGCACGATGCCGGGATGCTTGCCTCACGCGGCAGTCAGGGTGACTGTTACGACAACGCGCTGATGGAAAGTTTCTTCGCGACGCTCGAATGCGAACTGCTTGCGGGGAGAAGCTTCCCGACGCATCGGATGGCGCGACTGGCACTCTTCGACTTTATCGAGGGATTCTACAACAGCGCGCGACGCCATTCCGCACTCGGCTATTGTTCACCAATGGAGTATGAAAGGAGATGGACAATCGAAGGTCAGGTAGCCTAAGATGGACCTGTCCACCAAAGCGGGGTAACTCCAGCCGTTATGATGTATGAGAGTTCATTTATACCCTCAAAGAGATTGATAGTTGGGACAAGGGAAGTGAAGGAGAGAGTCAATGCAGCGTATTCGGTTCGGTCTTACGATGGCAATTCTCGCGGTCGGGCTTTTCATCGCGACCAACCCGGTCTTCGCGGCGGCGGGCGGCAACGGCAATGGCAATGGCGGCGCGGGTAATTGCAACGGGAACGGGAACAAGTGCGATCCCGGCGCGCCGGTGCTGCCGGAAGCGCCCGTCGCAATCATGCTCCTGGGCGCCGGTCTCGCGG
>JACDGM010000030.1 GCA_013815325.1 Chthoniobacterales bacterium
GCGCTCCCCACAGGCAAGCTGCCTGTGCTCCGCTGCAGCCTCCCGCCGCGCTCAAGAATGAATTCTCCCTCACGCAGCCTCGCTTTCGCTGGATTATTCGCGACATAAACCCGGTAGCGCTCCAACTCCTCGAAATCCCGCACCATCCGGTCGAAGCTCTCCCCCTGCCAGAGCAGGCCAGTCTGGCCTAACGAACGATTGATCGCCTTGGCCGTAAACGATTTCCAAGTGTGCAAAATCTCCGCGAGCGAAAATTTCTCTCCGGGCTGAACCAGCACGTGCACGTGGTTGGGCATGACGGCAAACGCATCCAGCACGTAGCGCTCGCCATGGAAATGCCGCAGACATTCGGCCACGACATGAGCCGCCGCCGGCTCGCGCAACGAGCAACTGCCGGTGCCCCGGTCGAGCCACTCCTCCCGCTCCTGAATGAAACGGCGGTGATGCTCGAACGCGGTCTTCGCGTCCCACGGTTCGCGATGAAATTTTAGCCAGGTTGTGAGTTCTTCACGCCATTGCTCCTGGAGTTCATTCGGGACGGCATCGGCTAGGCGGAAGGTGACAAAATAGGTGGCGCCAGGCTGTTCCCAATGAGGGAGATTGCGTCGGGTGCGATGGATGTCGCCATGGGGATCCATAGAGCGGAAGACCGGCTGGAGCACAGGCAGCCTGCCTGTGGGGAGCGCGGGCGGCTCGCCCGCAGCAGATTTCGAAGGAGGCGAGCCGGCTGCTTTCCCGACAAGCGGGATGCCTCTGCTCCGGAGTTCCCTGGTCGCCGCCACGACCTGCGCGATGTTTGCCAAAAACCACCGATCGATTTTCGTTAGGCCAAACACTTCTTCCAGCGACATCCCATCCTCAAAAGCTTGCGCCAGATAAAAAATCCGCTCCGCATTTGGCACGCTCAGTTTTCGCCGCAACGTCTCCGCATCGACCCGCGTTTCCTGCCCATCGCCACACAATCCGAAGCGCTTGATTTCGAGCGAGCGCAGCGCTTTTTGCAACGCTTCCTTGAACGTCCGTCCAATCGCCATCGCTTCGCCGACGCTCTTCATTTGCGTCGTTAGGGTTGAATCCGCTTCGGGGAATTTTTCAAAGGTGAAGCGCGGCACCTTGACCACGCAGTAATCGATCGTTGGCTCAAAACTCGCCGGCGTTTCCCGGGTGATGTCGTTGCGGATCTCATCGAGCGTGTAACCAACGGCGAGCTTGGCTGCGATCTTCGCGATCGGGAAACCGGTCGCCTTCGACGCCAGCGCGCTCGAGCGCGAGACGCGCGGATTCATCTCAATCACAACCATGCGGCCGTCCTCTGGGTTAACCGCGAATTGGATATTCGATCCGCCGGTCTCGACCCCGATCTCGCGAATGACCGCGAACGACGCGTCGCGCATCGCCTGATATTCGCGATCGGAAAGCGTTTGCGCGGGGGCGACAGTGATCGAGTCGCCCGTGTGCACGCCCATCGGGTCGAGGTTCTCGATCGAGCAGACGACGACGCAGTTATCGGCGCGGTCGCGCATCACCTCCATCTCGAATTCTTTCCAGCCTAACAATGACTCCTCGATCAAAACCTCGCTCACCGGGGAAAGATCGAGACCGCGCGTGACGATCGTCTCCAGTTCTTCGCGGTTGTAGGCGATCCCGCCGCCCGATCCGCCTAACGTAAAGGCAGGCCGAATGATGAGCGGAAAACTTCCGATCTCGCGCGCGACCTGGCTGGCATCAGCGAGCGAGCGCGCGATCCCGGAGCGCGCGATGGCCAGCCCAATGCGCACCATCGCTTCCTTGAAAAGCTGCCGGTCTTCGCCCTTGGCGATGGCTTGGGCGTTCGCTCCGATCAAGCGGACATTGTGCCTAACGAGAGCACCATTGCGGTTCAATTCCATGGCGGCATTGAGCGCCGTCTGGCCGCCCATCGTCGGCAGAATCGCATCCGGTTTTTCCCGCTCCAGAATCGCCTCGATCACCTCCGGCGTGATCGGCTCGATGTAGGTGCGATCGGCGAATTCCGGATCGGTCATGATCGTGGCAGGGTTCGAGTTTACGAGCACGACCTCGTAACCTTCTTCGCGCAGCGCTTTGCAGGCCTGCACGCCGGAATAATCAAATTCGCACCCTTGCCCGATAATGATCGGGCCGGAACCGATGAGGAGAATCTTATGGAGCTGATCGTTCCGCGGCATGCGCAGCGGGAGAGTATGCGAAAACCGGGCGTTTGGAAGTCACTCATCTTGACTGACTCGGCGGGGCAGGCTTCCAGTCCGCCAATCGGACGGACTCGTCTGTGGCGAGCCTGCCCCGGCAGAACCGACAGGCTGGAAGCCCGTCCGCCGAGTCAGGCTTGAAGCCTGACTTCGGTGGCGCGCTGGCGATCGAGGTAGACTTTGCAGATCCCCTTGATCCGCGTGAGCACGTAGTAGGTCGTCTGGCTGCGCACCCGCACCAGTTCCGCGCCGACGATCCGGGTGACGAAGTCGCTCGGTAGATCGAGGATTTCTTGGGGTGTCGCGCCGTCGAGTCCCTTGCAAAGAATCGAGCTCATGGCGCGCGTGAGGGTTTGCACTTCGGGGCCGAGCGTCATGCGGACGTGCGCGCGGCCCTTGTCATCGACGAGAAGATATACGCCCACTTTATCGGCGCATTCTTCGTCCTTTCGGACATCTTCCAAATCGAACTTCTCGTTAGGCCGGGGCTCTTGTTTGGGCGCGCTATCCGAATAGGCGACGAGCGTTTCACGTCGCTCGACTTCTGGCAGCGTCTCGAAAAGTTCGATGATGTTCTGCAGTTTCTCGGGATACATAGGAGCGTTACATCGTCACATCGGTTCACGATTGACGATTCACGGAGCTCGTTACGCGCCTTTCTCGATCGGGGCGCCGACTTTGTTGCCCCACTCCGTCCAGGAACCGTCGTAATTGCGCACGTTATCGAGTCCGAGGAGGTAAGTGAGGACAAACCAAGTGTGACTGGAGCGTTCGCCGATCCGGCAATAAACCACCGTGTCCACTTCCGGCTTCACCCCCGCGCCCTCGAAATAAATCTTCGCCAGCTCCGCGGCTGATTTGAAGGTGTTGTCCTCTTTCGTGGCCGTCTTCCAAGGCACGCTCTTCGCCCCCGGGATGTGACCGCCGCGCAACACGCCTTCCTGCGGGTATTCCGCCATGTGCGTGATCTCACCTTTGAATTCGCCGGGCGAACGGACATCGATGAGCGGTTTTTTTGCGTGGCTTTGCGCGAGCGCTTCGTCGACAAAGGCGCGGATTTCTTTGTCCATCCGCTTTGCCGGAACCGGGTACTCTGTGGCCGGATATTTCGGAACGTCGCGCGTCGTTGGTCGATTCTCAGCTTTCCATTTGTCGCGGCCGCCATTGAGAATTTTGACGTTCTTGTGCCCGAAAAGCCGGAAGGCCCAAAGCGCGTAGCAGGCCCACCAATTGGCTTTGTCGCCGTAGAAAACGCAGGTCGTCTCGGGCCCGATCCCGTTGCGACTGCAGAGCTCAGCAAATTTGTCCGGCGCAATGTAATCGCGAATGACCGGGTCCTGCAGATCGGCGCGCCAATCAATGTGGACCGCTCCCGGAATGTGGCCGGTGTCGTAAAGGAGGATGTCTTCATTCGATTCGACGATGCGGATGTCGCCGTCGTTGAGATGCTGTTCGAGCCAATCCGTGCCGACCAACGCTTCCGGGTGCGCGTATTCCGTTGGGTTCGTGTTCATGTAGAAATGATCGACGGCGCTTTGCCGGTGGCAACTGGATTCGTCGAGTTGCACAGGAACCGGGTTGCGTTGCATCTTCTGATATGTTCAATTGTCTCAAATGAAACAGACGATGAAGAGGAAGTTAGCCGCCGGGATGGTCGCACTCCACGTCGCCTCACGCAGCGCAAACCCAGCGCCGGGCGAGGTTGTGGACGGGGTGCAGGCAGGGTTGAAATTTGGCGAGCTGGAGGCGTTGCGGCAGCAGCTGGATCTTCCGATGGATCGCTTAAGCGCCAATCTCGGCCTCTCCCGGGCCACGCTTCATCGGCGCAGAGCGACGGGTCGCCTCACGACCGGTGAGTCCGACAAAATTGTCCGCTTCGCCCGCCTCCTCGGTCAAGCCGCGAAAATTTTCGATGGACCCGAGGAAGCGCGTCGATGGCTGAAAGCTCCGCAACGCGGCTTGGGCGGCGCGGTTCCGCTCGATTACGCGCAGACCGAGGCGGGCGCGCGTGAAGTGGAAAAGTTGCTCGGGCGAATCGACTACGGCGTCTATTCCTGATGCCGTCGGGCTGGCGGATCGACAAGCCGGGGCGCGACGCTTTTAGCGGAGAAGGAGCGCGGCTCTACGGAGGGCGCTGGAATTCACCGGGCCTGGCAGTCGTTTACCTGAGCGAACATCAATCGCTCGCGGCGCTGGAAATCATGGTCCATCAGCAGCCACTCACGCCACGCGGCCAATACCTCGCTTACTTCGTCACTTGGGACGAGACGCAAATGGAGCGGGTGCCGCCGAAAAATCTGCCCGCGAACTGGCGCGCATCACCTCCTGAGCCAGCCAACATGTCGTTAGGCGACGACTGGGTAAAGGCGCAGCGATCGCTCATCCTGGCGGTGCCCAGCGCGATCGTTCCCGCGGAAGTCAATTTCCTGCTCAACCCTGCGCATCCCGATTTTCGGCATCTTCGCACTCCAAAACCGGTCGAATTCAATTTCGACCCGCGTCTTCTCGGCCGTTAGGCTCCACACCAACCTCTTGCCGGAAATGGCATCGAATGTCATCTTGGCCGCTCCGAATTACAGGCCGAAGTAGCTCAGCTGGTAGAGCAGCTGATTCGTAATCAGCAGGTCACGGGTTCGAGTCCCGTCTTCGGCTCCCGGCTCTCCTCGGTTATTCCTCGGCGCGCGCGAAGGGATGGCCGCCCAGCTTGCGGCAAAGTTTATCGCCGATCTCTGTGATGATTTCAGTTTTGGTCGGATGGTAAAACTCCGCGTCTTCGAGCTGATGCGCGGTGTGCTCGTGATCGATCGCGTACGCTGGCAGGTGAATCAGGTTGCTCGCGTCGTTGCAGAGAAGACCGGCGCTGATCAACTTCCCCGTCCGAGCGTCGGCGGAGAATTCGCCAAAACCGAGGTCGTCGCCGGCGAGATGAAGTTTGCCGACGTCGCGACTTTCGCCGGTGGCTGTGACGAGCTCGTGCCCGGCCTCTTTCGCGGCGGGATATTTCATTCCGGCAAAGGCGAATTCCGGATCGGAAAAAATGACCTGAATGTTCGAACGTTTCGTCCAGCGGCGGCCGCCATCGCTGCAGGCGTTCTCCGCGGCGATGCCCGCTTCGATGTGCGCGTGATGCACGACCATGCGTTTCCCAGCGACATCGCCGGCGGCGAAAATGTGGTGCGAACCCTGCACGCGCATGTCCTCACCAATCTCGAGGCGGCCCTGGCGATTTGGCGCGATCCCGACTGCGGCCAGATTGAGCTCGGCCAGAGCGGGATGGCGCCCGGTCGCGAGGAGGACTCGCTCGGCGCGCAGCGGTGAAAGTTTTTCCGCCCCGTCGCTCTCGACCTCGAAGCAGCCGGAATCGTCATGGGTGATGCGCGCTACTCTGCGGCTCGTCAAGACGCGCACGCCTTCCTTTTCGTAAATCAGCGCCAGGCGCTCGCCGAATTTTGTCGGATAGCGCGACAAGAGTTCCTTCTGCGCTAAAAGAGTGACCTCGCAACCGAGCCGCGCATAACGCAAAGAAAATTCCAGACCAACCGGACCCGCCCCGATTACGGCGAGCGATTTTGGTATGTCGGTGTTGTGCAAGATTTCATCGCTTGTCCAGATCGCGTCGCGCACCATGTCGAGTCCGGGGATTCTGGGCCAGGTAGTCACCGAGCCGGTAGCGACGATCGCCGCATCGAAGCGAAAAATGCGACCTGCGCTGATGATCTCGTGTTCGCCGGCAAAGCGTGCGTTGGCCCCGATGATCTCAAAACGATCGCCCGCCAGATCGCGGATTTCCTTTTGCCGATAGGCGCGAAACTTTTCGATCTCTTCGTCCTTCCAATGCACGATCTGCGCGAGGTATTCGTTAGGCTTTTTCGGCTGCACGATGAGCCAGCCGTGCGCTTTCGCGTGATGCATCGCGTCGATCGGCTCGAAGAGCGCCTTTGACGGCATGCAGCCGGCGTTGATGCAGAGGGAGGCGTGATCGGCGTTGTCGCCCATGAAGAGAAGGACATGCGCACCCTGGCGGCAGGCCACCCGGGCGGCGGTGAAACCCGCGGAACCGCCGCCGAGAACGGCGATGGTTTTGGAGCTCATGATTGGGAAAGCATTTCTCGCAACTGCGCCGGGATCGCGGCGCTCTCCGGGGTGCATTCTTCGACAATCGGCAACCTTAGGCAACGGCGCAAAATATCGGCGTTGTTCAGCGAGGCGACGTCGCCCGAGACGCCGAGATCGTTCAGCACGACGCCCGCGCATTTCAACCAGGCGGGCTCGATGCTGCGCACCGTGAGGAAGACGTGATTTAGACAGCCGCGGCGATTGTGTGCGACCACGATCAACGGCAGCTAAAAGTCCTGCGCGAGACCGCTGGAAAAGTAATCCGTCGTGAACGGCACGATCCAACCGTCCACGCCTTCGATCGCGACGAAATCGACGAGTTCGTCAGCCTAACGCATCCGGCGCCCCGCGTAGTGCCGATGACCGCAACAGATCCGCTTGTAGCCGGCACAGCGGAGAGCTTTCTCGCGCAGACCTGTGAGCAGCCAGATGGTGAACACCGTTTTGCCGACGCCCGGATCAGTGCCGGTGATGAAGACACTCACGCGGCCGCCTGCCTGCCCGCGACTGAGCGCAGCATCGACTCGAAAATTTTTGCGCCGTCGCTGCTCCCGAGTCGCACGGCACAAGCGCGGTCGGGATGCGGCATCAAACCGAAAACATTGCGCTCGCGGTTGCAAATGCCGGCGATGTTTTCGACGGATCCGTTCGGGTTCGCGGCCGCGACGACGCGACCGGCGGCATCGCAATAACGCAGAAGAATCTGGTTGCGATCGTTCAGGTCGCGCCGCGTATCTTCATCGGCAAAATAGCAGCCTTCTCCGTGAGCGATCGGGAGTCGCAGCAACTCACCGGCGCGCAGGCCACGCAGGAAAGGCGAATCAGCCGTCTCCACTCGCGTGGTCACGAGATCACAGACGAAATGAAGGGAGCGATTGCGCACGAGCGCACCCGGCAGTAGCCCGGCTTCGCACAGAATCTGAAAACCGTTGCAGATGCCGATGACCAACTTCCCGGAGCGCGCTTCGGTGATGACCGCGCTCATGATCGGCGAGAAGCGCGCGATCGCGCCGCAACGCAAATAATCCCCATAGGAAAATCCGCCGGGAAGAACGACAGCATCGCAATCGTCGAGCGAGGTCTCCTTGTGCCACACGTAATCCGCCTCAATGCCGTCGGCTCCGCGCAGCGCGGCGAGGCAATCCTGATCGCAGTTGGAGCCGGGAAATTGGACGACCGCGAATTTCATTTCTCGTTAGGCATTTCCAGGCGGTAATCTTCGATCACCGGATTGGAAAGCAGATCGCGGCAGAGCTCGCGCAATTTCGCTTCGTGTCCGGCGGCTTCGCCGGTCAGCTCGATTTCGAGATAACGGCCGATCCGCACTTCGCGCGCCGCGCTGAAGCCAAGGTGCTGCATCGCTTCCCGCACCGCCGCGCCTTGCGGATCGAGCACCGTCTCTTTCGGAGTGACAAAGACTTTCACCTTCATCGCAGCACTATTGAGCCGGAAGAGAAAAATTGCGACCTGGCGCTTTGCGCTACAGCTTTCGTCCACCGCCAAACTCGTTAGACTCTTCCTTATGGCAGAACAAGTTCTCGCGGGCAAAACCGGCGTCGTCTTCGGCGTGGCGAACAAACGAAGCATCGCCTGGGCGATCGCGAAGGCGTGGGCCGCGGCCGGCGCGAAGCTGATTTTCAATTATCAAGGCGAGCGCCTGAAGGAAAATGTCGAGGAGCTGGTGAGCGAGTTCGGCAAAGAGACGCCGCTCTGGCCTTGTGATGTGTCAAAGGATGAGGAGATCGCCGGGTTCTTTGAGAAAGTGCGCGGCACGACCGGACAGCTTGATTTGCTCCTTCACTCGGTCGCTTTCGCGCCGAAGGAAGCGCTCGAAGGCGATTTCCTCAGCACCACGCGCGAAGCGTTTAGGACCGCGCACGACATCAGCGCCTATTCGTTAGTCGCGCTCGCGCGCGAGGCTGCGCCCTTCATGACCGGGGGCGGAAGCATTGTCGCGATGACCTACTACGGCGCCGAGAAAGTAGTCCCACATTACAACGTCATGGGCGTGGCCAAGGCCAGCCTGGAAGCAAGCACGCGTTATCTCGCCTACGATCTCGGCGGGAAAAAAATCCGAGTAAATTGCATCTCAGCCGGCCCGGTGAACACGCTCGCCGCCCGCGGGATCAGCGGTTTTTCCGCGATGCTGAAGCATTACCAGGAACGGGCGCCGCTGCAGCGGAGTTGCGATCCTGCGGAGATCGGGCAGACCGGTTTGTTTTTAGCGGGCGACGGCGCCGCAGCGATCACGGGGCAGGTGATCTACGTCGACGGCGGCTACCAAATCATGGGGATGTAGCAGCTCTATCATCCCGAGCGGAGCGAGGGACCTCGCAAGCGTTTTGCGACTTAAGTTTCATAGATCGCCCAGAATAGCTTGCGAAGTCCTTCGCCGCGCTGCGCCGGCTCAGGATGACAAGTCGGCCGGGCGCGCCGAACGAGCGGACGACATCGTTGAACCGCGTCCAGCTAGCCGGGCGGCCAACCTAACGAGCGCTTGCCTAACAAATGCACATGGAGATGGGGAACACTCTCGCCTGCGTCCGGACCGCTGTTGATGACGAGACGGTAACCGCTCTCGCTCATGCCAAGGTCCCGCGCCACCTTCGCCGCGACTAGAATTAGTTTGCCTAACAATAACTGGTCGGAGTCTTCTGCTTCGGCGAGGCGCGGTATGACGCGCTTCGGAACGACGAGCACATGCGCCGGCGCCTTTGGATCGACATCGTGGAAAGCAATCACGTCGTCATCTTCAAAGATGATCTTCGCCGGGATTTCGCGCGCGATGATCTTCTCGAAGATTGTCATCGAATCGAACAGACCAATTCCGCAAGGGCGCTTCCGCTCGCAAGCCTCTCGCGGATGAAGCAAGCCACCTCCCCGCGCAACGCGTCGCACGCACGCGTCCAGGTTTTGGCGCCGCGCAGATGTTTGATCGCCGGTTGCAGGCCAAAAAAGTGGAGGCTGGTCGCGCCCGTGGCGGCGAGCGCGGCGACACGTTTTTCGAGCAGATCGAAAAACGCGAGCTCGTACCCGCCGCCCGCGGCTTCCGCGATCTCGAAAAGCGAGATCGAGAGAGGTGGCGGGGCCGGTCGGAAGTGCGGCACTATTTCCTTGTAGCCGATCACTTTCAAAACGTAGCGTACGGTTTGATTGAGCTGGCTGATGGCAACAACCGCTTCGTCGTTCCGCAGGCGCAGATAAAAAGTGATGCTCTCGGTGACGTGCTCGGTGAGCCACCAACTTGGATAGCCGGCGCGATCGGCGGCTTGCGTGATCTGCGCGTGCAGCCAGGCACGGCTGAATTCAAATAGCTGCCCGGAGTCGGCGCGGAGGTAGGGAAATTCTTCTTTAAACGCGACCATTTTTTACCGGCTCACTAAACAACTCGCGCTGGAGCGCGTTGGGTTTGATGCGGCGGGCGAGCGCCTGAATCTCTTCGACAAAACGATCGACGCTTTCGAAGCGATGATGCACGGAGGCATAGCGCAGATAAGCGACTTCATCGGTGTCGCGTAATTTTTCGAGAACCTTGTCGCCAATCTCGGTGGAAGATATCTCACTGCCACCGGTCTCGATATCGTGCACGATTTCCTCGACCATTTCCTCCAGCCTAACGAGTCCGATGGCGCGTTTCTCGCACGCTTTTGCGATGCTGTTGGAGAGCTCACGGCGGTCGAATATTTCGTGGGCGCGATCGCGTTTGATGACGCGCAGATGGGCGCGCTCGATCTGCTCGTAGGTGGTGAAGCGAAAGGCGCAGTGAAGGCAGACGCGCCGCCGCCGAATGCTGGAATTATCGCGTGATTGCCGTGAATCGATAACCTTGTCGTCGCTCTTTGCGCATTTGGGACAACGCATGATGTAGCCGAGAACCGGCTTGACACTACACGTTGTAGCCGTGGAGAAGGCAAGCGAATTTCAACGAGCGGCGCGCAAATAGTTTTAGAACGCCCGATCCAAAAGAGCCGCCGTGCCTGCAGGACCATTTCCCTCGCCTTTCGCAGAGCGAAACGTCTACAACGGCGGCATGCATCTTCGCGTCATCTTTGTCATCTCGCTTCTTTGCGCCAGCTACTCGTTAGGCGCCGAACCCAGACGCCCGCTTGAGCCGGAAGACTTCGCCGCCCTTCGCGATGTCGACGAACCCAATCTCTCGCCCGATGGCAACACCGTCGCCTACGTCGTCGGGACCGTGGACCTGAAGAAAGACAAGCAACCAAAAAATCTCTGGCTCGCCAAATGGGACGGCTCGGATAATCGCGCGATCACCTTCGGCGAAAATATTCAGAGCCACCCGCGCTGGAGTCCCGACGGCAAATGGCTCGCCTTCCTTTCCGGTCGGGGCGACGAGAACGAAAACGATCAACTCTGGATTCTTGCCAGCGCCGGCGGCGAAGCGGAACAGCTGACGAAGGAGAAAGGAAGCGTCGATGATTTCGCCTGGGCGCCCGATTCCAGGCGCATCGTTCTCGTCGTGAACGATCCCGACCCGCGTGATCCGGAGGCGAAGGAGAAAGAAAAGAAGACCGTTCCGCCGATCGTCATCGATCGCTACCAGTTTAAGCAGGACATCGCCGGTTACCTAACGAACCACTGGTCGCACCTCAAGCTCCTCGATCTCACGACGCACGAGCTCGCCGCCCTAACGAGTGGCCCGCACGATGAAGCGCTGCCCGCCTGGTCGCCTAACGGAAACCAAATCGTCTTCGTGAGCAAGCGCGGCGCTGATGCCGATCGCACGGAAAACTGGGACCTTTACCTGATCGAGCCCAAAACGGGCGCGACCGAACATCAGCTCACGACTTCGCCGGAGGCCGACGCACATCCCGATTGGGAAAGCGCGCCGGCCTGGAACCCCGATGGCAACACCATCGCCTACATTCACGGCGGCGATCCGAAGAAGATCGAATATGCGACGCACTCGCTCGCGATCATTCCCGCCGCCGGAGGCGAGGCGAAAATCCTGACCGCGAACCTCGATCGCAATGTGGTCCAGCCGCATTGGACGCCGGACGGCAAATCGATTTTCGTCGTGCTGGAAGATGACGGCGCGGAAACGCTCGTGCGCGTCCCTGCAGAGGGCGGCGCGCCCGTGGTGATCGTGGGCGGCCGCCGCAAGGTCACCGCCTACGACGTCAGCCGCGATGGCAAGGTGATCGTGCGCGCGAGCACGCCGGAGCGGCCCTACGAAATTTTTGCGGCGGAAAAGGGCCAGCTTCGTTGCCTAACGAAACAGAACGACAACTTTCTCGCCGCCATCGCTCTGGGCCCTAGCGAAGAAACCAAAGTCAAAAGCAAAGACGGCACTGAAGTGCACGGTTTCCTGATCCATCCGCCTAACAACAAGTCCGGTGGCAAGGCGAAGGCTCTGCTTCGTCCCCACGGCGGCCCGCAATCGCAGTACGCCTGCGAATTCGACTTCGAGAAACAGCTCTTCGCGGCGAACGGTTATCTCGTCGTCCTCCCCAACCCACGCGGCTCGACCGGCCGCGGGACCGATTACGCGATGGGCATCTATGCGGACTGGGGTCATCACGATGTCGAGGATGATCTCGCTGCGGTCGACGACGCCGTCACGCGCGGGCTGGCCGATGCGGAGAAGCTCGGCATCGGCGGCTGGAGTTATGGCGGGATTTCGACGAACTATCTCATCGCCACGACGACCCGCTTCAAGGCGGCCACGAGCGGCGCTTCCATCTCCGACATCATCGCCGGCTACGGCACCGACCAATATATTCGTGACTACGAGTACGAGCTCGGCTCACCTTGGTCGCATCCGGAAATCTGGGCGCGCATTTCATATCCATTTCTGCACGCGGACAGAATCAGAACGCCGACTTTGTTTCTTTCCGGCGAGAGCGACTTCAACGTGCCGCTCCTGAACAGCCAGCAGATGTATCAAGCGCTGCGAACGTTAAGTGTGCCGACGGAGTTGGTAATTTATCCGGGGCAATTCCATGGGATCAGGAAACCGAGCTACCTCCTCGATCGCTATCAGCGCTACCTCGATTGGTATGCCAGATATATTCGTTAGGCCTAACGAGCCAAGGGCTCGTTCCGCTTCTCCAATTGTGGGTGTATCTCCTTCGGGACTCGCGGGACAAAGCCGTCCCTCACCCTGACGACATAGTTGAAGAATACGCTCATTGAAGCAAGTCTTATCGCGGCGGGCTGAAAAGCCTTAAGCCTCGAAGGGGAGCCGTAATTCGCCGACACGACGGCAAAAGAAATGCAATCGGTTACGCGAAGGGGCGCGCCAGCTTCCGACGGGCGAGATCCGCGTTCTGGATACAGCGAAGATCTCTTCATGGGCAACAAACCCGCGCGGCTGCGATCGGGCGGCGCAGCGTTTTGTGCAGGAGGAATTCCTACACGAGGCCCGGATGACAGCGGCCGATCTGTGCCTTAGCTTGCCGCAGCTATGAATGAACCTGTTTACATCCTCGGCGCGGGCCGAACTGACTTTAAGCGCAATCTCAAAAAGGAAGGCAAAACTCTTCGCGATCTGATCAAGGAGGCCGGGCGCAAAGCGCTCGATGACGCAAGAATCGATCCGGCGGAAATCGAAGCGGCGGCGGTCGGTAATTTCAATGGGGGGCAATTCACCAAACAGCTGCATCTGGGCGCTTTCATCCCCGAGATCGACGAGAAACTCCACGGCATCCCGACGATGCACACGGAGGCCGCCTGCGCTTCCGGCGCTCTTTCCGTGCTGCTCGGCGCGCAGTGGATCATGGGCGGATTTCACGATGCCGTCCTCGTTGTCGGCGCGGAACAGCAGAAGACGATGTCATCACTCGATGGCTCCGACGTGCTCGGCGCGGCGGCCGATTATCATATCGAAAAGCCGGAGTACGGCGATTTCATGTTCCCGAAATTGTTCGGCCGGATCGCGCAGCTTTATCTCGAAAGGTATGCGGCCACGCCTGACGACCTCGCCTCGGTGGCTTACAAAAATTATGCGCATGCGCGTTTGAATCCGATGGCGCAGATGCGCGACGCGAACCTCACTTATAACGACGCCTCGCAAGTCTCGGAAAAAAATCCGAGCGTAGCACCGCCGTTGCGCGTCTCCGATTGCTCGCAGATCACTGATGGCGGGGCAGCGGTCGTTCTTGTGTCGGGCAAGTATCTCGATCGCATCGGCCGCGACCAATCGAAGTTGCCGCGTCTACTCGGCTTTGGCCACACGACTGATTACCTGGCGCTCGAGAAAAAAGATGCGCCCACTTTCAGCACCGCGCGCAAGGCGGCGGAGAAAGCGTTCGGGATGGCGAACCTCAAGCCGCGCGATATGCAGGGAGCTGAGGTCCACGATTGCTTTTCGATCACCGAAATCGTGGCTTATGAAATTCTCGGGCTGGCCGAGCCGGGCACAGGCGCGGAGCTGGCCAAGAGCGGCGCGACGGCCCTGCCGCAGGTGCGCGGAGAACACGTCAGTGGCAGGATTGGCTGGGAAATTCCGGTTAATACTGGCGGCGGTTTGATTGGCGATGGCCACCCGGTCGGCGCGACCGGCGTCCGGCAAGTGTTCGACGCCTATCAGCAACTCACGAACCAAGCCGGCGCGCGGCAGATCGAAGGCGTGAAGAGATTTCTTACCTTTAACATGGGCGGCAGTCTCACGACGAGTGTCGCCATGATTTGGGGACGGGATTAGAAAATAACGGCAGTGATTCTGTAGGTTGGCGGTTCGGCGAGTCCCTCAACTCTGCCAGGCAGAAAGCATTCAATAGCCTTTGTGGAGACGCAGCTTTCTTCTCCGCCCTCAGTTGAATCGCGAAGAGTTCTTGTCGTCGTCGCGATAGTGTTAGGGGTGCTGAGTTATCTCATATCCCGAGCATGGTCTCCCGCGACGACTCGCTCAGTGCAGCGCGAGTCGCCACCTCTGGCGGCGGCAGCGGCAATTCCTGCGGAGGAAGCGGCCACCGACAGCGCCATCCGCTTCTATGCAGCGCGGGTAAAGCGCGACCCGGAAGACACTCGCTCACAGAACGCGCTCGCGGAGTACTACCTGCAGCGAGTCCGGGAGACCGGTAACGAAGATTACCTGCCGCTGGCGATAACTGCCGCGCGTGCCTCGATCAAAGCAGTCATAGCTCTACGCAACCTTGGCGGCCTAACGGCACTGGCGCACGCGGAGTTTGCAAATCACGCGTTTGCCGCCGCGCGAGAGCACGCGCTGAAGCTGATCCAGATCGATCCGAGCAAGAGCGAGCCCTACGCAATCCTGGGCGATGTCTCTTTGGAGTTGGGCGATTACGAGGCGGCCGCGGACGCCTTTCAGAAAATGCAAACCCTGCAGGAGAAAAACGCAGGGAGCGAAACGCGCCTGGCCCGGCTGGCGATATTGCAGGGCGCGACGAAGGAAGCGCGCATACACTTCGAAGCGGCGCTCGCGCTTCTTCTCGCGCTGCCCCAGCCGCCTAACGAGACTGTGGCCTGGTGCCGCTGGCAATTGGGCGAGACTGCCTTCGCCGGCGGCGACTACGCGACCGCGGAAAAGCATTATCGCGAGGCGCTGAAGGATGCGCCGAGTTATTTTCGCGCCCTCGGCTCGATGGGACGCGTGCGCGCGGCGCGGCACGACTTCCCGGCCGCCATTTCCTACTACGAAGAAGCCGTGCGGATTGTTCCGGTAGTCGAGTTTATGGCGGCCCTCGGAGACCTTTACCAACTTTCCGGCCGGACTCGAGACGCTGCCATCCGTTATGAGCTAGTCGAGCAACTGGGTGATCATTCGCGGAAAGTGCACGGCACACCCTATGATCGGCGCATCGCTTTGTTCCTCGCGGATCACGACCGGAAACTCGAGCAGGCTTACGCGCTGGCTCGAGGAGAATTCGACGCTGGCCGCCACGATATCTATGGTGCGGACGCGCTCGCCTGGACCGCATTGAAATTTGGTCGCGTCGCAGAAGCTCAAGCGGCCAGCAGAGAGGCTCTGCGCCTCGGCACGCTCGATGCCAAACTCTTCTATCACGCCGGCTTGATCGCCCGCGCCGCTGGCGACGAAGCGCGCGCGAGCTCCTTGCTCCGTCGCGCTCTCACTCTCAATCCCGAGTTCGATCCGTTGCAGAGCGCAATTGCCCAAAAAGCGCAAAAGGAGAAGTGATCGATAAACGATTCCAGGCGAGTTACTCTGCGCATCGCTTGGCCACGGCGATGGGTGCGCCACTATGCAGTAAATCTCCAATCCACCGGAGGAGGCGCTGGCGATACTCAAGTATGAACTCTATTCTCTGTGGCTCATTTGCTCTCATCGCTGCGCTTTCCGCCTCCGCGGAGCAGTTGCAGGAGGTGGCAAGCTTTCCCGACATGCAAATCACCGGCGTGGGCGTTTCGTCTAAATCCGGCCGGATTTTCGTGAACTTCCCTTACTGGTCCGACGATCACGGTTTTTCCGTGGCCGAGATTGTGGATGGTAAACCGAAACCGTTCCCTAACGAGGAGTGGAATAGGCCGGGGGCGGCTGGCTCGCATTTCATCTGCGTGCAAAGCGTGGTGGTCGATGATCAGGACAACCTTTGGATCATCGACCCGGCCGCGCCGAAAACGAAGGAGATCGTCAAAGGCGGGCCCAAGCTCGTGAAGGTGGACCTGAAAACTAACCAGGTCGTGAAGACGATCCCCTTCGGTGAAGAGATCGCGCCAAGAAAAAGTTATCTTAATGATGTCCGCATCGATACGAAGAGCGACACCGCATTCATCACCGACTCAGGTGTAGGCGCAATTGTGGTGGTTAACTTGCAAAGCGGCAAAGCACGCCGCCTGCTCGTCGCCCACAAGTCAACTAAGGTCGAACCGGGCACAACCATCACGGTTGATGGCAAGGAATTAATCGACCAGGAGAAAAACAAACCGCCGCAGTTCGCTTCCGACGGCATCGCTCTCGATAGCAAGAGCGGCTATCTCTATTATCACGCACTGACCGGCCACACGTTCTACCGGATCAAGACGGCTGACCTTATGAACGAAAAACTTTCCAAAAGCGAGCTCGAATCCAAGGTCGAGAACCTGGGCCCAACTCCTTTGCCCGACGGAATGCTGGAAGCGCCCGATGGCAGCATCTATCTCACAGACATCGAAGGCGGCGCGCTCGGGCGCTGGGACCCGGCGACGAAGACAATTAAACGAGTCATCACAGACAAGCGACTGCTATGGCCCGATACCTTGAGCTGGGGTCCGGGCGGTGAGCTTTACGTCACCGCCTCACAGATCGAGAACATGCCGAAATATAACGCCGGCAAAAGTACCCGCACCGAGCCTTACAGACTCTTTAAAGTTACAGGGATCGACCGCGCGTCTCGTTAGGCGGTGTCCCCCGGTTATGTTAGGATCCGTGAAACCGCGGATTTGACTTGGATGAGAGCAGTGCGTTGCCATTGTTCACGTAATGCCGGCAGATGTCAGGTTCGCCTATCACCAACGGCTTACCAGGAAAAAGCGTCGGTTGTGCGAGGCTCGGACGCATAGTCGGGCTTAGCCCTTTTACTTCGGCTTACTCCTTCGACCCTACTTCCACCAGCTTCTTGGTCAGAAAGACGAGTCCAGCCATCTGGCCCCACTCAGAGAGAAGATTACCCACCACCTGGCCCCATCTGTCGTCCGGATTCATCCGCAAAAAGAGCACGGCCCAGCCGATCCCGGTCACTCCGATAAAAAGGAGAAGCGAATGTTCCAGGAGCAAATTCCACCACTTGTTAGAGCCATGGGGATGAAATCGCCGGCTCTCCTTCGATCCGGCTTCGTAGAAAAACTTCGTCCCAAGAATGATCACCAGCGACCCACTCCAATCCGCAATCGCATTTCCGCAAAACGCCGCGAGATGCGACTTCGGATCGAGCCACACATAGCCACAGATCCAGACCAGCAAAAGGACAACGGCGGCAATGGTCAATGAGTGCCGAACGATCCAATGTCCTCCCCGCCGTTTTTTCTTCATTCTTTAGTCGTTAGGCGTCAGTCGCATCTTTCGCGAGCTGACTCCTAAACCGGAGCAAACTTCAAAGCGACAAAATAGTTTCATCAGCCGATCGTCCGACACGCGCCACTCGTGACTTCCTTCGCCGCCTTTTCTCGCGATACTTCCTGCCCATGGAAAAACATCCTCAACCGCCACTCAGAGTTTTCATTTTCGATCTCGATGGCACCCTTGTAGATTCCAACGAATTCCACGTCGAGTCGTGGGACCGCGCCTTCCGACATTTCGGGAAGAATTTTCCTCGCGAGAAACTTCGCTCCCAAATCGGCAAAGGCTCCGACCAATACCTGCCGGAATTCCTCACGCCCGACGAGATCGAGCGCTTTGGAAAGGAGCTGGACGAATACCGCTCCAATGTCTTCAAGCAGGAATACCTGCCACGCGTGCAACCGTTCCCGCAGGTGCGCGAGCTGTTCCAGCGCATCCGCGACGACCGCAAGCCCATTGTCCTCGCTACCTCAGGCAAGGAGTCGGAGAGCAAACATTACACCAAGCTGCTCGGCATTGACGACCTGATCGAAGCCCAGACCACTGCCGATGATGTTGAGAAATCGAAACCGGCCCCCGACGTATTCACTGCGGCGCTCGCAAAGCTGGATGGCATTACTGCTGCCGAGGCGCTGATCGTCGGCGATACCCGGTTCGACTTTGAAGCGGCTGGCAAAGGCGGCTTCCGCGCCATCGGCGTCACCTGCGGCGGCACCGACGAAAGGGTTCTGCGGGAGGCCGGTGCGGCAGTTATCTATCGCGACCCGGCGGATCTTCTTGCCTCCTACGACAACCTCATAACAAAGCTAGCAGGATCCTAACCTGTCTGCCCGCGCGGATATCGGCGAAACTAACTAGATGTCAGCCTCGCCGATTATCCTAAAGCCCACCTCGACCAGGGAAGAGCGTCGAGCCAAACGCGATGCACGGCGCGCGAAACAGCGAGGCGAAAACGCCACGCGCGCCGGAAAAATGCACGCCGCACGGCTCGCATGGGAGCGCGACGCGGACCTTGCTGAATTTCCGAGCGTCGGCCCCGCCTTGCCCCGGATCAATGTTGGCTGTTCGGGGTGGTTCTACTGGCATTGGCGCGGAGGGTTCTATGCGGCTGACCTGCCAACGGCCAATTGGTTCACCCACTACGCCGATCACTTCAAGACCGTAGAACTTAACGCGCCCTTTTACTCCTGGCCGACCATAGCCACTGTGCGCGGATGGACCCGGCAGCTGGGCAGAAGGAAGTTTGCCTACACGGTCAAGGCGTCTGAACTCATCACGCACGTCAAACGCTTCACCGGAACGCGGACACTCATCCGCGACTTCGGGCATATCGCCGATCTCCTCGGCCCGCGCATGGGCTGCTTCCTCTTCCAGCTACCGCCCAGCTTTCACTACACGCGCGCTCGCCTGGACCGAATCCTCTCACAGCTGGACCCGGCCCGGCGCAACGTCGTGGAATTTCGACACCGTAGCTGGTGGGATGAGCGCGTCTTTGCAGCCTTTCGTGCAAGCGGCACCATCTTCTGCTTCTGCAGCGGTCCGCGGCTGCCGGACGAATTAATAAAGACGGCAGACGACATCTACATTCGGTTCCATGGAGTCAGGCAGTGGTATCGCCACGACTACTCGCTGGACGAGCTGGCGGTGTGGGCCGGAAGAATTAATGCGAGCGGCGCCAACCGGGTGTGGGCCTATTTCAATAACGACCGCGACAGCTACGCCATAAAGAACGCGCGCGCACTGCTCCGGCAGCTTTCTAATGACCGCGCGCCGAGCGCTCGAGGTGCGACGCGATCAACTGAATCTCGCTCCGCTGCAACTCCGGTTGTTGCTGGCCAACGTAGCCGCTCACCTGCGCCGCTATAAACTCTTGCATCCGTATCGGACTAGGCATTCCTAACGCGAACGGGCGTTTTTGTAGGCGTTGTTAGGCGTCATCTCCGGCCTGCAAACTCTGCAAACTTAGGATCTGCGAATTGATTGGCCTCGCGATGGATTTGCACCCAAACCTCGATGAGCTTCTCTTTGGGTTGGCCCCTAACGTTGCCGGTCAGCTTCCAAATCGGATGGCACCAACCACTGCCATTATTTTGGTGCTTCTCGCCTTCGGTCTTCTCGCCGTCGATCGACGGTAGGCGAAGCATCTTTAAATCAAATATTCGCATTGGTCGCTGGCTTCGGCGCTTTCGTGAGATCAACCGCACCCCAGCCGCGCCAAAATTATGCCCGCTTGGCGCCGAACGTTCGGCAAGTCTCAATTATCTCTGTCGGGAGCCGGCTGAAACAGCCGAAAACGTGAGGTGAACGACTTCCACCTCATCTGCCTCTCACGTTGCCGGCGGGCACGTACGCCGTTTCGGAAAACAATCGTCCCAGCAACAAGCGGCTCCTCGCCTATCATGAACACCGTTTGTCGGTATGGTTTTGACTTAGAATTACCATATTCCGGAGCAGCACCGCAATCTTTAAGTTAAAAGCTCTTTGTGGGAAAATTTCCTCCAAGCGTGCTTTAGCCAAACCGGGCGGGGCAAGCGACGCGCCAACGCTCTCGAGTATAGATCGGAGAGCGCACGATGCCAGATAGCCCGGCGTCGACGATCCGGTCATCGCCTTCCGCGTCAGAAAAGCGGGCGCCGCTATCGGCTGCCGGTGGCAGCACGATCACCTTCTTTGAGGGCTTCCGTCTCGGTCATGTATTTGCCCTGTTTCGTCTTGCCGTAGTAGTGTGAGCCTTCCCGGTGAAACACGTGTGACTCTGTGTTTACCCAGACCATCCCGGGACCGCCGCCCGGCATCGGCGTCGCGTTGGTCGACGCGTTTCCCAAGCCCCTCTCGGGCGCCGGATTTGTCGCTACGGCCGGAGTTGGCGAGGGTTTGCTGAAGATCCTCCCGAGCAGGTTCGGCTTGGGAGTCGCGGACGCCACCGGAGCAGGAGTCGCTGACATGGACCCAGCAGCTTCCGCTGTCTTTTTGCGGCGGTGACTCTTTGCGGGCGACGGTGAAGGCGTCACTGTCGCACTCGAGGCGGCGGATCCCGATTCCGTTCCAGCCGCGGGAGACTCCGCTTTCTTGTGACTACGCCGTTTTGACGGCGAGGCAGATGCAGCCGGCGTTGCACTGGAAGTGTCGGCCGCCGACTCGATGGCCGGCGTCGGCGAAACTTTTGCCTTATGAGCGCGGTGTTTTGCCGGAGAAGGTGATGCCTCTGGCGTCGGAGTTTGAGCTGAAACCAGGGCAGCCCCCGCGAAGGTAACTAGAGCAGCAAGACTAACGAATTGAAGACGCATGATTCGCACTTTAGGAACGAGTTCGGAAGGAGTCAAGGTCGCCCGGCATTGTGATCTCCTTCGTTTGTTAGGCGCGAACACCTTGGCGCGCCTGCTGGGATTCCACCTACCTACAAGCCGAGCCGGAATGCGCGTCTCAAGCCGGCCCGAACGGCACGAGCATCGGGACGCGCCGACGGTATGAATCGTAGGCCTCTACGCCGAGCTGCTCGCGCAGGAAGCCTTCTTCGAGGCGCGCCTTTATCCAAAAACCCAATGCGGCGATGAGCGCCCCTGCGAGCGCGAGGACCGTTCCTTTGAGAATCGCCACTGCGAGCGCTGCCAGGATGATCCCGGTATAGATAGGATGTCGCACGATGCCATACGGGCCGGTCTCAATAAGATGATGATCCGTTTTTTTAGTGACGAAGGCGGACCAGAGCCGGCCCAAATGAATTCGCGCCCACCAGGCGAAACCAAGACCGATGATGCAGAGCAAGGCCATGGCCCAGCTCGCGCTATCGGGCAGCGTCCAGAGGCGCAACGGTCTATGATACCGGTGGGTGTTGAAGGCGAAGAGCAGAACGAATCCGGCTATATTCAAGAAGCGATAGGGAAGTTGCTGCGCGATGCCCGCCCGTGATTCGGCGCGGCTCGACCAGCCCGCGGCCAGCAACCAGGAGAGCGCCCAGGCGATCCAGATGGCGTAGCAGGCACTTTCAGGATCGGTGCCGAAGGCGTCGGTCATTTCTGCCAACCAGTTTGCACATTCTGGAGCGCGTCACAACTGCGACGCCTAAGGGCGCCCGCTGCGATGTCCTGCAGAGGATTTGATCAGGCGCGCCAGCGATTTTAGTCGTCTTCCGGGTCTTCCCAGCCCCCCGCGGGAGGGTTTCGGCGAGCGTGCCTTCGTTGTCATGAATCATGACAATACCACCAGGCTCGCTGGCCGCGGCGATAACGCCGGTGACTCTTCCGAAACGCAGATGAAGTGCCCCGCTATCCTCTTTGGCCCCGAGGGTGGCGCGCTCGATGCCGATATCGCTAGATAAGCTGAGCTGGCCTCCTACTTCAGTGGCGAAGAGGCTCGTTGGGCGGTGCCATCGTCGCTCCCAAGGATGATGCGCCCGCCTTGTTTGCTCGCGGCAAGGTTCACGGAGTTGGTGTTGTCGGCATTAGTCAGCATGATGGTGCCGGATTCGCCATCCTCGGTCACGCCGACGAAGCCTTGCATATGGTTGCCTTTCTTGATGCCAAAACTGCCACCGTTCTTCGTCATCTGCATGAAGGCCGCAGTCTCATTCTCCCCCATGAGAGAGGCCAGGGCGCCGGCTTTGGCCGCGGTGAGGAGGATGCGTTGGTCGGAGTCGGTGCGGGCGGCTTCGACGATTCCGCCACCGTCATTGGTGTGCAGGTGCACACTGCCGCCGTCGGTATGATTAGTCAGGTTGATCGCGCCGCCTTCTCCCGCCGTGCCAAGGTCGAGCGCGATCTCGCCGCTCTTATCCCGACAAACGATGCTTCCCCCGAAACCGGGAAGATCGTGCAACTCGACCGCCGCGGACTGGTTTTCGCCCTCTCCGACGTGGCCGACGCTCAGCGATGAGCCCCACCGCAGTGGCCGCGAGATTGATGGTCTGCTCGCCACCGGGCGAGTGAATAAAAAGGCCATTGCCGGCCGGCCCGGCAATAAGGGAACAAGCTCGCATGCCTTCCTTATCAGCAATGCCGAAGGCACCGCCTGCTTCCTCGGCAAACATTTTCGCCAGCACCTTGTCGCGTATGATGGCGACTTCACCCTTGTCGTTGCGCGAATGCATGAGGGCGCGGGGCTGTCCCTCCGGCCGACCGCGGTAATGGCGCCTCCGTTCGCCATTCCCTTCATGATCGCGCGCGGGATCCCGTCCGGCGAAAGAATTGCTACGTTACCCTGGCGGTTTTCGTCCGCAAAAATGTGCACGGCGCGTTCGTTGTTATCGCCAAAAATCTCCACAGTGCCTTCGTTGCCGGTCACGCGCACCATCACCCGGGTCTGATCGTCCTTACCCAAGAGCGAAATAAACGCGCCGTCGTCGTCCGAGCCAATCATGCCGCGCATTTTCCGGCTCTCGCTCTCGATGACGAGTGCCTGCGCCACGACGAAATTGGAGCGCACTTGCGAATTACAAACTTTCCCGTCGTCATCGCGAGCGATTCGCACCACCATGTCGAATTCCTCCCGCAGGGCGGCCAGGTCGCTCCTCAATTTCGCCAGTTCGTTTTGCACATCAGCAGTCGGGCTCATACAATCAAATACGCAAAGTGTGTGCCGTTCCGCCAATTTTGAAGGGAAAGCGCGCGCCCTGCGAGTTGTTCGTCTATCGGGGCTATGTGGCCGACACGGCCGTCTCTATACCAGGAGGCCCGCGGCATAGTCATGCCGGCCCGTGACGCATTGATCTCGCGGGGCGGCACGGAGAGAGCGCGGGCGGCCATATAACGCTGTCAACCGGATATGTGACAAGCCCGCTTTGCTATATGACAAGAGCGGCTTGCAATAGAGAGTGCGGGGTTTGATAACGTCGCGGCGGCGACCATTTCCTTAACACACCCGGCCTGCTCAATAACAGCTGCCACATGTCAATTAGCATCCCGGGAGAGACAATTAACAAGCGAGCGCTAATATATCGCAGGGCAGGCAGGCTGTATAACATCTCCGCTCTGCTATGAATGATCAGTGGATCGGGCCAGCCGTTAATTATCATAACGACCATGTTAATTGTCTTTTCTCGGGTGCTGTATAACTCGTCGGCCTTGCTATAGAGAGAGGCACGCTTGTTAAGTGTCGCCGATGCCATGTTCATTTACAAAGGCGCAGAAACAATTAGCAGGGCGGCCTCGCTACGAGGGGAAGCGCGGAAAACAGTTATCATTTCACGGCGGTCAAGAAGTGTTACCGCTCGTTAATGAGAGTTACCCAATGTTTTTCTCCCGGCCGGCCAAATGTGGTACGCTCCTAGCTTAGTAGGCGGCGTTACCAGCAAAAAGCTGGGACTTGGAAAGGAGAAATAAAAATATGAACGTTAAAGTTTCAAGAAACTTCATGACGAGAGATAGCAATAGCAAGCTGATCTTCGACACAGGCGTGGTCATCGAATCCACTGGAAACAGTGCGAGTCTGCCGGATCCGAAGCCTACGCTCATCGTGCTGACGGCCGCTCGTGGCGCCTTTATCACGGCGACGCAGGATGCGGCCCATCACGACAGGGAGATGATGGCTATCTGCCGGGCGAAGCGGGCCGAGTTGGTCTCGCTTTTCCGTCAGCTCGCGAGCTGGGTGGATGCGACGGCCGATGGCGACCTCACGGTGTTGCTGAGCAGCGGGTTTCCCGCGCAAAAGACGCAACGCCAACCGGTCGGGCCATTGCCCGCGCCAAACACACACCGCTATTGCGAAACGGTCCTGTGACCGGCAGCATCACGGCTCGCGCGCGCAAAGTGAACGGTGCCTACACCTATAACTGGAGAGTGGCACTTGCCTCTGCACCGACTGTCTATCTGCGCACTGCACAGACGACGGGGGCCCCGCGCGACATTCGAAGGTTTGACCGCCGGTCAGACTTACATTGTTGAGCTCAACGCGATCGGTACGGCTGGCGCGAGCGATTGGAGCGGAGCGGCTTCCATCATGGCGGTATAACTGTCCGCCCCGAAATTCCCCTCAAAAGGAATTACGAGACAAGAGCCGCGACGAAGCGAAAGCTTCGCCGCGGTTTTCGTTTTCCCGGCACGGTCTTTGCAGGGTGAAGCCGGCCTCTCCTTGCGGCACCGCATTGCTGGCCTTCGCGACATGCAGCAAAGAGGGCGAGGGAACGCGTGGCGGTAACTCACTTGGCTTCACCGCAGCCGTTGACCCGGCGGCGGCGGCAGATTACCGTCCTGGCAGGTCGGCCGGAAACAGGTCCGCGGTCTTTGGGGAAGAAGAGGATGGCTATGGAAACTGTGAGGGGCTTTATTTTGGTCGGTCTCTCTTGTCTGGCATTCGCTAGCGAGGGCTTCGCGCAGAACGGCACCTGCGCCGGTATCAGTCTGGGGCCGGGCGCGAATCTCAATGGTTACCGTCCATTTCCGAGCGATAACGCCTGGAACACCGATATCTCCGCGGCGCCGGTCGATCCGAACTCGGCTAACATTATCTCCTTTATCGGCGCGACCGCGCCGCTGCATCCTGACTTCGGTGCGGGACTTTATCTGGGGAACACGATCGGCATTCCCTATGGGGTCGAGGATGCGACGCAGCCGAAAGTTCCCGTCAAGATAGTCGCCTATAAGAATGAGTCCGACCCAGGGCCGATGCCGCTCCCACCGAATGCTCTCATCGAGGGCTATCCGAATCCGGGAGACGGCGATCGGCACGTGCTCGTGCTGGATAAGGACGGCTGCTGGCTTTACGAACTCGATCGTGGGTTCCCGAAGGGCAGCCTCTGGAAGGCGGACTCGACAGCGATCTGGGACATGACAATCAATGAGCAAAGACCTTATACGTGGACCTCGGCCGACGCGGCGGGTCTGCCGATCTTCCCTGGGCTGGTTCGCTACGACGAAGTCGCGGACGGGGCAATCAATCACGCCATCCGCGGCACCGTGCCTGTAACGAGGCAGGCGTTCACGCCGCCGGCCTCGCACTGGGCCTCGTCAGTTACGGACCCGAATGCGCCGCCCATGGGATTACGGATGCGGTTAAAGGCGAGCTTCACATTTCGAGCTTCCCGCCTAACGACCAGGTGATCCTGACGGCGTTGCAAAAGTATGGAGTGATCGTCGCAGACAACGGCTCCGCCATGTTCATCAGCGGCACACCAGACGATAACTGGAATAACGACGAGCTGGATCAGCTAAAGACGCTGACCACGTCCGACTTTGAGGTCGTGGTCACGGGACCGGTCTACACTCCGGCTAATGTTCCGGCGGGTCCCTCGCCTACCGTATCCAGTTTCGCAGCTAACCCTGCGACCATCACCGCGGGTCAAACCTCGACGCTTTCCTGGAGCGCCGCGAACGCGATCTACACGATCGTTTCGCCGGAGGTAGGACCGGTGCGAGAAACGACCGCGGTGGTTCGGCCGACAGTCACCACGACCTACAAGCTCTATGCTACCAACCAGTATGGCCGCAAGACCCGGTCAGTGACCGTGACAGTGCACTAACTCGCGCCAGAGCTAGAGTCCTGCTTCTCCTTCGGCATTGCCTTTGCGGCTGGGCCAGCCGCTCCTTTTTCTGCGCCGCGGTGCTCGTCTTCACGCCCAATCCTAGGCGCGAGCGGCGACGCTCCGGTCGCGGAAGAGATCAAGCAAGGGACCGGTCATCATGGTGGTGGCGATCGCCATAATGACGAGCATGGAGAAGATGCGCAGGGAAAGGATGCCGAGCTCGTAACCGATGTTCAGCACGATGAGTTCCATGAGTCCACGGGTGTTCATTAAGGCGCCTAACTCCAGGGACTCGCGCCAGGGGGTCTTCATGATTCGGCTGATGAGGGCGGTGCCGACGAGCTTGCCCGCGGTGGCCACGACGATGATGCCGAGACAGACCAGCCAATCCTGCGCGCCGTTGAGCAGGCCGACCTGCGTGCGTAAGCCGATGAATGCGAAAAAAAGTGGAAGGAGCAGGACGGAACTCAGATGTTCCACGCGCAAGGTCAACTTTTTGCGGAAGCCACCGCCGGCCGGCATCACGATTCCCGCGAGGAACGCGCCAAAGAGCGCATGGATGCCGATGATCTCTGTGCTTAACGCCGAGGTGATGACGACGCCGAGGACAAGGGCGAGGACGCCTTTGCCCGGTTCAAATTCGTCATAGAGCGAGCCTCCGAGCAGCCGGCTAAGTAAGGGCCGAATGACTGCTATCATGACCACCACATAGAACCCGACAAGACCTAGGTTGAAGCTGGCGGCCCGGATATTTGCGGCGCCGGCGATCGCCACCACGAAAGCCAGAATGCACCACGCCGTCACGTCGCCGATGGCGGCGCAGAGAGTAGCCGATTGTCCCAGACTCGATCCGAAAAGCTTGCGATCCTTAAGAATTCTCACCAATACCGGGAAGGCGGTGATGCTCATGGAAATCCCGATAAAGAGGGCGAACGAAATGAAGGAGGTACCGGGTGCGGCATAGTCGCGGTAGAGCAAGAACGAGAGCAGGACTCCGCCAAGGTAGGGCACCAGAATGCTGGAATGACCGATGACCAGGTAACGGTGAGCACTATGCCGGAGCTGCCCCAGATTAAGTTCCATCCCGATCGCGAACATGAAAAGGCAAACGCCGAGCTGGCTGAAAGTCGCAGCGCATCGAGGGAACTGGCGGCAAAGACGAAGGCAAAAGCCTTCGGGGCAAGGAGCCCGAAGAGGGATGGACCGAGAAGAATCCCGGCCATCATCTCGCCGACCACAGCAGGCTGGCCAAACCGCGTAAAGATCCACCCCAAGGCGGCTGCAGCTCCGAGAATGACACCGAGCTGGATGAAAAGGCGGCTGAGCGCGCTGGTGGCGTTGAGCCTAAGCCCGGCTGTGAAGTCAGCGGAGGAGCTGCGAGCGCTTCGGCCGGGTGACCATTTCCTTGAGCGACGACTCCCGGGAACATGGACAGCGCCGACGGCTTCAAATTCCGGCCGGCGTAAAGAGAAAGGAGAATTCCAATTCCGACCAGACAAGCCACCGCGGCATAAAGCCATGCCGTTTCCTTAATCGACGCAACATCACTCTGAGGCATATTTATCATTGCTAAAAAATGGTTCGATCGGACGAATAGAGCCTACTTCCGGGCGCTAGCCGGTCTTGGAAGATCGCGCTTTTGTTTGGGCACCGCTCTAATCTCTAAAGACATTTTGTGATAAATTGTGGCGGCGGACAACAGAACTCTTCGGCGAGTAACTTGCGCGAGTCGCAGTTCCCGCGTCTTACCCCTAGGGATGGGGCCTTCACCGCGCTTCCCGTTTACATCCGCCGCGATACGTCCGCACCACTTCAAGCTTCGGCGTGGGCACGGCCGCATCCATGTTTTCTGCGAGTCTCGAAGGATAAGCAATGAAACGATCCACGCGCTGGGCTTTGTGTTGGATCGCCTCCTTCTTTTGCGCGGTCTCCGCGCAGGCCCACGATCTGCCACTCAGTTATGTCGATCTTCGGATCAGCGAGGGCCGGATTGATGCCACCGTCGAGTCCACCGCGAAAAATTTCGCGCGCGAGCTGCCCGGCGTGGACGAACCGAAACTCCTGGATGCCATCGCAGTGGAACAGTTAAGAGACCGGCTCCTGGCCAGCGTGGTCTCTGGCCTGACAATCAGCGTCAACGGCGAAATCCTCAACCCCGCCCTCACTGAGATTGAACCGTCGCCGGCGCAGAGAAACCTACGTCTCCGCCTTCAATACCTCGGCGGCAACGTCGGCCGGGCGCTTCATCTGCACTGCCGATTATTTCCCTCCGATCCGCGGCACAGAACGTTCCTTAACATCTACGACGGCGGATCGCTCAAGTATCAGGGCATCTTCGACCGCGACGTGGCGCAGATCGATTACAACCCAGGAGGGCGCCAAAGCACTCTTACAGTCGTTAGGCAGTTTCTCGTCGAAGGCATTCACCATATCTTCATTGGACCCGATCACATTCTTTTCATCGTCGGCCTGCTCCTCCTTGGCGGATCGGTCCCGCAGCTCCTCAAGATCGTGACTGCCTTCACCATCGCCCACAGCGTTACCCTGGTGCTTGCCACGCTGAACATCCTTACTCCGCCACCGCGTTTGATCGAGCCGGCGATCGCTTTGAGTATCATCTTCGTCGGCGCGAATGCGTTGCTCCAGAGGAACGAAAGACGCGATTGGCGACTCTTGTTCGCTTTCTGTTTCGGGTTCGTTCACGGCTTTGGATTCGCCAATGTTCTCCGGGAAATGGACCTGCCGCGGGCGGCGCTCGGCTGGTCGTTATTTTCCTTTAATGTCGGCGTCGAGATTGGTCAGGCCTGCATTGTCCTGGCCGTCGCTCCGCTTCTTGCATTGACCTATCGGCGGAGCGCGGCGCTCGCTGCAAGAGTAGTGACGACCGCCGCCTTTTGCGTCGTCTTCGCAGGCTCTTATTGGTTTGTGCAGCGTTTATTTCCAACGCCGTAGTTCGCCTTACGACGCGCGCAACGGGGAATTACCCCAAGACCGCTCTGGCAATCAATTCTGCTTCGCGATACATCTGCTTTGCGTATGAATCCGGAACCGGCTACCCAGACTATCTCTTCCGGCAGCGAGCAGCGGATGAATGTGCCGGTGATAACTGTGGGTGGATTTTTCAACGTCCACGCCAAGGCGTTGCAGTTGAAGCTGGAAGGGAGCGAGGCCGGCTTCGAGCGCCGCATCCGCGAGCCGACGATCAATCGCCCCGGTCTCGCGCTCGCCGGGTTCTACTCCTATTTCGCGGAGAAGCGGATGCAGGTACTGGGTGCGGCGGAGCAATCGTATCTCAAGGACCTCACGTCGCGCCAGCGGAACGCGCGTTTCCAAGCTCTTTGCGCGCAGAAAATCCCGTGTCTCGTGATCTCGCGCGGGTTCCATCTTTCGCCGGATTTGCTCGCGATCGCGGAAGCGGCGGGCGTGGCGGTTTTCCGCACACCCATGATCACGATGAAATTCATCAACGCGGCGACGATCGCGCTCGAGCTCGATTTTTCTCCGACCGTGACGGAGTTCGGGAGCATGGTGGACATTCTCGGTGTCGGCGTGCTCATCCGGGGCGCGAGCGGCGTGGGCAAGAGTGAGTGCGTGCTCGGGTTAATCGAGCGCAGCTACAGCCTGGTCGCGGACGACGTGACGCGGATCAAATCAATCGAAGGCCGTGAATTGATGGCGACGGCTCCGGATTTAACCCGCTATCACATGGAGGTTCGCGGCATCGGCATCATCAACGTCGTCTCGATCTTCGGGATTGGCGCGATCCGCATCGAGAAGCGACTCGACCTCGTGGTCACGCTAAAAGATTGGCAGGAGATGGAAGTCGTGGATAGAATCGGTCTGGACCGCGAGCTTTACGAGATTCTGAAGATCCAAATCCCGCACATTACGATTCCGGTGCGGCCGGGCCGCGATATCGCGCGCTTGATCGAGGTGGCGGCGATGGATCAAAAGCTGAAGGGCCTCGGCCTGAACAGCGCCTTGGAATTTAATCAGCGACTGATCGGTCTGATGGCGACGAAAAATACGTAATGGGTTTATTGAATCGACGCTCGGCCCCGGGCAGCAGTGAAAAGGTTGAGAGGGAAATCACGATCGTGAATCGCCTCGGTCTGCACGCGCGTCCCTCGGCCATGTTTGTGCGGGTGGCGAGCCGGTTCCGCTGCGAGATCTGGGTCGCCAAGGAAGGCGAAGAGATCAACGGCAAAAGCATCATGGGCTTGATGATGCTCGCGGCCGGCCAGGGCTCGAAATTGCGCGTCCGTGCGGAAGGGCCGGATGCAGCGGAGGCCATCCGCGAGATCGAGACGCTGGTCGCATCGCGTTTTAACGAAGAATAGCTAACGTTCCAACCGGAATGAGTAGCGCGAGCGAGGAAAAGCGTTTTCACGGCGTGGCGGCCGCTCCCGGCGTCGCCTTCGGCCAGGCCTACGTCTTCACGGTTGAGACGGATGATGTGGTGCGCTACCACATCGAGCCGGCGCGAATCACTGACGAGATCGCGCGCTTCGAATCGGCCTTGATCCAGACCCGGGTGCAGATTCTTGAGATGCAGCAACAGATCGCGGAAGCGATCGGCGCGAAGGATGCGGGGATTTTCGATGCCCACCTGCTCGTGGTCGAGGACCAGACGTTGATCGACGAGGTCCTGCGCAAACTGGAAACCGAGCTTTGCAACGTCGAGTTCGTCTTTCAGGAAGTGGCGCACCGCTACATCGAGTCGCTCAGTAAAATAGACGACCCTTACCTGCGCGAACGCGCGCTCGACATTCAGGACGTGACGCGCCGGGTCATCCGTAATCTGCAAGGGAAAGCGCCACGCCCTTTTCTCTC
Organism: Chthoniobacterales bacterium; assembly: GCA_013815325.1. GTDB lineage: Bacteria > Verrucomicrobiota > Verrucomicrobiia > Chthoniobacterales > UBA10450 > Palsa-1392. The sequence goes on from JACDGM010000030.1 coordinate 30,587, forward strand.
CATGGACGCGCCGCACATTCTCGTTGCGCACAATCTCACTCCGTCCGACACCGCGACGATGAATCGAGAGAAGGTGCTCGGGCTCGCGCTCGATCTCGGCAGCCGCACTTCACACACCACGATCATGGCGCGCTCGTTAGGCATCCCTTCGATCGTGGGTTTGCACAATGCCACCGAGACGCTGACCTCGGGCGCGGAGATTCTGATCGACGGCTACAACGGTCTCCTCATCGTTGATCCTAACGAGGAAACCCTGCGCGAATATCGCGAGCTCGAGCTGCGCCAGGGCGCGATCACGGAACAGCTCACGGAGCTGCGCGAAACCAAATCAACCACGCGCGACGGACGGCACATTGTTCTCTCTGCTAACATCGAGTTGCCCGAAGAAGTGGACGCCGTCTTGAGCAACGGCGCGGAAGGCGTCGGACTTTACCGGACCGAGTTTCTCTACCTCAACCAAAGCACGCTCCCGACCGAGGCCGAGCAATTCGAGATTTATCGCGACGTCGCCCAACGCGTCGCCCCACATCCGCTCATCATCCGCACGCTCGATCTCGGCGGCGACAAACTTTCCGACAGCATCGAGAGCGGCGACGAGTTGAATCCATTTCTGGGCTGGCGCGCCATCCGGTTTTGCCTGGAGAATCTCGAAATTTTTAAGGCCCAGTTGCGCGCGATCCTGCGCGCCAGTGTCGGCGGCAACGTCAAGATGATGTTCCCCATGATCTCCGGACTCGACGAGGTGCGGCGCGGCCTGCAGATCGTGGCTGAGTGCAAGGAAGAATTGCGCCGGGAAGGCAGCGAGTTCGCCGACGACCTCGAGATCGGCGCCATGATCGAAGTGCCGACCGCCGCGATCGCGGCCGATCTGCTCGCACGCGAAGTCGATTTTTTCAGCATCGGGACGAACGATTTGATTCAGTACTCGGTCGCGATCGACCGGACGAACGAGCGCGTCGCGCATCTCTACGAACCGACCCATCCTTCGGTCGTTAGGCTGCTGAAGATGGTGGCTGATGCCGCGCACGCGCACGACATCTGGGTCGGCGTCTGCGGCGAGATGGCGGGCGAAATTTTGTTTACGCCCCTTCTCCTCGGCCTCGGCATGGACGAGCTGAGCGCGGGCGCCTCGATTGTCCCCCGGGTAAAAAGCGCCGTCCAACGCCTAACGATGAGCGAGTGCACCCAGTTGCTCGAGGAAGTGCTGCAGCTCGATACACCATCGGCGGTGCTCGCCCGCTGCACCGCGGTCGCGCAGCGCCATTACCCGGAGCTGCTCGGATGAGGATGAAGGCCGCTCGACCTGACAGCAAGGATGGCTGTGTTACACACCGCCGTAGCGGCGCTGGCGCTGACTGAACTCTTCGACCGCAGCGAAAAGATCTTCCTTCCCGAAGTCCGGCCAGAGTTTTGGTGTCACGTACATCTCCGTGTAGGACAACTGCCAGAGCAGGAAATTCGAAATCCGCATCTCGCCCGAAGTGCGGATGAGCAAATCCGGATCGGGATAATAGCGCGTGTAGAGATGTTTGCTGAACATCTCGACATCGATCATGGCGCGATCGATGTGCCCCAACTCGATCTCGTGGAGCAGGCTCTTGATGCCGTCGATGATCTCCAGCCGGCCACCGTAACTGAGCGCAAGAATCAGAGTGAGGCCATTGTTCCCCGCCGTTTGTTCGATCGATTTATGCAGCTGCCGCTGGCAGGCGCCGGGCAAATCCGTTAGGCGACCGATCGCTTGCAGCCGCACATTTTTCTCCAATAACTCCGGCGTTTTCTCCTTCAGGAACCGCTCGAGCAAACGCATCAGCGCCATCACTTCCGCTCTGGGCCGCTGCCAGTTTTCCGCCGAGAAGGCGTAAAGCGTGAGGTATTCGATCCGCAAATCGCCGCACCCTTCGACGCAGGCGCGCACCGCTTGCGCGCCTTGCTCGTGGCCCTTGATCCGGGGCAGGCCGCGCTCCTTTGCCCAGCGGCCGTTTCCATCCATGATGATGGCGACGTGACGCGGGATCGCTTGCGCTGGCGCAGCCATTTTCTTCGCCCGCTAGAGGATAAGCGTCTGCCCGCGCGACGGTCCCACACTTACGATCGTTAGGCGGGCGCCCGTCAACTCCGCGATCCTGCCCACATAGACGCGGGCCTCGTTAGGCAAATCCGCCAGTTTGCGCGCTCGCTCGGTCGAGCGATTCCAGCCCGGGAGCGATTCGTAGACCGGCTCGCAACGCGCCAATTGCGCCGCGTCGCTTGGGGGGACGTCGATCTTTTTGCCATCGAGATGGTAGCCGATGCAGACCTTGATCGGATCGACCTTGTCGAGGCCGTCAAGATTGGTAATGGCGAGTTCGTCGATGCCGTTAATCATCGTCGCATAACGAGTCGCGACGGCATCGAACCAGCCGCAGCGCCGCGCGCGTCCTGTGGTCGCGCCAAATTCCCGGCCCATCTCGTGCAGCATTTCCGCGAGTGTCGCGTCCTCGGTCGGGAGCGCGCCTTCGCCCACGCGCGTGGTGTAGGCCTTCATTACGCCGAGCACGCGATCCATCCGATGCGGCGGCACCCCCGAGCCGGTGCAAGCCCCACCCGCGGTCGTATTCGACGAAGTTACGTAGGGATAAGTCCCGTGGTCGATGTCGAGAAAAGTTCCCTGCGCGCCTTCGAAGAGAATCTCTTTTCCCGCCTGGAGCGCCTGGTGCAGGTAAACGACCGTGTTCGCGACGAACGGCTGCAGCCGTTCCCCCGCCGCGAGAAAATCGGCGTTCACTTTCGCGCACGAAATCGGTTTTGCTCCAAGCGCTTTAAGGATGCTGTTGTTCTCGCGCATCTTGGCCGTGAGCTTTTTCGAGAACAATTCCGGCTGCATCAAATCAGCAATGCGCAGACCCGTACGCGCGGCCTTGTCGCCGTAGGCTGGACCGATGCCGCGTTTGGTTGTGCCGATTTTGGCGACCCCTTTGCGCAGCTCCCGCTGCTCATCGAGCGCGCGATGATATGGTAGAACGAGATGCGCGCAGTCGCTGATAAGGAGATTGCGGCCGATCTTGACTCCGAGGTTGCGCAGACCGTCGATTTCCCTAACGAGCGCGATCGGATCGATCACCACTCCGTTGCCGATCACGCAAATTTTCCGGGGTCGCAAAATGCCGGACGGGATGAGGTGCAAGATAAATTTCTTGCCGCCGTGGATGACGGTGTGGCCGGCATTGTTGCCCCCCTGGCTGCGGACGACGATGTCGGCGTTGCCGGTGAGGACGTCGATGATTTTGCCTTTGCCTTCATCGCCCCACTGCGCGCCGACGAGAATCGTATTTGCCATCTGCCTTCGCGATTGAGGAATGGTCGGCGCGGATGTTTTCCGCTGCTCCGCCGCCAACGCGCCCGAACGATAGAATGACGCCCAGCGCGCGCAAGCTGCTTTTGTTTCCCCGCGCAAAACGCCGGCGCGTCATCCTCGCGATCGTCGGGCGGGTTTAGCGGGGGTTCGCCTCGTTAGGCGGACGTGTAGCGCGGGTCTCTGACCCGCGCGGTCCGGCGGGAGCCAACCGCCTTCGCGGGGGAGACACCCGCGCTAGAGCGAAAGAATTTCGTTAGGCGTGAGGCGGCTTCAGCTCGATCACCGGCAATGGAAACCTGAGCTTCAGCTCATCACCAAGATAAATCTCAACATGGTGCAATCCGAATTGCTGGAACTGCAAGCCGCCGAAATAATGCACGTTGGTCGCGTGCCCTTCCATCTCCTTGAGCACGAACTCGACTTCCGCTTGCGCGATTGTCTGGGTGTCATCCGGGCCAACGATCTTCGAGCGTTGCCGGAATTTTCCCGCGCCGCTGCACCAGCGCGTCCAGATGCAGAGCCGCAGGTAATTAACCGGCAGCTTGGGAGTCGGGATGACGTTAAGCACACCGACGAGCGTCTGCATGCCGTTGAACTCACAACGCACATCCTCGCAGAGCACGCTGCTCTGCAGGTCCGGCAAAATAGTCTCCTCGGGCACAATGGATGGACTCTACCTCGTTTGCCCTCAGCGGCCAATGAGCCCGCGACTTAACGCGATGAAAAGCGCCGCGCCGAGGACGATTCGATAAATCGCGAAGGGCGCAAACCCATGCCGGCGCACCCAGCGGAGAAACCAGGCGACGACCGCCAGGGCCGCGCAGAAAGCAATCGCAAAACCGAGCGCGAGCACGAGCCAGAGATGCGGCGTCATCGTTAGGGGAGCGATCGCCTCGGTCGTGTGATGCGGCTTGAGGGTCTTCAGCAGATCGTAGCCGGTGGCGGCGAACATCGTCGGGATGGAGAGGAAAAAGGAAAACTCCAGAGCGGCCTCGCGCGACATCCCCGCGACCTGCCCTGCCGCAATCGTGCACATCGAGCGCGAGGTGCCGGGGAAGATGGCGGAGAGGGTTTGCACCGCGCCGATCCAGATCGCGCTCGGCAACGACATCTCTTCCATTCGCTCAATCCTCGGCCTAACGAAAAGCAAATCGACCACCCTCATGACGATGCCGCCGATAAAAAGCGCCCACGCCATCACCAACAAATTCTCCAGGTTTTTGCCGATCAGCTTCGTGAGCAGGAAAGCCGGGATGGCGGTGACGACGAACGCGATCATCACAAGGCTTAGCGGATGGGTCAGGAAGTCGCGATCGCCGCCCTCCCCTTTCGGAAACGTCCGGAGGAAATCCAGAATGCGCCGCCAAAAGTAAGCGGTCAGCGCCAGAATCGCGCCCAGCTGAATGACAATGCTGTACATTTTCCAGAAACCGCTCTGGAGATCGACCCCGAGGAGCGCCTCCGCGATTCGTAGATGCGCCGTTGAACTGACGGGCACAAACTCGGTCAGGCCCTCGATCACGCCGAGGAGCGCGGAGAGGAGGTAATCGTTCATCAGGTTTCGCAAGGAACCGTTGCGGACAGATGGCTAAATCGCTTCGGCGCCCCGCTCATCCGTGCGGATGCGAATCACCTGTTCGACTTCGCAGACGAAGACTTTTCCGTCGCCGATCTTGCCGGTCTTCGCCGCTCGTGCGATCACCTCGACCGCGCGTTGCGTCCGCTCGTCGCTGAGCACGATCTCGATCTTCACCTTCGGCAAAAAATCGACCGTGTATTCGCTCCCACGATAAATTTCGGTGTGCCCTTTCTGACGACCGAAGCCTCTCACTTGACTCAGCGTCATCCCTTCGACCCCGATTTCGGCGAGCGCCTCCTTCACATCCTCCATCTTGAAGGGCTTGATGATCGCCTCGATTTTTTTCACGCCCCGGAAAGTAGAACTCGCGAATTAAAGCGCAAGCCATCCTCCTCACGCGCCGATCTCGCGCAACGCCGCCAGCTCCGCTTCCACCATTTCGCGGACGAGTTCATTAAACGTGCTACGCGGACGCCAGCCGAGGGTGCGCTCGATTTTTTCGCTCGAGCCCACCAGCCTGCACGGCTCAGTCGGACGCTCGAAGGCCTGGTCGTGTTTTACGTATTTCTCGCAATCGAGATCGACCACGGCAAAGGCTGCTTCGGCGAATTCCTGCACCGAATGGCTCTCTCCCGTCGCGACCACATAATCATCGGGCTCGTCATGTTGCAGCATCAGCCACATCGCTTCGACGTAATCCCGCGCATGCCCCCAATCGCGCCGCGTCGAAGTGTTGCCAAGGACCAATTCGCTCTCCTCGCCGCGGCTGATCCGCGCCGCCGCGCGCGCAATCTTGCGGGTCACGAAATTTTCGCCGCGGCGTGCGGACTCATGATTGTAAAGAATACCGTTGCAAACAAATAGCCCGTAAGCCTGCCGGTAAACGCGAGCAAGCTGCGTCGCAAAAGCCTTCGCGCAACCATAGGGGCTGGCCGGCCGCAGCGGCGTCTCTTCCGTTTGCGGCGACTCGGCCGCCGCGCCGAAAATCTCCGAGCTGGAGGCGTGATAAAAGCGCAGCGGCTGCGCATGATCGCGCGAAATCTCGAGCAAGCGCAACGTCGCCATCGCGACCTCCTCCGAAGTCGACTCCGGAATTTCGAAGCTCAACCCGACATGGCTCTGACCGGCGAGATGATAAACTTCGGCCGGCTGCACCTGAGCGAAAATTCGTCGTAGCGTTGTCCCATCCGACAGATCGCCGTAATGCAAAAAGAGCCGGGTCCCGTAGATGGATTCATCGCCGCGCAGATGTTCGATGCGCGAGCGCACCAGATTACTCGTTCGCCTAACGACACCATGAACGGCATAGCCTTTCGCGAGAAGCAGTTCGGCCAGATAGGAGCCATCCTGGCCGGTGATGCCAGTAATGAGCGCGCGCTTTGCCTCGTTCATAATCGATCAATGACTCAATAGGGCCAGGGCGACAAGCAGAAGCTCGCCTCGCGTGTCGCCGGAGCCGAGCGACGTTGCGCTGAGGGCAGCGCCCGCTACAAGGCGCTGCGATGTTCGCCGGTAAACCATCACGGCGGCGCGAAGCAAAGCTTGGCAGGGCGAGCCGGCTCTCTAGACTAGGCCATGATCTCGCTTCGCCCGTTGGCCGTTTTTCTGTCGTTGGGCGTAACTCTTGCCGCGGCCCGCGGCGATGAAGGCATGTGGCTCTTCAACGCCCCGCCGAAGGAACAGTTACAGCAGAAATACCATTTCGACCCGACCCCGCAATGGCTCGACCATCTGCAGAAGGCAAGCGTCCGTTTTAACTCCGGTGGCAGTGGTTCCTTCATTTCCGCGGATGGTCTTGCCATCACGAACCACCACGTTGGCGCCGACACTTTGCAGAAGCTGAGCAGCGCCGAGCACAATTATTTGCACGACGGCTTCTACGCCAGGACGCAGGCGGACGAACAACGCGCGCTCGACCTCGAGCTCAACGTCCTCGAATCGATCGAAGATGTGACCGAGCGCGTCAATGCCGCGATCAAGCCCTCGATGAACGCGGACGCCGCCCTCACCGCGCGGCGCGCGATCATCGCCCAGATCGAGAAGGAGTCGAAAGACAAGACCGGCTTGCGCAGCAACGTTATTACCCTTTACGAAGGCGGCTCCTATCAGCTTTATCGTTACAAAAGGTACACCGATGTGCGGCTTGTTTTCGCGCCCGAGCAGCAGGCCGCCTTCTACGGCGGCGATCCGGATAACTTCGAGTATCCGCGCTACGACCTCGATATCTGTATCTTTCGCGTTTACGAACATGACAAGCCCGCTCACATCGACAACTACCTCAAGTTTAATTCCGCCGGCCCAAAGGAAGGCGACTTGGTTTTTGTGAGCGGCAACCCTGGCGGCACAGATCGCGAACTCAGTCTCTCCGTCCTCACTGATGCGCGCGACCGGCAGCTCCCGCAGAGGATGGCTGTGCTTTACCGCCGGGAAGTGAACCTCACCAGTTACAGCGAGCGTTCGCTCGAAAACGCCCGGCGCGCACGCGACGATCTCTTCGGCGTGCAAAACAGCCGCAAGGCCCTTAAAGGACGGCTCGAGGGCTTGCTCGACCCCCCCATCTTTGAGAAGTTGCAAGCCGACGAAACAAAGTTGCGCCAGGAGATGCAGGCGCGCGCCGGCCAGGACGCAAAGTTCCAGGAGGGACTTGCGGCCTACGATAAAATCGCCGCGGCCCAAGCAGCCATCATTAAGACAGCGCCCGTTTACGACTACTACGAAAGGGAACTGGGATTTAACAGCACGCTCGCCCACTATGCGCGCCTACTGGCGCGCGCCCCGGAGGAACGAGCGAAGCCCAACGGCGAGCGGCTCCCAGAGTTTCGGGAAAGTTCCAGCGACTCTCTCGAGCTACAGCTCTTTTCCACCGAGCCGATCTATGACGATCTTGAAGAGTTACAACTAACAGATTCTCTCACTGACCTCACCGACCACTTGGGCGCGGAGGATCCGATGGTGAAGAAAGTCTTGGCCGGCAAATCACCCGCCGCCCGCGCCACGGAACTCGTCACGGGGACGAAGCTGAAGGATCTTGCATTTCGTAAGAAACTCTACGCCGGCGACAGCGCTGCCATCAAGGCGGCGAACGATCCCCTGCTTAACCTTACGCTTCTGATTGACCCAATCGCGCGGGCGGCGCGTAAGACTGTTGATACCAATGACGAGGCGAAGCAACAGGCTTACGCGCAGATCGCCAGGGCGCGTTTCGCGATCAAAGGAACGAGCAGTTATCCGGACGCCACCTTTACTCTCCGCCTCGCCTACGGCACCGTCCGCGGCTATGAGGAAAACGGAAAACAGGTTCCGGCCTTTACCGACTTCAGCGGCCTCTATCAGCGCTCCGCCGAGCACCAGAACAAGGAGCCTTTCGAGCTGCCGCAACGCTGGATCGCCCGCAAAGATCAACTCTCGTTAGGCACAAACTTCGACTTCGTTTGCGACGCTGACATCATCGGCGGCAACAGTGGCAGTCCCGTCGTGAACCGGGCGGGCGAATTTGTCGGCATCATCTTTGACGGCAACATCCAATCACTCGTGCTCGACTATGTCTATGACGACGCGCAAGCGCGCGCCGTCTCGGTCGATTCCGCCGCGATCGGCGAAGCGCTCCGCAAAGTCTACGACGCCGGCCCGCTGGCTGACGAGATCGAAGGCAAAACGAAATAGCAAGCTGACGCTGGAGCTTGGGAATCCGGGTTAGGCAGCGCAGGAACGTAAACAATGTCTCTGGGAGGAGTCTTTGCCATCGAGCGGGGGACAAGCGCGGACAAAGGCAAAAAGTTGCCGTATGCAAAAAACACCTTGTGGAGGTTTTGTTGTCTCCAAAGCTGTAGCGATGGTTTCATACCGAGTTGCCAGATCGCGGTTGACTAACGAGCGGAAATTTGCCGACGACGAAGCCGTCAGCCGGACTGCGGCAGTCCTTGTGACGCGGCAGCTGTGGTGCCCGCCGAGTACTATCGGAGTCGAGATGCACTTTCATCCGTTACCGATGCCAATTAGCTGGTTGTTGTCCTGAAACGCGCCCAGCGGCTTTCGGTTGATCGTTCCCCGCCAGCGTGGAAACCTCATCGGTCATGCGCATTCTTTCTGGCATCCAACCGAGCGGCGCGCTCCATATCGGAAATTATTTCGGCATGATGCAGCCGGCGATTGCGCTCCAGGCGCAGGGCGAGGCTTTTTATTTCATCGCCGATTATCATGCCCTAACGACGCTGCACGATCCCGCCGCGCTGCGCGAAAACAGCCGCCGCCTTGCGCTCGATTTTCTCGCCTGCGGGCTTGATCCGGAGCAGGGCGCGCTCTTCCGCCAATCGGACGTGCCCCAGGTGACGGAGCTGGCCTGGATTCTGAGCACGGTGACGCCGATGGGGCTTCTCGAGCGTGCGCATTCTTATAAGGACAAAATCGCGCGCGGCATGGCGGCGTCGGCCGGGCTTTTCTCCTACCCAGTTTTGATGGCGGCGGACATTTTGATTTACGGCAGCGACTTAGTCCCGGTCGGCAAGGATCAAAAGCAACATCTCGAAATCGCGCGTGATCTTGCGTTAAAATGGAACGACAAATTTGGTGACGTCTTACGCGTGCCGGAGCCATACATCCAAGAGAAAACCGAGACGGTGCCCGGCCTCGACGGGCAGAAGATGAGCAAGAGCTACGGCAACACGATCGACATCTTTAGCGACGAAAAGGAGACGCGGAAACGCGTTATGAGCATCGTGACCGACTCGACGCCGGTCGACGCGCCGAAGAATCCGGACGCGTCGGTGGTCTTCCAGCTTTTCTCGCTTTTTGCGACCGCGGAAGAGGCGGCGGAAATGCGCGCGGCGTTTGCGCAGGGCGGACGCGGTTACGGCGATTTTAAGAAGCAGTTTTTTGGAAAACTCTGGCGATATTTCGAGCCCATGCGGGAGCGCCGGGGAGAGATTATCGCGCAACCGGGTTACATCGATGAGGTGCTCGCCAAAGGCGCGAATCGCGCGAACGCGATCGCGGATGAAGTGATGGCGCGCGTGCGTAACGCCGTCGGGCTCCGCTAAGCCGCTGGCGCTTTGTTCTGTGGGAGGTTTGGGTGGCTTCGAGCGCGGTAGGCGCGGAAACTTTATAGAACTAGAATCCGCAGCAACAGTCGTTCGCCTGATTTGCTTTTAGTCCTACACCTACACTTGCACTTATACTCTTTCTGCGCAGGTGAAGGGTGTAAATGTAAGTGTAAGTGTCCGCGCGTCCGGAATCGGAGAAGCCAGCCCTTCGCAGACTTCTCTAACGGATGCGAAGCAAGGGCCGGGCTTTCCAACAACGTCTATACGGCGGTGGCTTTCGCCTCCAAGGGCACACGGATTTTGGCGTTCTCTTTCAGCTCTGCGAAAATCAGGCGGCCGCCCCCGGTCTGCAACGCGCTCGATACGACCACGCTTGCGACACGACCGATGTGCGGCCGGCCGTGATTTACGACGATCATCGTGCCGTCTGGCAAATAGCCGACTGCTTGATGCGGGTCACGGCCTTCCTTCACCAGATTCAGATCGAGCTCGTCGCCCGCCACCACCACCGGCCGTAAGGCGCGCGCCAGGTCGGCCAGATTCAAGACCGGCACCTGCTGCAAGCGCGCTACCTGGCAAAGCGGCTGATCGTTAGTCAAAAGACGCGCCTGCAGCACTTTCGCCACCCGCACGAGGCGCGCGTCCACCCCGAGGGCGGCATCGTCGGCGCTATCGTGGATCGTTAGGTCGATCTCGCGCCCCCGTTGCAATTGGTTAAGAATTTCGAGGCCGCGGCGGCCACGCTCGCGTTTGATGTTGTCACGCGAATCAGCCAGGAGCTGCAACTCTCCGAGGACGAAACGCGGCACGATGAGTGAGCGGCTGAGAAAACCGGTCGCGCAAAGATCGGCGATGCGTCCGTCGATGATGACGTTGGTATCGATGACGAGCGGCTCGTGCTGGGTGGTCTCGCGCGCGAAGCGTACGTAGGGGATGATGAGGGAGAATTCGTCGCGATTACTGCGCATCGCCAGCATCGTGCCGAGATAACCAAAGGCGCAATAAACGACGAGACGCGCGGCCCACTGTGTGAATTCCGATTGGTAGCGCAGGACCTGTGACGACAAGAGGAGGTTGGCGAAAAAGAGGCCCAGGAGCAGGCCGAGTGTCGCGGACGAAAACGCGCGGAGGGAAAAGCCTTTGAGCAGGCGATCCACGAGCACAAGCGCGAGCCCAAAGATGAGGCCGATGAGCAGCCCGCGCAGCGGGTTATCCATCGCCTCCGCCGTGACGCTCGAACCGACCGCGGCGCAGAAGGTGACGAAGAGCACCCGCAGGAGATTGACGGTGAGTTGCGT